>CAZEQX010000106.1:0-8788 GCA_964514635.1 uncultured Thiothrix sp.
CATCGCCCCATTGCGTACCCAATACAACGACAAATTTTCCCATGTCAATCTCGCTTAAAAATAAAACTTAAATTGGTCAAGCACTTGTGTGGTTTGGCCTAGTCGACTCTGTTACACAGTGACGACCTGCCATGTTCCATCGTTTTGTTGCATTAATTGTTGTGAGCACCCCAAGTCTTGCGGGGTTGCTGATGAATCTGTTAGGCCGCGAATAACCTGTAAACCCTGCTGGCGTAGGCTGCGAATGCGTGTGTCAAGTTGTGGGTCTTGCATCGCAGGGGCGAAAATGAGGCTGGATACACGCGGAGTCGAGGCCTGTTGTGCAAATTTCGCCAACGTGCGTAAATCGGTGCTGAAACCTGTCGCCGGACGCACCCGCCCAAATGCTTCACCGATACCATCGTAACGCCCACCGCGTGCGATTTCACGCCCGATGCCAGGGACATACGCAGCATAAGTAATGCCAGTGTGGTAGTCGTAACCGCTAAGTTCTGCTAAATCAATGTGAATCGTGCAGCTTGGGAATTGCGCACTAATGCGCTCTACTAGTGTACCAAGGTAATCCAACGCCGTCTGAATGTCAGGGTGGGCATTGGCATAGATGTCGCGAGCTTGTACCAATACACTGGCATCACCGTGTAAACAAGGCAGGCGGCGCAACCATTCGCACATGATGACAGGCAGGTTTGCACTGTGTAACCACGCTTCAATTTCAGGCAACGATTTACGTTCCAACATATTGTAAAACGCGCGTTCTTGTTGTGCGGTGAACTGTGCTTCACGCGCTAACGTGCGGAAAATACCCACATGCCCAATGTCCAGCACCACATCGGTGACTCGGCTGTGTTGTAAGGTTTCCAGCAACAGTGAAATCACTTCTGCGTCGCTGTCCAGACCTGCGTGACCAAACAGTTCCGCACCAACTTGTAAGGGTGAGCGCGAACCATCACGATGGAATGCCCGCGTGCGCAGCACGCTGCCAATGTAGCATAGGCGGTTGGGATGTTCGGTTTTTAATTTGTGCGCATCAATTCGCGCAATTTGTGGGGTCATATCGGCGCGTACCCCCATCATTCGCCCACTCAATTGGTCGGTGAGTTTGAAGGTTTGTACGTCTAGATGCGTGCCGTGTCCAGTACGCAATGACTCCATAAATTCTACCAGCGGTGGCATTACCATGCGGTAGCCCCAAGTGGCATATAAATCCAGCAATTCACGGCGGAGTTGCTCTAAACGGTCGGCTTCATCGGGCAGGGCTTCGCTAATCCCATCCGGGAGTGCCCAATATTGGTCTGTTTGTGGCATGTTTCAGCTAGTCAGTTCAGAAAGAGCAATAGGATACCAGCAATGACACTTACCAGACCAATGCTTCGTAAGGTTTTGTCTGGCAAGTTCAGCAGTTGTGCGTAGGTTTGCTTGAGACGGGAGGGGCTGGCGAACGGCAACAACCCCTCCAGAATAAGCACGAGTGCTAGAGCATTGAATAGATCATGCCAATTAACGTTCACAGTGAAGTCACCATGGGCGTTATTGGTTGTTCTTGTGTTTGAAGTAACGGAAGAACTCGGAATCCGGCTCTATCACCATTACATCACCTGGCTTACCCAGCGTATTGCGATAAGCGGCGAGGCTGCGGTAGAACGAGAAAAACTCAGCATCTTGTTGATAGGCTGTGGCATAGATTTCGGCAGCTTTGGCATCACCTTCACCCCGAATTTTCTCTGCACTTTTGTACGCTTCCGCCATGATGACCGTGGCTTCACGGTCAGCGATAGCTTTGATTTTCTCGGCTTCACGCTGACCGCCAGAACGAAATTCTTGGGCAACGCGCTGACGTTCGGAACGCATCCGTTGGTATACTGAGTCACTCACCGTATCGGGAAAGTCGATTTTACTCACACGCACGTCGATGATTTCGATACCTAACTGTTTTGCGATTTCGTTCGCTTTGACTTCCAAACCATGCATGATGTTGTCGCGTTCAGCAACAAGGGCTTCTTCGATGGTGCGGCGGCTAAATTCATTGCGCAAGCCATCTTTCATGATTTGCTCCAAGCGGTTTTCTGCGTCGCCGATGCGTCCACCACCTGTGGAGCGATAAAATGCAGAAAAATCTTGAATACGCCATTTAACGAAGAAATCTACCATGACATATTTTTTTTCTCCAGTCAGGAAACGTTCTGAATTGGAGGTGAATGTCTGAATTTGTGCTGGAAATTTGCTTACCGTATGAATAAACGGAATACGGAAGTGCAAACCAGGTTGGATGTCAGCATCCACAATTTCGCGGAATTTAAAAAGGATAGCACGTTCCCGCTGATCAACCGTGTACAAAGAACTGTACAGCAATAATGCGATTGCACCGATAACCGTGTAGATAAGGTTTCTAGTTTCCATTAGCGACCCTCCCGCATGGTAGACGTTTCAACACGAGGTGGACGGGCAGCGTCGTTGGCATCGCCAGTGGCTGGCGGTGTTGGTGCAGTTTGAGGCGCATTGCTGTCTTTGGGTTTGTCAGGCGCATTGGTTGATAAAGTCGGTAATGCCTGAGCCGCAGCGGCTGCCGCATTTTTATCACCAGTGTTGGTTTGAGCTGTTGGGTCTAACGGTAAATACATCATGTTATTGCTTTTGGTGGTATCAACGACCACTTTACGGCTACCTGCCATGACGTTTTCCATGGTTTCCAGATACAGACGTTCTCGCGTGATGTCTGGTGCTTTGCGGTATTCTGCGACCAATTGTGAGAACCGCGCTGCATCACCTTCTGCTTTGGCAATGGTTTCTTGCTTGTAGCCATCGGCTTCTTCGAGCAAGCGTGCCGCGCGGCCTTTGGCTTCAGGCACAACCTTTTTGGCATAAGTGTCTGCTTCGTTTTGGAAGCGGTTTGCATCTTCACGCGCACGGTTAGCGTCATCGAAAGCATCTTTGACTTCGGTAGGTGCTTCTGCATAAGTCAGGTTGACTTTGATGATTTGTAAACCGGACTTGTAGTTGTCAAGGACGCTTTGCATTAGGGTTTGTGCATCAATGGCAATCTGTTCACGGCCTTCTTTGAGAATAAAGTCCATGTCATTGCGCCCGACAACTTCGCGTGTTGCACCACGCATGACTTGATACAGCGTGCCTTGGGTTTGGTCGGCTGCAAAGTCTACATTGCGTACATTAAAGGCGTAATCTTGAGGGTTACGAATTTTGTACTGCACAGAAACAGCTATATCAATGATGTTTTCATCTTTTGTGAGCATGGTGCTGCGGTCTTGTGCGCTACGGTTTTGCTCAACATCAATGATTTCGGTGGTCTCAATCGGATAAGGCAAATGCCAGTGCAAGCCAGCTCCTGTGGTAGCTTGATAAGCCCCCAAACGCATGACTAAGGCTTGTTGACGTGCATCAACGGTGTAAAAACCAGATAGTAACCAGCCACCAGTTAGCAAAACCAATAGGCCAACAACACCTTTCGTACCGTTGTTATTATCCTGAGGTGAACCGCCACGCCCAGAGCCGAATAGCCCACCCAATGCCTGATTGAGTTTGCTAAGCACTTCGTCGACTCCATCTTTGTTATTGCGGTTTTTCCCTGTCCAAGGGTCTTGTTGATTTCCTCCCGGTTCATTCCAGGGCATGGGTTTACTCCTAAATGTTCTGTCTTAATTCAAAGTGTACTAAAGCATACCAGATTCGGTGCGCGGGTACTCAATTCATCCCTGAAAAAGCGGGGGCGAAATGTTACAACACATGCACCGTAATGAAGAAAATTTTAAAAACGAACTATATTATTGATAAGACAACCTTAATACCAATATGGATGCCGATAATATGTCTAAAGGACTAGAAGTACGTCATGTGCAGAGTATTTTTTTTCCTGAACACCAGCGAAATACCTTCCATCGCCTGAATCTGGAGTACCTTGTGCCATTGCAGGCCATGAACCGCCAGCATGTTTATAGTTTGCTAGAAACAGGCATTCGTCGCAATTTAATCCGCATGGGAAGTGTGGATGATGTCCTACATAGCCTGCGCCCGCAAGTCGAAGTATTGGCATCACAAGTTGCCACGCAGGGTTTGCACCTGCTTAAAGGGCGGGAACACTTGCGAAGACAATTGCTGCAAACGTGCAATGGGAGTTTTACCTTGTACCGTGCAGGGATGGAGGCGGATTTTGCCAGTAAGAAATTGTCCGAATCTTTGGTTGTGTGTTCATCCGATGCACAACAGCACTTGCTGTTGGCAGAACACATGTTGAAAGATGCGTTGCGCGTTAATTATTACGATTACCGCGCCCGTTTTGAGCTGGGCTGGATGTATCAGTTTTTGTGTGGACGTTTACAAGATGCAGAATTTCACTTCAATCTGGCTGCGAATCAGGCGCAAAGTCGTGACCCATCCTTTGCCTTGTTTATCTTGCGTCACTTAGCGGATGTGCGTTATGGCTTGCGGAATTTCGGCGGTGCGGTGGAGGCGAGTTTGCAGGTATTGCACATGCACCCCAACCCTGATGTGGAATATCGCTACGAATTGTCGCGTTACATGAGTGCTGCGGGTGAAATTAATGCAGCCGCTCGACAGTTGGCAAAAATCGTGGCGTGTTCACCGATTTACTATGTGCAAGCACAAGCCGAGCCGGACTTTGTTCAGCAACTTGAAATCACAGGGATGTTGCGTGATTTGCGTGTGGTACATGTTAAGCGTATTCAGCACAATACCCAACATCACTGGCAGAGCAATGCGCTGGCTAACATGAGTTTGCCGGATCGGATTGACCCGAATTTATTGTTTCGTCAGGTGATCGGGCAACATTTGCGGGTGATGGAACATTTGCCCTATGTCACTTTGCGGTATCGTGAGCGGCAGATTTGCCAATTGATTTTGGATGCAGCACAAAAACGTGTGCAGCGGGAAATACGCCAGCGTTCTTTGCAATACGAACGAGCCGCAGAGCAGCAGCGTTCGCGCTGGTCGTGGGTAAACCAAGCGGGTGGGGCGTTGTTACATGCTTCGACGGTTTTATTATTGGCGGCTTTGATGCTGTTTGTGGCGCGATTCATTGCAGGATTCTGGGGGTTCAGCCACTTTATCGGTGCGGACAGTGTGGTGAACCCCGTGTTAAGCAGTGTGTTTGTGTTGGGTGTGATGGGTGTTGCGTTAGCGCGGTTTGTGCCGTTTGGTGTCAATAAACTGCTACGCAAGCAAATCGAACTGGATAATACACTGCATTTATTGCAGTCGCCCACGCCAAGCTAGTCGCCTTGGCTAACAATACCAACTTGGCGGAAGATACCATTTTGCAGCACCATCAGCGGCTCGCCGCTGTCGCCTAATGCAATGCCCTGCTGTAAGCACCCATGAGGGGTGGATGAGATTGCCGCCGCATAAGATTTCCCCTGTTGCGGTATTTTTGATAGCCACAACAGAAGGCCAAGCATTCTGTCCGGCGGCATTTCCCCCTACAATGCGCATCATTAAATCGGTGTTCGCGCCTGCGTAGTGCTACGGTAACAGCAGGAGGAAAATGCCCCCTAATTGTTTAAACATTGTATTGTCCCCTGTCGCGTTATGATTTTGCCCTGTCGTTGTACGACCACCAGAATTAAGAAAATGCTGCAATAGATGAGAAAAATTTATGAGTTTTATTTTAGTCGTGGGTAATGCCACCTTCGATACCCTTAGTGTGGTGGATCACTACCCGCAAGAAGACGAAGAATTACGCGCTGTACAACAATGGGTAGACTGTGGTGGTAATGCCATTAACACCCTGAAAGTACTAACAAATAACCGTCATCGTTGTGATTTTGTCGGCGTTGTTGCACAAGATCACCTCGCGCCCATGCTCATACAACGCCTACAACAACAGGGGATCGGGCTGCAATACCTGCAAACAGCGCAAGGTCAGACCCCGCAATCCCACATTTTGTTGAACCAGCAAACGGGTAGCCGCACGATTGTGCATTACCGCGATTTACCTGAGTTAGCGGCAGAAACACTGCAAGCGATTCCAGTAGAGCATTATGACTGGCTGCATTTTGAAGGGCGCAATGTCGAACAATTAGCCCCCATGCTGCGTTATGCGCGGGATACCTTGATTGACCAACCGATCTCTTTGGAATTGGAAAAAGTACGAGAAGGTTTGGAAGCACTGGTGTCATTGGCGGATATTGCCCTGTTTTCGCGTGATTATGCCCAAACTTGTGGCTTTCACGATGCTGAAAGTTTCTTACGGCAACAACAGCAACAACATGGCGCAATGTGGATGACCTGTACTTGGGGGGCGGAAGGTGCATGGGCTATTGATCAGCTTGGTGAAGTGTTCCATGCGCCAGCACCTCAGATAACGGTGGTGGACAGTAACGGTGCGGGGGATGCGTTTAATGCGGGGTTAATTCACGCGCTTGTGACGGGGCGAACGTTGGCAGAGGCTTTATGCTACGCGGTGGACGTTGCCAGCCGTAAGGTTCAACAATACGGCTTTGCAGAATTGTTCTAAAATAACACTGCACACCTGCGGGTTATGAAGCAGGTGTTGCGGTTTGTGCGACATTAATGAGGCGATAGTCGGGAAAACACACTTGAAAGCGCGTGTGACCAGGGCGACTTTTAATGGTTAAATAACCGTTATGACGTTGCATAACATGTTTAACGATAGCTAACCCTAACCCAGTTCCGCCGCTTTCGCGCGAACGACTGCTGTCGACACGGTAAAAACGTTCGGTTAAGTGTGGGATGTGTTCTTTGGGAATCCCCGGTCCGTTATCTTCCACGGATAAACACACATGCCCTGATTTTTTTTGTTGCCATTTCACATGAATGTGCGTGCCTGCTGGCGTGTGTTGCACGGCATTCCCTAATAAATTGGTTATCACACTGCTAATGTCTTGCTCTGAACCGTTTAGGTATAGTGCTGTGTCAATATCCGTTGAAATGTCATGCGTGCTGTTCGCAACGGTATCGCGTAATGCAGCCGCACAATTGCTCAACATGCGTGGAATATTAATCGGTTTGCCACTCACGGGAGCATTTTCTTGATTTTCCAAACGTGAAAGTGTGAGCATATCGCTAATGATTTGCTGCATTCGTTCCGCTTGTTCACGCGATTGTTGCAGTGGAAACTGCAAATGCGCGGGTAAATCGGGGTCGCTCTCGCACAGTTCCATGTAACCCATCATTACAGTCAGCGGTGTACGCAGTTCATGCGAGGCATTCGCAATAAACGCTTTACGGGTTTTTTGTAATTGAATGCCCTGGCTAATGTCGCGTACATTCAATAAGCGTAAGCCACCTTGTACAGGTAGGATACGCGCCGATAGCGTGAGACTATCATCGCGTGGGCCAATAAAGCGCACATCTTTTTCGCTGTTTTCCGCCAAGGCTTTGTGAATGTCGGGGTTGCGTACCAAATTATCAATGCGCTGCCCGATGTCGGTTTTTTCGTGAATGCCCAACAGTGCGCTGGCGGATTTATTCGCCCATTGGATGTGATTGCCTTCATCCAGTAGCACGGCGGCATCCGGTAATACCGATAAGATATTGTTAAAACGAATCAGCAATTCCAACTGTTGTTTTTTACGGCTTTCGCTTTTTTGTTTGGCTTTATGAACAAGGTAAGCGATTTGTTCCCAAGCGCCATCGCTATCGGGCATGTCGTCAGGTTTTTGCCCGTTAATTAGCCAAGATTGTAATTGGCGCAATTTAAAGAGCGTCCAGCCAATATACCCACTTAAGACGAGCAAAAAGGCAGGTTGCCAATAACCACTGAGGATCGCCAACAAAAAACCCGTCGCGAGTACCCATAAGATACGACGTATTTCGATATTCCAATAATCGGTCAAGGGGTTTCTCCCGTGCTAAACATATAGCCAGCACCACGGATGGTTTGAATCACATTATCAGCTTGATATTGCTTGAGTGTTTTACGCAAACGCAAAACGTGTACGTCCACGGTGCGTTCTTCGATGTAGGTGGTTTGTCCCCACACAAAATCCAACAGTTGCGCACGCGAGTAGACTTTGCCTTGATGTTGCATAAAAAACTCTAACAGACGATATTCCGTCGTGCCTAAGTGTACAGGGCTGTTGTCGATTCGTAATTGATGTGCGTCTTGATTTAACTGTAAACGTCCGGCAACCAATACACGTTGGTCGCCAAAACCTTCCGTGCGGCGTAATAACGCTTTGATACGAGCACTTAGATTTTTCAGCGAAACGGGCTTGGCTAAGTAATCATCAGCACCAGCATCCAGACCGTAAATCATGTCTTCTTCTTCGGTTTTAGCGGTCAACATGATGATCGGTACATCGCGTGTGAGTTCGTCACGACGGAAACGCTTGATCAATTCAGGGCCGGAAAGATCAGGGAGCATCCAGTCAATCAGCATTAAATCAGGCACGGCGGTCGCGACCTGTGCGCGTGCTTGTTTTGCGTCGACGGCCTCCAACACGGTATAGCCTTCACGCTCTAATGAGAAACGGATCATATTCCGAATGCCCGCTTCATCTTCGACACATAAAATTTGTTTCTTCATCCCTTGTTTCACATAATTGACACAGCGGCATAGTAGCACGCTGAATATGATAGATTTGTTACATTCAGATACAACCCCTATGCCGACTGCCTAGTGGAATCATGGCTTATGAGGGGGGAGATTGACGCATCGCGTAAAACTCGCTGACAAAGCTTTCAAAGCGATTTTCCGTAATCGCCGCACGAATATCGCGCATTAATTCCTGGTAGTAATACAGGTTGTGGATGGTGTTCAAACGCGCACCCAGAATTTCCCCGCATTTGTCCAAAT
>CAZEQX010000107.1:0-8539 GCA_964514635.1 uncultured Thiothrix sp.
TGGATAATACCATTACCTTTGAAAAAAGCGCGGGACTAAAAGACGCTTTCCTGAAGTTATTCTCGCTGGATGCGTGTAGCGAACAAACCACAGAAAACCTTCAAACTCTGCTGTGTTGTTTACCGCGTATCCAAAGCGAAGGTTTAACTTACGACAATGTGTTCCGCATTGTGATCATGAGTTTTATGGATCGTTACGATTTCGATGTGGGGTCAGTCAAGCGTTCGTGTACCCACTTTGTCGAGCCTGACGGCAAAATTTACCCATTTGATACTTGGAACTTGTTTTACCGAGATAAATGATGGCAGTGTTAAATTTGTCTATATATTGATCATTTTGCTGTAAAATTAGCTATCCGTGAAGGTTGTTATGTTTTTTTATTGAAACTAATAAATTAATTCTTGTCTGTAACGCGCTTGATTATATATCATTAATTAGTATTTCTAATTGTTTTATCGTTAGCGTTATTATTTGATGGGGATAATGATTATGGAGCTAATTCGACGGTTGGGGCTGTCTTCGTTGATGGCCTTTATGCTATGGCCGGGGGTCGGTCTTGCTACACCTAGTTTTAATTGGGATTTTAAGTCTTACTATCCTCATGGGCAGGATCAGCCTAGTTCGCTCAGTACCGAACAGGCACAATCTTTAGCTAAATTCAATAGTATCTATTTTGTTCCTAAGCTGACCTTGACTAGCACAGGGTTGACTCAGGCAGAGTTAGACGAAGCTTTAGCTATTCGCAGTTATTTTGGTTTATCCCGAGATGCCACAAGCAATGTCTTAACGGGACGTGGTATCGTGGTCAAATCAGAATCGGATGCAGCACAAACAGATTTAACAAAGCCAGCAACTTATTCAGGGGATTTTCTACCAAAAACCAATCGTCTGGTTGCCTTATATGCCAAGGCTAATGCAACGCAACGGGTGCAAGTTGCAGCAGTTTATCGTGATGTTATTGAGCATTTCCTAGATCAGAAGTATTTGCCAGGTTATGTTAATCCTGCATGGCTAGGTAATGGTTATACTTACCGTAATCAGAATCCGTGGGGGATTTTACGCATTGAAGACAATGTGTTGTCGACTGAGGAGCGGGATTTATTAGCACTTAGTATTTTCTACATTACAGGTGGCGATGATTTATTGATTGAAAACGCTACCGCTTCTTTAGATATTTATTACAACTATTTCCCTATGGCATTTAAAGCATTAGGGGCAATGTCGGATAGTCCGCGTAAATGGCAGTTATTGCAATTGGTGCGGCGTGGTTTGGACGTGAGTCTGGTTAGTACCATGAATTGGGATTCAGGCACAATTAGTCCAACGGTACAGTTAATTCCGCAGGATGGTTCGATTATTCATCATTCAGGCTATCATATTTCTTATGCAGATTATGAGTTTTTGCCTACCGTTCAATTCCACACGGATATGTCATCTGCTGGTTTTAGCAGTGATTACAGTGAGAAAGCAGTAAAGCGTGTGCGTCAGGCAGCATTAGCCTGGGCGTTTTCTACAACGGGTGGGATTCATCCATTACACATGCAGATGCGTGCGGAATTACCTTCGGAGGCGGATTTGACAGACGGTGGCGTGGGACGTAGCGTAGCGTTCTTGAAGGCTGCTGCTGATTTAACAGCCGCTTACCAACATACTGTGGTCGGTGATGATCTGGAAATGGCTTATGCCGCTGTTAAAAAAGCGGGTGAGGGTAACAGCGCGTTGCCTTTAGAATGGCGTTCGTTGGCATTACCTAGCGCGGTGGATTCAACGTCGCCGTTTTATACCGCTACGTTGCAAGGGCATTATTCGCACACGACGAATGGTGTTGCTGTGCATCGTGGCGCGGATTGGATGGCTTCGATTCGTGGTGCAAATAATTATTGGCGCGGTGGTGAATCCTATGATGGGGTTGGTTATTTGAATCATTTCAACCTCAAAGCGTTACACGGCTCATTGATGATTTACGCACAAGGTCGTGATGGGCGCGTCCCCAACGAAGTGGATTCTGGTTATCGCTACGAAGGTTGGAATCCTAATTATTTCCCGAATGTGACGACACACGATTTATCGTTGACAGAATTGTTATATTTCCGTTCGCCAGCCTATTTTTCGGGTGAAAGTGATTTGATGGGTTCAGCTAACCTGCGTGAAAGTGGGGTCTGGATGTATCATGGCGCGACTTCGGATAAAAGTGCGTTCTTCTTGGGTAATCGTATTGTGCTGGTGACGAATAACATTACCTCATCCGCGACGGGTAATGTGCACACAGGTTTGATTCAGCAGGCACATAACGCGCCTGAAGAAGAAGCGGTCACTATCGATGGTGCAGCACACACGGAAACGGGGAATTGGGAACTTCCAGCCGGAGGCGGTCATACCCTTTTGGATGCTAATGGCACGGCGTATTACATTCATGCAACACCTAGCAACCCTGCGGTGAAAATCGCGCGTGGAACACAAGAGTGGACATACGCTTTGTCCAGTTATTGGGCTGGTTCGGGCAGTGCGCCGTTTTACGACACACGGGATCAATTTATCGCAGGAAAGGGTAGTTTTACCCCAACTTCCGCCTCATTTACTCGTGCGTGGTTTGACCACGGCGCAGCACCACAAGGGCAATCTGCGGAATATACCGTGTTTGTCAAACCAACCGCAGGTCAGGTGGAAGCATACGCGACAGCGATGGCAAATACCACGACCGCTCCTGTTGCAATGGCTCGCACGGCGCAATACCACTTTTTTAATGATGCAGTGAATAAAACCAAGGCATTAGCTGTTTTCAGTGTGCCTAGTTCATTACCTGCTTCAGAAGTCAGTGCGGTGAACCGCGCAGGTGCTTATCTGTGGAAGCGTGATACACAAGGGGCATTGCACTTAAGTGCTAGTTCATCACAATTGAAAAACCGCACTGCTTTTGTCGTTACATTGAATGGCTTGTGGGAAAAGCAAAGTACCGAGCAAGAGGCCAGTGACATTACCGTGACTGCCAGTGGTACTACAACCCAAGTAACCATTCCCTATCAGGAAGCATACCCACGCAGTGTGGTGTTAAAACCTAATGGCTATCGTTTTACGGCAGCCACGACAGGGACAGGTTCTGGTTCAGTGACTGGTACAACTGCCAGTGGCAATTACACGGCTGGTACTAATATTAAATTAGTGGCAACAGCAGACAGTGGCAGTACTTTTATGGGCTGGCAACCAGTGGCGACCTGTGTGGATGGTTTTGCATTGGCAGCCGACACGACCTGTACGGCAACCTTCACACGCAATATCGTGACATTTGCTGTCAAAACAGGGGTTGCGCTAGGTAGCGTGGTCGAATCAGAGGTTGCCACCGTGGCGAATATCACTGCACCTGCAACCATTTCAATTTCAGGTGGTGAATACCGTATCAATGGCGGGGTGTACACAGCAGCAAATGGTACGGTAAAAGTGGGTGATACGGTTCAAATTCGCCATACCGCGTCTAGCAGCTTTAGTGCGCGTACTGACACAGTGGTTCGCATTGGTTCGGCCTACCGCACGACCTTCAGCAGCATTACCGTTGCCCGCGATGCAACACCCGATGCTTTTAGTTTTGTGAAAAAAACTGGGGTAGCACTTAATACTTGGATTGTATCCAATGTTGTAACGGTAAGCGGTATTAACACGCCAGTGCCAGTGTTTATTAGTAGCAATAGTGAGTACCGCATCAATGGTGGGACTTACACAAACGCACAAGGACAAGTCAAAGCGGGAGACACCATTCAAGTACGCCATAAGTCGGCGAGTACTGCGCAAACGGTTGTGACGACTGGTCTGTGGATAAACACGGTGAAGGGAACGTTTACGAGCGTTACAAAGTAGACAGGTTCTGCTTTGTAAACAGGGGGTAGGAGGGGCTTTATTGGCCCCTCCTTTTTTGCATGAGAGTGGATTGTTATTTGCTAGGGGTAGTACTAGCTGAAGGCTCTGGCAAATTCAGAATCCATGTGGCTAACTTATCAGCATCTTCGGCTTTCAATGCAGGGTTAGGCGGCATAAAGCGCATATTAACCTCAGGCCATTTTTTCTGGGTGTTTTCCAGTGTGCCTTTGATTATGGAATTAGTCAGCGTGGCCTTGGCATCCGCATTGCCTTTATAATGAGCAGCAATTTGGCGGAAAGTAGGGGCTAACGGAATGTAGTGGCTGTCAGATTCTTTATCAACGCCGTGGCAGGCAATACAACCGTTTTGTGCGGCTAAGGTCAGCATCCCTTCATGAGTGACGACATCTTCACTGACGGCATCTTTCTTGATGCTGATGATCCATGCGGCTAACTGTTTAGCTTCTTCTGGTGTAACGTTGACATTGGGTGGCATGAAACGCATATTTACCTTGCCTTCCCAATTTTGTTTGTCATTGACCGTACCTTTGACGATGCGTTGTGCTAAGGTGTCGGCGGCTGTTTGATCGTCTTTGTAACGTTCTGCGATGTCGGCATAAGCAGGTGCAAGAGGAATGGCCGGCCCTGTCTTGTGTTGTAATGAGTGGCAGATAAAACAGCCCTGTTTGGTTGCAGTTTCCAGCATAGTGCCGTCGGCATAGCTGGCTTGACCCGCAGCAAGCACAAGAGATAAAGCGGCTAATGTTAGTTTTTTCATTAAATTAAACTCCAAACATAGAAAACTGTGGTTGGATTGAATTGTTTCATGATTGAAGTCTTGGCATGTTGACTAAAGTCAAAGCGACTATTGCGGTGCAGCAAGTCTCTTTGATTTTAATCAATTAGTTGTCTGTTAAACCTTTATGCAAGGCATAATGAGCGAATGTCACAACAATTACCTCCCTTAAATGCTTTACGCGCCTTTGAAGCGGTTGCGCGTCATTTGAGTTTTACCAAGGCCGCAGCGGAGTTAAATGTTACCCGCGCCGCGATCAGTCACCAGATTAAATATTTGGAGGACTTCCTCGGCTTTGTGTTAATAGAGCGTAAAAATCGCTCGATTGTTCTCAGTAAAGGGGCTGAAGCCGCTTTGCCAAAATTGCGCACAGCCTTTGACAGTTTGGCAGAAGCCGTGCATTTAATGCGGGGTGAAAAACAGACAGAAAGTGTCACCGTTGCTACCACAACGTCATTCGCTTCTAAGTGGTTAGTACCGCGATTGCATCGTTTTTCGCGTCGTCACCCTGAGATTGATATGCAAATCAAGGGCGATGCGAGTTTAGTAGATACGGATGTGCTGCCAGAACAGGGGATGGACATGTTTTTCCGTTCGCACACTGTGGACATTATGATCCGTTTCGGTTTGGGGCATTATGCGGGGTGTCAGGCAGAAAAGCTGTTTAATGTTTCTGCTGTTCCATTGTGCAGCCCTACGTTGACGGATGGTCTTCACCCACATCCATTGCGAACGCCACAAGACTTAGCTTTTCATACCCTATTGCATGATGACACCGATTATGTAGGACACCCATCTTGGGGGCGTTGGTTATCGGCGCAGAACATTACAGGGGTTAATCCGAACCGTGGTTTGCATTTCAACCAAGTGGCATTGGCAATGGAAGCCGCGATCGACGGACAAGGTGTGCTATTGAGTTTGAAGGCATTAGCAGAAATGGACATCGATGCTGGGCGTTTGTGTGTGCCATTCGATTTTGAGATTCCGTTAGAACAATCTTATTATGTGATTCGTCCGCATCAGCCGATGGGCAGCCAGCGTGCGGTGCAAGCATTCTTGGATTGGCTGCGCGAAGAGGCAGCATGGCAAGTAGGATGATCAAAAAAATCAATATGATGTATATTTAATCAGTTTAGCTTTTCTAACCATAAGGTTGAAAAATTGTAGCTTGTTTGAGTGCCACTAAATTTCATAAGATTTGTGCATTGCAAAAGATGAGTGATCCTGTACATCTCTCCTCCTCCTCCTAGCACAGGATCATTTGCAAGCACCCACGGCACTGGTGGCAGGTTTACTCCTCCTCCTCCTCCACCGCGCCATCAGGCTGTGGGTGTTCTCTTTTTTCCCGCCGTGTCTTTACCTTAGCACCTACTCACCTGAATTGCGATGCCTGACATTATGCGGCACATGCTTGGTGTCCGTGCTGTAAACAATGCACTAACGATAGTGTCATACGAGCCGTTGCCCCCCATAGTATTTCCTTATCATATTCCTGAAAGTAAACCACGGGAACAGGCGTGCTAATGCTGTTCAAATGATGCTGGCGAATTTCATGATGCGGCGGATGCGCCAACCATGCCAACGGAATGGTAAACAAGCGGGCTACTTCCGTCGGATTCAGTCGAAAATCGTAAGGCCACGGAATGTAGCCCACAATGGGGGTGATCCGATAATGGCTAATGCTGTGATGCGTTCCCAGTTGCCCTAACAAGGTAACATCTTGGGGTTTTAACCCAATTTCTTCCTCTGCTTCGCGCAATGCAGTATGAATAATATTGGGGTCATTGGATTCACGTTTGCCTCCTGCAAAGGCAACTTGTCCGCTGTGGCGGTCGCGCAATGACTGCGGGCGACGGATAAACACCAGATGCCATGCCCCTGCAATGCGTGTGAAAGGAATCAGCACTCCCGCCTCTTTATGACTGGCAGCGGCAATCTCGGCGGGTATATCGTGAGTATTCGCAAAGGCATGATGTTGCAAGCAATGTGCAATGTCGGTAGAGCTGAGATGGTCGAAATTAATCATTGGCTTACTTCCTCATTATTATACAAACACTGTACTACACTTAGAGTGAAAGCACATGGGTGAGGTTTGCTGTTATGGTTAATATATCAACGCAAGGTTATGCTGTCTGGCAAAAATCCTTATTTTGGGTGAGTTGGATTTCCCTTTTTGTTCCAGGGTTTTTTATTGCCTATGGCTTTCACATGCTGAGTTCGTTGGTTCTAAACGGCTACCGAGAAACCATTGATCTTGTGTTGCTCTTGATCATGGGGACAGCACTGATTGAACTGTTACTGATTGCTATTTACACATTCACACGTTTTTGGCGACAAACAGCAGTGTTCAAACGTCTTATGTTATGGCTCATGTTGGGGATTGCGGGTATTCCGCTGGCGGCTACATTAGGGTGTGTTTTTTCTTATGCGAAATTGGTCTTGGGGATCGTTTGACCTACGACCATGATGGATTCGGCGAAAAGAATGCACATTGGCGCGAAACTTGCGTATCATTTAATGCTTTCGCAATCTGCATACTGAAACATGGCTAAACCGAAAAAGAAAAGTACACCCGGTGGCAAAACCATCGCGTTAAATAAACAAGCACGTCACGAGTATTACATTGAACAAACCTTTGAAGCAGGTTTAGTGTTACAAGGCTGGGAAGTCAAAAGCCTGCGTGATGGGCGTATTCAATTAAAAGACAGCTATGTGTTGCTGGAAAAGGGCGAGGCGTTCCTTTTTGGTGCACAAATCACGGCATTGTTGTCGGCTTCCACACACATCATTCCCGATTCACGCCGCACGCGCAAACTCCTACTACATGCTCACGAAATCGCCCGCATGAACAATGCTGTGGATCGTAAAGGCTACACTGTTGTGCCTTTAGCCATGTACTGGAAAAATAATCGTGTCAAAGTTGAGGTGGGTTTAGCCAAAGGTAAGCAATTACACGATAAGCGTGATACGGAAAAAGCGCGTGATTGGGGGCGTGAAAAAGACCGTCTGATGAAAGGGCGTTAAACGCCATTGGGTTGTGTCATTCTTGGCGCAATTGTTTAGAGCATAGTAGTATCAATACGTTTGACCACTTCAAAGCATTCAGTAAGAAAGGAGAAGGAAACATGAAATCATCTTGGCTGGCATTGAGCATGGCAGTAGCGGTTGGGTTGGGGTTGACCGCTTGTGGTGAAAAATCTTCCACCGGAGGCGACAGCGGTAATGGCGTGGTAAAAATCGGGCAATCTTCTCCTTTAACCGGTCCACAAGCGCACATTGGTAAAGATAATGACAATGCGGTGCGTTTGGCGATTGACGAAATCAATGCGACCAAGCCCACTATCGGCGGCAAACCCGTGACATTTGAAGTGATGAGCGAAGACGACCAAGCTGACCCGAAAACCGCTACCATTGTCGCGCAACGCATGATTGATGCAGGCATTGTCGGCGTGGTCGGGCATTTGAACTCAGGTGCTACCATTCCCGCTTCCAAAGTCTATTCTGACAATAACATTCCGCAAGTTTCCCCCTCTGCTACTGCTATTAAATACACTGCTCAAGGCTTTAAAACCGCTTATCGCGTTATGACGAATGATGAGCAACAAGGCAAAGTTCTGGGTGCTTATGCCGCTAAACTGGGCAAGAAGGTTGCGATCATTGATGACCAAACCGCTTACGGGCAAGGTTTAGCCGCAGAAGTGGAAAAAGCCGCTAAAGCCGCTGGTGCAGAAGTGGTTGCAGTTGAACACACCAATGACAAAGCCACCGATTTCACCGCTATTTTAACCTCGATTAAAGGCAAAGCACCGGAAGTTATCTTCTTCGGCGGCATGGACCCGCAAGCCGCACCCATTGCCAAACAAATGCACCAACTGGGCATGACAGCGCAATTGC
>CAZEQX010000108.1:0-8427 GCA_964514635.1 uncultured Thiothrix sp.
GCCAATAGTGGCGGGGCAGCGCGGAAACTGTTCGGTAGCGCGAGTGGGGCGGGGGCGTAACCGCGTGCACGGCGTAACAGGCGTGGTTTGCCACCAATAACTCGTGCGACAGAATCATCCACGCGATTCACAATCGGGCGATTGTGCAGCAGGAAATAGTCGGCGATGCCGCGCAAACGTTCACGAGTTTCAGTGAGAGTAATGCATTGCGGTTCTTCGCTGAGATTCGCGCTGGTCATGACCAAGGGCGTATCCCACGTCGCCAGCAATAAAACGTGCAGCGGGGTGTAAGGCAGCATAAAGCCCAGCGTCGGCGTGGCATCACTAATGCCATGCGCTAATCCTGCCTTTGTGTGACTCGATAACAGCACAATCGGCGCGGCTGGGCTGTTTAGTACAGCGGCTTCTTCGCCATTAACGGGGCAATATTGACGAATTACGTTCAGATCACGCGCCATTAACGCCAGCGGTTTTTGATAACGGCGTTTGCGTTGGCGTAATAAAGCGACTGCGTTACTGTTTGTCGCATCACAGGCTAAATGCACGCCGCCCAAACCCATCATGGCGAGAATATACCCTTCGCGCAGCAGGCGTGACGCGCTATCCACGCAATCACGTTCCGGCAAAATGGGGGATAATCGCTCACCATCAGGTGTTTCTAGCCATAACTGCGGACCACAAACGGGGCAAGCATTGGGCTGGGCGTGAAACCGACGGTCTGCGGGAGTGCGGTATTCCGTTTCACAGGCAGGGCATAGCGCAAACGCTGCCATGCTGGTATTGGCGCGATCATAGGGAATACCTTGCACAATGCTTAAGCGCGGGCCGCAATGCGTGCAATTGGTGAACGGGTAACGGTAACGGCGATTAGCGGGGGCGGAAATATCGGTCTGACACGCCGCACAAATGCTCGCATCTGGCACAATGCCCGTGTGAATTGCACTCTGTTGGCTGGCAATGATTTGGAAATCGTTGGGAATGCAGGTGTCGGCAATGGGCGTGTAATGCAGCGAGTCAATGCGTGCTAATGGCGGTAAAGGACGTTGTAAGCGCGTCAAAAACTGCTGAAGCTGCGTTGCTGTACCCCATGCTTCAATCACTACGCCGCCGCCATCATTACTCACCGCGCCCGTAATGCCAATGGCTTGTGCCACATGCCAAACGTGTGGGCGAAAACCCACGCCCTGCACTAAACCATTGATCCGAATGCACCATGCCGTCATAGCATTTGTTTGCATTCACGGGTAGCGGCGGTGTCGGCTAAATCACGCGCTTGCTGGTTGGCGGTTTTGCTGGGTTTGACCACATCCGTGACGCACGCTTGATTGGGAGTGATTTTGCTGACCACGAGATAGGAGGTGATTTTTTCGCTGTGTTCGGGGTCTTCGCTGACGTTAAAGCGCACGATCATGGCAATGGGTACGGTTTTTCCCGCTTGTTTCTGTACGCGCCATTCGGCTTTTGCCCCCAACGCGGAAAAGCCGCCGCTAACGGTGCTGGTCAATTCCAATGGATGCGTTTTTCCTTTAGGGTCAACGATGTCTAAGCTTTGGCGTAAATCACCTTCCACGAGCGTAAGCGTGTAGCCGGAAGTACCGGGGCAAGCACTTTTTGACCAGCTTTCTTTGGCATTTTCTTCGATGATTTTGCAATCCGTCACACCCAAACTGGTGTAGACGCTATTGATCTTGGCGGCATCGGCTGCGTGAACCGCAGGGAATAAGGCGGTAAAACTTAGGAACAGCGCGGGGATGAGTGGTATTTTCATGGGCTATCCTCAGGAATCCGATGGGGAACGCCGAGCCATTGCGACTCGGCGCGTGTTGGTGACAACTATCGCGTTACGCTTCCAGCCCTAATGCCTCGGCGACCAAACGGCGTTGTTGTTTTTGGTGAACGTACAACGAACCGACCGCTGGTGCTGCCATTGCCGGACGGCTAACGCAACGCACATCGGCACGTTGGTATGGCTCGAAACGGTGTTTAATGCCATTCCATGAACCTTGGTTGACAGATTCTTCCTGACACCAGATTACGTCTTTGACATTCGGATAGGTTTCCATGACTTCGAGCAGTTCTTCCGCCGGGAAGGGGTAAATTTGCTCGATACGCACGATGGCAACGTTTTCCAGATGACTTTTACGGCGCTCTTCCAACAGGTCAAAGTAGACTTTGCCGCTACACATGACGACGCGATTCACTTTGGTTTTGGCTTCGACGCTGAGAATGTCTTGATCGTCGATGACCAATTGGAATTTGCCGTCGGTGAAGTCTTTTAAGTCGTTCACCGCTAATGGGTGACGCAGCAAGCTTTTTGGGGTGAAAACAATCAACGGTTTACGGTATTTGCGCAACATTTGACGGCGCAACATGTGGAAAGTTTGCGCAGGCGTGGACGGAATGCAGATTTGCATGTTCTCTTGCGCGGCTAACTGCACGAAACGTTCCAAACGTGCGGAAGAGTGTTCTGGTCCTTGCCCTTCCATACCGTGTGGCAGGAACATCGCCAAACCGCACAACCGTTGCCATTTTTGTTCACCAGAGCTAATGAACTGGTCGATAACCACTTGCGCACCGTTTACGAAGTCACCGAATTGCGCTTCCCAAATGGTTAAGGAATGCGGTTCAGCCGTGGCATAGCCGTATTCAAACGCTAACACCGCTTCTTCGGACAATACCGAGTCAATGACTTTGAAATGCCCTTGTTGGTCGGCGGTGTCTTTCAGCGGTACATGCTGTTCGCGGCGTTTTTGGTGGTGCAAAACCGCATGACGGTGGGAGAACGTGCCGCGCCCGCAGTCCTGACCGGAAAGGCGCACGTTGTAACCTTCTTCCAGCAAGGTAGCGTAAGCTAAAGTTTCACCAAAGCCCCAGTCGGCCGCTAATTCGCCACGCGCCATTGCGGCACGCGCTTCGATCACTTTCAATACACGCGGGTGTACCACGAAATCTTCTGGGATGTTCGCCAACCAACGTTCAGCATGAGCTTGAATGCGTGCTGCTGTACAACTCGTATCAATCGGTTCACGCCACTCATGACCCGTGTAGTTTTCCCAGTGGGTTTGTAACTCGTCTGGTAAACCTTCGCTGGAAATCGGGCTGCACGCTACCACTTCGCCATTGTTCAGGCGACCACGGTAGCCATTCACCAATTCATTCGCCGCTTCATTGCTTAAAACATTGGCAGCAACCAAGTTCGCGGCGTATTTGGTGCGGGTGGTGGGTAAGCTACGGATAATGCTGTACATGACAGGTTGGGTCATGTTCGGTTCGTCCGCTTCGTTGTGACCCAAACGGCGGTAGCAAACGAGGTCGATTACCACGTCTTTTTGGAATTTTTGGCGATATTCCAACGCGACTTTTGCCGCGTACACCACTGCTTCTGGGTCATCTGCATTAACGTGGAAAATCGGCGCATTGATCATTTTCGCCACGTCGGTCGGGTAATAGGTCGAACGGCTGTCGATCATCGTACTGGTGGTGAAACCGACCTGGTTATTAATGACGATGTGAATTGTACCGCGAGTGCGATAACCACGAGTTTGCGCCATGTTGAAGGTTTCCATCACCACGCCTTGACCCGCGAATGCCGCATCACCGTGGATGGAAACACCCAACACTTGTGAACCGTCTTGGTCTTCGCGGCGTTCTTGACGCGCCAATACCGAGCCTTCCATTACTGGGCTGACGATTTCCAAATGCGACGGGTTGAACGCCAATACTAAGTGCATCGGGCCACCAGCGGTTTTGACGTTGCTGGAATAGCCTTTGTGGTATTTCACGTCGCCAGTGTAGGTTTCGTCGGTTTTGCCTTCAAACTCTTGGAATAATTCGCCGGACGATTTACCCATAACGTTAATCAGCACGTTCAAACGCCCACGGTGCGCCATGCCGATAACGATTTCTTGCAGACCTTGTTCGCCACCGTCTTGGATAATGGTTTGCAGCAAAGGAATCAAACTTTCACCACCTTCCAAACCGAAACGTTTTTGCCCAACGTAACGGCGGTGCAGGAACTGTTCAAACCCTTCGGCGGCGGTTAATTGTTCCAGAATTTGCTGGCGACGCTCAGGCGTTAAAGCATCGCGCCCCATGTCGGGTTCGATACGCTTTTGCAGCCAGCGTTTTTCTTCAATATCCAGAATGTGCATGTATTCAAAGCCAATCGAACGCACATAGGTTTCATTCAATGCAGTGACGATATTCGCCAAGGTTGGGCGGGCTTTGAGGTTAAATGTGCCCGTTTCAAATAAAGTATCGGGTGATACTTTTTCCAAATTATGGTGGGCTAAGGTGAGTTGCGGTAAATCCAGTTTAGCGGCGTAATCGCCCAGCGGATTAATATTCGCCGCGAAATGCCCCAAATAACGATACGCATTGATTAAGCGTGATACGTTTAATTGTTGGGTGCGATTTTCTACGGCAGTGGCATCGTTGCTACCGCTGGCATTGATGGCTGGCGCGGTTTCCATTGCTTGGAAATACTGTTGCCATTCTGCGGTGACGCTGCTGGGGTTTGCTAAGTACTGGTGGTAAATTTGTTCTAGAAAGATGGCGTGTTCGCCGTCGAGAAAAGATTCATCCAAAGATGCGGCCATACCCTGATTCTGACTCATTCTGCTCATTCTCCAACTAGCGGGGTGACTTGCCCGTCTTCAACATTGTGATACGCCCCGCCTCATAGCGCGGGAGTGTTCTGTTCAGTTTTTATGGTGAGAAACTAACGCCGAACATTATAGCCCAGCGTCGCGGGGATGGTAATGATTGAAATGCACGGGACGTCCCCCAGCATTACACGCCTGCTGAGGGAAGAGGGTGGGTTGCAAAATTACGGCAGCGGTCAAACTTGCGCACCATCAATAGCGCGTATTGTTGCCATTAACGACGTGTCGCTGCAAATTCAATGGCGCGAATATCCGCCGACAATTTATCGAGCACGCCATTAATGAACTTATGCGCTTCTTCTGCGCCGTATTTTTTGGCGAGATTAACGTACTCATTCACCACGACTTTGTAGGGCGTTTCGATGTGATTGAGTAATTCGCACGTTGCCACACGCAATACCGCACGTTCGATGGGGTCGACTTGGGTGAGTTTACGATCCAAAAATGGTGCAATACGATTGTCCAATTCATCACCTGATTCAATCGCATAACGCATCAGCTTGTGGAAGAATGCAGCGTCCGATTTACGAAAATCTTGCGCTAACTCGTGTTCTTCTTGGAAATACAGATAAATATCCTGAAACGTATTACCCGTGATAAACCATTGGTAAACGCCCTGCATTGCCAAACGCCGCGCCACACGACGTTTAGCAATCAGTTGTTGGGATTCGGTAAGGGGTTTGCGTCCTGCCATTGTGGTACTTCCTGCTTACTGCTTGAGTTTGCGTAACAATGACACCATTTCAATCGCAGAAATTGCCGCTTCCGCGCCTTTATTGCCTGCTTTTGTCCCCGCGCGTTCAATCGCCTGCTCGATGGTATCAGTGGTTAATACCCCGAAAATAATCGGCAGATTGTGATTCAAACCGACGCTCGCCAAACCTTTCGTGGCTTCATTAGCGACGAAATCAAAATGCGGTGTGCTACCACGAATCACCGCACCCAACGCAATAATCGCATCGTATTGGCGGTTAGCAGCCATTGCTTGTGCGGCTAATGGCAATTCAAACGCGCCAGGGACTCGCACCACTTCGATGTCTTCTTCTTTAACGCCGCCGTGACGCTTCAGCGCGTCAATCGCACCACTTAACAAACTTTCCACAATAAAGCTGTTAAAACGTGCAACAACAATCCCGTATTTCGCGGTTTGCGGCGCGAAATCGCCTTCAATGACCTTGAAGTTCATACCAATTCCCAAATGTCAGTGTTAAAGAACGTTCGGCACTTGCCGAAAATTTGTCTATTTAATAAGCATTTTAACGCTTATTCTTGAACGTAATCCACTACTTCTAACCCGAAACCACCAATACCGTGGAAACGCTTGGGTGCGCTCATCACGCGCATCCGTCGAATACCTAAATCGGATAAAATCTGTGCGCCAATGCCGTAAGTTTTTAATTCCGCTGGCGAAGCCGTTGTTTCAGTAACGGCCGTTTTGGATTCAAAACCCTTAAGTTGGCTGAGTAAATCTTTGTTTTGCGCAGGGTCACGCAAAATCACCACCACGCCTTTGCCTTCTGCATCAATACGGCGCATGGCGTTGCGCAATGACCAGCTACGTCCCGATTCAATAATCGAAAACGCATCAAACAACTCGTGTTCTAAATGCACACGCACCATCACCGCATCTTGCGGCTGGATGTCGCCTTTTACCAAGGCTAAATGCAGATTACCGCGTGCGATTTCTTGAAACGCAACCAACTGAAACTCGCCAAACTCGGTTTGCACGGGCTTGGTAAACACGCGCTCGACGGTTTTTTCATTTTGCACGCGGTAACGGATCAAATCTTCAATCGTGCCCATCTTTAAGCCGTGTTTTTCGGCAAAGATTTCCAAATCAGGGCGGCGTGCCATCGTGCCGTCTTCATTGAGGATTTCAACAATCACTGATGCCGCTTCAAAACCTGCCAAACGCGCCAAATCGCAACCCGCTTCGGTATGCCCCGCACGGGTTAAAACCCCACCTGGTTGTGCCATCAGTGGGAAAATGTGCCCTGGTTGCTCAATGTCTTGCGGACGCGCATTCGGTGCTACCGCTGTCAAAATCGTGTGCGCACGGTCATAGGCGGAAATGCCTGTGGTTACGCCTTCTGCTGCTTCAATCGACAGCGTGAAATTGGTGCGATGGTACTCATCCGTTGATGACACCATTAACGGTAAATTCAATTGCTTACAACGCTCACGAGTCAGCGTTAAACACACCAAACCGCGACCTTCTTTTACCATGAAATTCACGTCTTCCGGTCGGGTCAATGAAGCCACCATCAGTAAGTCGCCTTCGTTTTCACGATCTTCATCGTCGACGATGATGACCATCTTGCCAGCCGCAAGGTCTTGAATGATTTCTTCAGTTGTATTGAATTGCATAGGCGTTCACCTGCACCAAAGGGGTGATTTAACAAGGGCGCAATCATACGCCAAAACCTTACCTTACGCGATATTGTGCGTAATACCCCAAAGTGCATGTGCGTATCGCCCCCCCATCCCCGTGCCATCGCGCGGGGCAGGGATCAGTATCGTGCTACTATCAGCAGGAAGATAATTGGGAAACTCCGTGTAACGGTTACAGCCGTTCGCCTGGTTTTTTCACATTGTAATCTTCATGTGACATAACACTTGTCAATGTCAGCCCCGTATCGGTTTGCTGATATAACAAACGAAAATCATGGTTAAGCGGCACGGAAATGATATTTCTATCAAAGTTCATGCGTTTACCTTTGAAGGCCGTGTACGGTGTGCCTGCGTTGATGTCGGCAATGATTTGTCGTGCCTTCTCAACCAGCCGCCTGTTGGGTAGGATGCTAAGATCAATGACATCGTTTTTGAACTGCTCTTGCCACGCTTGCTTTTCGGCGCGAGCTTCCTGAACTTTGTCACGGTCTCTTTTTTCCTGTTCACAACGGTGACAGTACTGACCTTTACCTTTATGTCCACAAGGGAATATTTTTATAGCCATAGTATTAGAAAGATAATTATTGATATGGGAAATAGATAATTCGCTTGTCCAACAACCAAGCTCGCGCCCAGCGCGTCGGCGTAAGCGTTACAAATTTATGAAACTGACCATCTTTTATTATACAGACGCACACGTTTAACAAAAGTAGGTAACGTTACAGTGTCGTAATAAAATACAGAATGCACAACTAATGTGTAAGATTTACCGCTTAAACAATAACATGTATAACCTTCAGTAAGGCATATTCGCTGTAAAATAAGCAGATTTTCTAGACATTGATAGGTAGGGATTGTGGGTTTGTTTGACGACATTGTGTTAAGCACCAAGCCAGACTAATATGGAGTTACATTCCATATGGTTTAATATGCTGATTATTAAAAGGAAAGTGATACAGTATGACACTCGATAGCCATGCACTACAACAACGCATCCGTTTAGGTGAAGACTCCACCTTGGAACTCAAGCAAATTGTGTTTCGTGGCGCACAGAAAATCATTGAGCCGCATCCTGATGGTTTATCTGACGAACTTGCGGCGTTCGCCAATGCTAACGGTGGTACGTTGGTGTTGGGTGTGGATGACAAAACGCTAACGGCAACGGGTATTCCATCGGAACAGATGGAAACGCTCAAAGCGTGGTTGCGTGGCATTGTTAACGATCGCATTACTCCACCACTGGAAATCCTTACTGAGAACGTTGAACTACCCAATGCTGCGGGCGAAATGGTCACGGTGATTGTCGTGAGTGTGCCACGCAGTTTATGGATACACGAAAGTGCCAATGGGTATTTCCGGCGGGTTGCCGATA
>CAZEQX010000109.1:0-8406 GCA_964514635.1 uncultured Thiothrix sp.
GGTGCGTGTTGTTATGATTGGTGTTGCTGTTGGGGTGTTGTCAGAATTTGACGAATTGATCGAAACTTTATCATATCCACGATTTAAAAAGATATATTTATCGCTGTGATAATTTATTGCGGGGTGTTGCGTCTGCCAGCGGGGTGTGTCGCTGGCAGTGTGGGGGATTCTGCGGGGATTTAGGCGCGTTACCCTGTGCAAATAGTGATGGTGTGTTCGCGTCCTTCGCTGTGGGTGGCGACGACGGAATGCCCGTGAATCCGCGCCCATGCGGGGATGTCGTGTAACGCGCCGGGGTCGGTGCAAATGGCGGTGACGTGTGTGCCTGCGGGGAGTTTTGCCACGGCTTGTTGCACGCGAATCACGGGCATGGGGCAGAGTAGGCGACGTGCATCGACGGTGACGCTTTGTGGCGTAGTGGCGAGCGCGACGCGCTGGCGGAGTTTGTCACGAAATTCACTGGGGTCTTTTTGTTGGGTTAATGCGCCATCACGCGGGTTGAGTTTGGCGACCCAGCGCGAGAGCCAAAAGCGTAAGGCAGCGGCGCGGAGCATTGCCAGCCAGTGGGTTTGTTCTAAGGCATTCCACGGGCGTGTTTGTTGGTAAGCCTGCACACAGGCTTGGTAACGTGCGTCGTCCAAACTGCCGTCGGCGTGGCAACACCAGTCATTGACTACCACGGCGAGGTCGTAGAGTAGGGTGTCGGTACAGGCGAAATACACGTCTAATACGCCGCTGAGTTTGCCGTCTGCAAACAGGGCATTATCGCGGAATAAATCGGCATGAATCGTGCCGCTGGGTAGTTGCGCAAAGGGGATGGTTTGCTGGTAAGCGCATTCGGCTTGTAATAAAGCGGCATCGTCGGGGCTTAAGTGCGGTAAGACTTGCTGCGCGGTTTGCATTCGCCAGTCGTGACCGCGATCCGAGGCGCGATAATGTGGGAAAGCGTCGCTGCTATTGTGCATTTGTGCCAGTGTTGCGCCAACTTCCGCGCATTGTGTCATGGTCGGGGCATCGGCATGGCTTCCGGCTAAACGTTGCACTAAAGCGGCGGGTTTGCCATTGAGTGTGCTGAGTAATTCGCCTTGATGGGTGGCAAGTGGGGCGGCACTGGGAATGCCCGCCTGTGCCCAATGTGCCATTAAATCCAGAAAATACGGGAGTTCTTGCGGGGTGTGGTGTTCAAACAGGGTGAGAACGAAATCCCCACCCGTGGTTGTTACAAAGTAGTTGGTGTTTTCGATCCCCGCTGTGATTCCGCTGTAATCGAGCAGTTCACCTGCCGGATAGGATTGTAAAAACGTGGTTAATTCGGCAGGGCTAACAGGTGTATAAACGGACATAACAACAACTACTAAACTTTAAAAACAAAGGATTAAGCGTGGTTGACTAACTTACCACGAAAACATTTTCCAGCTTGGAATCATTAAAGATTCGTCTTTGCTGTGGGCATTTTGGTTTTTACCTTGAGAGTTTTCGGACGTAACAAGGTTATAACCCTCATCGCTGCCCGCAGGTACATAGCGCACTGCGCTGCGCATCGCGGGCACACGCTCTTCTTCAATCGTACCGTAACGGTCTTCCACGCGAATGGTTTGCACTTTAATACGCCCGACCTGTTCGCTGTCGGTGCTGCCATTGCTTGGTGCATTGTCCGTGGTTTCAGCGGCGGTTGCGACGCTATCTTCGACAGGTGTTGCGGTTTCGGCAGGGGGATTCGTTGACTCGTCTGCCCACGCAGTGCAGTTGCATAGCCCTATAACAATAGCCGCCAGTATGGTCATTTTCATTATTTATAGCTCCATAAATTTGGCGCGTTCTTCTGGTGAAGGTCCAGAAATAGCACGTTCATAATACTCAAAAATGTGTCGGACAATGGCATCTGCTTCATCCAAAATGACAAACAAATCCAAGTCTTCCTCAGCGATTGTACCTTGTTTCACCAACGTGTGTCTGAACCATTCGACCAAACCGCTCCAGAACGGGCTATGCACTAAAATGATCGGAATCCGGCGGGTTTTTTCGGTTTGCACCAAGGT
Organism: uncultured Thiothrix sp.; assembly: GCA_964514635.1. Classification (GTDB taxonomy): domain Bacteria; phylum Pseudomonadota; class Gammaproteobacteria; order Thiotrichales; family Thiotrichaceae; genus Thiothrix. The sequence goes on from CAZEQX010000109.1 coordinate 2,040, forward strand.
TAAAATTTCCGCCAATTCGTCCAATGTACCAAAACCACCCGGCATGACCACATAGGCGGAAGCGTGTTTCACGAACATGACTTTGCGCGAAAAGAAATGCCGGAAATACAGCGAAATGTCTTGGTATTGGTTGGAATGTTGTTCGTGGGGAAGCTGGATATTCAACCCCACGCTGGGCGATTTACCCGCAAATGCGCCTTTGTTCGCTGCTTCCATCAAGCCAGGCCCACCACCGCTGACCACGGCAAAGCCCGCGTTCGACAGTTTTAACGCAATGTCTTCGGTAAGTTGGTAGAGCGGGTCGGTTGGTGGCGTGCGAGCCGAACCAAAGATACTGACCGACGGGCGCAAGTGCGCCAAACGTTCAAAACCATCGACAAATTCGCCCATGATCTGGAAGATTTTCCAGCTTTCGCGGGCGAGTTCTTTGTCATCAATGGGCAGTAAAACAGGATGATGGGAGCGGGTTTTTGCGTCCATTGTAATATTTATAATGTTATTTCAAACAGCGATTGACCAAATCAGCCGTTGTGTTCGGCTGGCGTGAAAGCGCGAATCGTCAAAGCGTGTAATTGCCCCGAAGTAATCGCCGCATTGACCGCAGCATAAACCATTTGTTGACGTTTGACAGTACGCAAACCTTCAAACGCGCTACTAATCACATCGGTTTCGTATTTGTAGCCATCACCGCTGACCGTGACTTGTGCGTCGGGAATCGCCGCCTCAATCAAGGCTTTAACGGCTTCGTTGCTAATGCTCATGCCTTACACTCCAATTAGAATGGGAAAGTGCCCGATTGTACTATAGGTCACAGCCACAAAGCCTATTTCTGTGCTTATAATGACGGCTATTCGGAAACAGAAAATCGTAATAAGGAATGGCAGCCATGACTAAACACAATGATGCCTTAGTGGAAACGGTCAAAGCGACTTGCCCTGAATTTTGTGCCGCGCTCACGGATGATGAAGTGGTGCGTTTCGTGCGTTATACGCGGGTACGAGAACTAGCAGGAGACGCGCTACTCGCTGACATTGGCGAAATCGGCGAACGCTTTTATCTCGTCATCGGCGGTGCGGTGCGCTTGTTACAAGTGACCGCGAACGAGCAGCAAACCATCGGCGGGCTGATCGAAACGGGCAGGTTAGGTATGGATAGTTTGGTCGGCGAAATGTCTTTTTTTGACCGTCGTCCGCGCACTGTGCGTTTAACGGCTGCCGAACAGGGTGCGACACTGCTGGAAATCAACCGCCAAATGTACAACCGCATTCGCATTGAAGAGCCGTACATCGCCACCAACTTATTGGAGTTTGTGATCCGCAGTCTTGATGCCTTGGTGCGTCATTTAAGCGATCAAAACGCGAAGTTGCTGCACCGCGACGAGACCAACCACTAATAACGTTTGGTTGCGGTAGTGGGGTAAGTGCGAAACACTTTCAATACCCACATGTACTGGCTGGGGGCGTGTTGGATGAGCTGCATAAGTGCTTGATTCAGGCGCGTTGCGTCTTGCACTTCGTCTTTGCTGGGGTAATCGTGCAAAGCCTCCCCAATACGGATTTCATACTGCCCTGTGTGGCGGTTACGAAATGCCATGATCGGTAAAGCAACAGCTTTGCCGAGTTTGGCTAAGCGTGCGGGGGTCGTGAGCGTGGCTTTGGGAATGCCAAAAAATGGCGCGAAGACCGAAGCTTTCAAGCCGTGATCTTCATCCGGCAAGAAAAACATCACCCGTCCTGGTTCTAAAGCGCGAACTAACTTCATCATGCCTGCTTCGCGTGCGACGACAAATTCCACATCTGTCAAACGACTGCGTGCAATCAACCAATCAATCACGGGATTTTTAAACGGCTTATACGAACCGTAAGCGCGGTAATGTTGCCCAATCGCGACGGGGGCAAATTCCAGCCACACGGAATGACCCAATAACAACATCACGTTTTGCCCAGCTTGAATGATGGCATCTAACTGTTCGCGCCCGTGAATCACGCTGCGTTGATAAATAAACGAGCGGCGGCGGAAAAATAACACACCATAATCCAATAACGCGCTGGCGTATTCGCGCAAGTTCGCCAGCGTTAGTGCGTCGTGTTCGGTGGCATTGAGGTGTGGGAAACACAGGCGCACATTGGTGTGGACGACGTGTCGCCGTTTGGGGTGGTAATGGTACAAAATATCACCGCCACGTTGCCCGATCCAATCCCGCCATTGCCACGGCAAATACGCAATAATGGCTAATACCCCCACGCCAAGCCATGTCAGCCAGTGACGCGGGTGTAGTAATGTCGTGCGAAAGGGAAATTGTTCCATGTGAACGTTAGGAAATGCGTTCGCAGGGAATGTTTTCCGCCTGCATTTGCGCTTCAAACCACGCGCCAGCCGCTTGCACGGGGGCGAGCTTGCCTTTCAAGCCAAAATCAATCACGCGGCGTTCGACGGTACTGGGCAAGCTGGATAAACGCACGTCGGGGAAGGTTTTTAGCAGGGTTTCCATCATTGGAATCAGTTCGCTTTCCAGCACTTCGCGCAATAGCCAGCGGTGTTCGACAGGCGGGCTTAGGTCGAAATGCGCTGCGTAGTGAGTATCCAATACCCATTCCACCATTGGCCAAGCCATGTTGGGGAAGCCGGGTACGAAATGATGATCCGCGACTTTAAAGCCCGGCATTTGGTTAATCGGGTTGGGAATCAGGCTGCAACCTTCTGGCAATTCGCCCATGCGAATGCGGTTGGGGTAAGCCTCCGCGCCGAATCGCCCTTCGATCAATGCTACTGCTTCGGGGTGGCGTGTCAGGGGCACGCCTGTGACTTCCGCCGCTGCTTGACGGGTTAGGTCATCCGGTGTTGCACCAATGCCACCAAAGCTAAACACGATTTCTTGGCTGGCAAAGGTTTCGCGCAGGGTTTGGGTGAGCAAATCCCAATCATCGCCAACCATGCGTACCCATGCTAAGGTCAAGCCGCGAGCTTTGAGAAATGCCAAGACTTGTGGCAGGTGTTTATCTTGGCGTAAACCGCTGAGTAATTCGTCGCCGATTAACACTAATCCGACTTTTTTATTCCCACTCACGAGGTTGCTCCTTGGTGTTGCGCTCGTTGTAAGGTAAGGCTGGCTTGTTGCTGCTGCGTGTGCAAATCCCAATTCGGAGAAGTTTCCGTCCAGCCTTGCGTATGCTGTTGGATAATATCAGCCAAAGCGCGTATGTGTTTAGGGGTTGCGTTCAATGCGGGGATGTAATGATACGTTTCACCGCCAGCGTGTAGGAAGTAGTCGCGGTTTTCTTCCTGAATTTCTTCCAAGGTTTCCAAACAATCCGCCGCAAAACCAGGGCAAATAATATCCACGGCTTTAATGCCGTCGTGTGGTAGGGCTTGTAAGGTTTTGTCGGTGTAAGGCTGTAACCATTCGGCTTTGCCAAACCGTGATTGGAAGGTAACGCGCCATTCATGCGCCTTTAAACCAAGGCTTTCGGCTAGTAAGCGTGCGGTTTTGTGGCATTCGCAGAAATACGGGTCGCCGAGCGTCAAATTACGTTTGGGAATACCGTGGAACGACATGACCAGTAATTGTCCGCGTGGGTGCGTTTTCCAGTGTTCGCGCACGCTGTCTGCTAAGGCAGCAAGGTACGATGGGTGGTCGTGGTAATGATTGACCAGCCGCAATTCTGGCATCCATCGCCAGTGTTTGAGTTCGTCGAATACTTTGTCAAACGTGGTGGCATTGGTTGCCGCGCAATATTGTGGGTACAACGGCAGCACTAATAGCCGCCGCGCACCCGCTGCTTTAAGCTTGCGTAAGCCATCGGCAATCGAGGGGTTGCCGTAGCGCATGGCGAGTTCGATTTTCACCGCGCCCTTAAAACGCACGCCCATTTCGTGTTGCAAGGCGTGCTGTTGTTGTAGCGATATGTGCATGAGCGGCGAGCCGTGTTCGGTCCATACTGCTTTGTATTTAGCGGCACTTTTGCGCGGTCGTGTATTGAGAATGATGCCGTGCAGAATCGGATACCAAACCAAACGTGGGATTTCCACCACGCGCGGGTCGGATAAAAATTCCTTGAGGTAACGCCGTAAAGCGGAAGCAGTGGGTGCATCCGGCGTACCTAAATTCACCAGCAAAATGCCTGTGCATTCGGCTTTGCCGTGAAAATAATCGGTTTCATTCACAAAACGGCTCATGAGTAGCTGATCCTTTAGCGTTCGGTAATAATCTTTTTCGGTGAATCGTATGGGTATTTCACATGACCGAAACGCACAACCAATACTGCCAATGCGATCAATAAAATCGCGCCGGAAATCGCGACCATTGTGAACGTGTCCATGTTCTTCATGTCCAAAATCAGGTAACGGGCGAGTGCTACCATCGCAATGTACAGCGGCATCCGTACCGGAACTTGACCAGAACTGAGGTAGACCGTCACCATGCTGATGACTTCGAGGTAAATAAATAGCAACAGCAAGTCAGAGATGGTGACATCCATTTGCCGTAGCATGATAAACAGTTCCTTCCCTACAGCGATGACCGTAGCGCAGGTGATTACCAATAAAACGACGTACTCTATCCGTTCCAGCACTTTCAGGCTGGCAAGTAAGGTGGTTTTAGTCATGTGGTGCGTACTCAATTATTTATTTGCTCAAAGCATAAACGGAAGAACCCACAAAATAAACCCGTTAAACTGTACCTAACGCCATGATACGCTAGGCGGTTCGTGCGCTGTTTCCCAGACTCCGCTAGAATGGCGGCGGTTCAACTACAAGGAACACGCATGTTGCCTGATTTGCCTACCTTAATTCCGCTGGTTCGCGCCATTGTCCGCGAAGAAATTCTGCCACGTTTTAATCACGTTAGTTTCAGTGTGAAACAAGATGGCAGTTTGCTAACGGAGGCAGACCTTGCCACCGATGCCCGTATCCGTCAGTTTCTCAAAACCCAATGGCCGGATATTCCAGCATTAAGCGAAGAAATGACCAGCGACGAACAAGCGGCGTTACTCGCGCAAGGTGGGTATTTGTGGTGTCTTGATCCGCTGGATGGCACGAGTAACTTTGCGGCAGGCGTGCCATTATTTGCCACTGGGTTGGCGTTATTTAAAGACGGTGAGGTGATTTTATCGCTGTCGTATGACCCTAATCGTGATGAAATGTTCGCTGCCGAAAAAGGCAAAGGCGCGTGGTTGAACGGGCAGCGTTTGCAGTGCAGTGGTAAGGGTTTCAGTTTGGCGCGTTCGATTGCTTTGGTGGACTTTAAACGTCTTCCCATGAGTCTTGTCTCTGCTTTAACCCAGCAAAAACCTTACGCTTCACAACGCAATCTGGGGTCGTGCGTGTTGGAATGGGCGTGGATGGCAGCGAATCGCGGGCAGTTGTATTTACACGGCGGTATGAAATTATGGGACATGGCTGCTGGCATGTTGTTACTGCAAGAAGCGGGCGGTTGGGCTTGTACGTTGGAAGGTGATAGCGTATTCCATGCCTCTTTGGAGATGCGCTCGGTGGTTGCTTCACCCGATGAACAATTATTCAAAGCATGGTTTGCCTACATCCAACAACATTTACACAGCGCATGACACCATTGCATCAGCCGATTGGCGTATTTGATTCGGGTTTAGGCGGGATTTCAGTTCTGCGCGAAATCCACCGCTTATTGCCTGCCGAAGATTTGATTTACGTTGCGGATTCTGCCCATGCACCGTATGGCGCGAAATCGCCGGAATACATTTGCCATCGCAGTCGGCGTGTGGCGGATTTTCTGCTGGAACAGAATGCCAAAGCCCTAGTCGTGGCGTGCAATACCGCAACAGTACACGCAGTCGAGCATTTACGTTCGGTTTTACCGATTCCGGTGGTCGGGATTGAACCTGCCGTTAAACCTGCCGCCCGCATGACACAAACGGGTGTGGTTGGCGTATTAGCCACCCAACAAACGGTGAAAAGCTTGCGTTTGCAGCGTTTGATTCATGAACACGCGCAAGGCGTGCAAGTGATTACGCAAGCTTGCCCAGGTTTGGTGGAACATGTCGAAGCAGGGGATTTTGACAGCGAAGCTTTACGCCATTTGTTGAAGGTTTATACCTTGCCATTATTGGATGCGGGGGCGGATACGCTGGTATTGGGTTGCACGCATTACCCGTTTTTGTCGGACGCGATTCACGACGTGACGCACGGCACAATGACGGTGTTGGAAACCAGCACGCCTGTGACGCATCAGCTCATTCGGATATTGGATAAACATGCGTTGCGGCGGGATAATCACTTACAGGGGGTGGTGCAGTTTTACTCCAGTAAAACGGATGCGCAGCATTATCAGGGGATCGAACGCCTGTGGCAGCAGCCCGTTGATCCACAGCCGCTGCCACAAGGTTATCGCTGA
>CAZEQX010000110.1:0-8366 GCA_964514635.1 uncultured Thiothrix sp.
AGCTCGAAAAAGCCGCACGCGGTTACAAAGACATTAATCTGCTCGGCTTTAAATTACTCAAACCCAATGGTTTATTGTTCACTTATTCCTGTTCGGGCTTAATGGAAAGCAACTTGTTCCAGAAAATCGTTGCCGATGCCGCCGTCGATGCAGGCTGCGACGCACGCATTTTACGCAAACTCGACCAAGCCACCGACCACCCCACACGCTTGGCATTCCCCGAAGGCTATTACCTCAAAGGCTTAGTATGTCAGAAGTAACTACTTTCAAAATTCATTCGCTAGAATTAAAAAATTTCCGCGCATTTGAATTATTGAATATAGATTTTCATGATAAATTGAGCGTTATTGTTGCCAAAAATGGTATTGGTAAAACATCCATTCTTGATGCTATAGCTGTAGCTATTGGTCCATTTATAGGATCATTTACTGAAGCGGTAGGTAAACATTTTGCATTTGACGACATCAGAATGTTTAAGGCGAGAGAAACAGAAAGTAATGAAATGGAATATGCGGCAGGCGGTGTTTCATTAAGTGCAAAAGGTCGCTTCAATCACAAAAACCAGATTTCATGGAAGCGAGAACTGTCAGCTCCCAAAAAGGCTAAAACGACGATCAAAAATGCAAAAATTTTAATTGAAATAGGAAAATCACTACAGGAATCTGTACAAACCAAAAAGAAAGCTGGAGAGTCAGAGACACTTTTACCCATTATCGCCTACTATGGAACAGGGCGACTATGGCAAATGCAGAAGCTAACCGAATCAAGAACCGATCGCACTTCTCGTATGATTGGCTATGCAGACTGCCTTAACCCTGGTTCTAGTTTCCGAACATTTGCAGATTGGTTCAAATATTGGTCAGAAAGCAAATGGCGACCTAAAATGGAAGCCATGCGTCTTGGAAAAGTAGCAGCAGATACCGAATTTGACCAGTGGATAGCATCAGTTAATCATGCAGTTAGTATTTGTTTGCGCGTAAGTGGTTGGCAGGCCTTAGACTATAGTATTGCTCGCCAAGAATTAGTAGGTATTCATCCACAAAATGGTGAACTACCTATAAGTCTTTTAAGTGATGGTGTGCGCAGCATGATTGCGCTAGTGGCAGATATTGCTTTTCGTGCCACAAAATTAAATCCGCATTTAGGTGCGGAGGCATCGCGCAAAACTCCGGGGATTGTATTAATTGATGAAGTGGATATGCACTTACACCCTGAATGGCAACAATTAGTATTAAGCGGTTTAACCGAAGCCTTTCCTGAAATCCAATTCATTGTGACAACGCATAGTCCGCAAGTCTTAACCACTGTACCACCTGAATGCATTCGGGAATTAGTGCGTGATGGAGATGTACTGCGTGTTGTAATTCCCGAATTTTCTTTGGGTGCAGAAAGTCCCTATGTTCTGGAAACAATTCAAGGTGTGAACACACGCCCACAGCATCTTGAAATAGTCAAAGAACTCAATGAGTATCAACAGTTAATTACGGAAGACCAATGGGATATACCGCGTGCTTTAGAGCTACGCGAAAAACTTCATGCTTGGGGGCATGGTTTTGAACCAGCATTGGTAAAAATGGATATGGATATTCGGATGCGTGCTTATCGTCGGGGGAAAGCGGCGCAATGAAAAAAGTGCGTAAATCACCAATGATTCCTCAAGCACTCACCGATTATGTTGTGGCTAATCCGAATGCAGACTGGGAAAATTTTCGCAATGAAACGGCTAATGGATACGCAGTAGTCAAACAACAACTGACTGCTGATCAACGTGGATTGTGTGCTTATTGCGAAATTGATTTGCATATTCATGCACAAAATGGCTTGGATGATTTTCGTGTCGAACACTTTCACCCGAAAAAACCGCATAATCCGCCACCCAATCATGCTTTAGAATGGCAGAACCTATTAGCTGTTTGTACAGGTGGCAACATTCGTGATCTTGAAATCAGAGAACGATTTACTTCACCAGATCACAGTTGTGATGTACCTAAAGCTAATTACAATTGGACAAACCAAATATTTAACCCATTAACACTTCCTTCATTTCCTCGCCTTTTTAGCTTTAATGAAAACACGGGAGAAATACTGGTTGATATTAAATCTTGCCCCGATGAATCACGAACAGTAGCGAATGAAACCATTAAATTACTGCGACTGTCAGCCCCAAGATTAAACAGGCTACGACAACCTGTTTTTGAGATGCTTAATGCGCGTCTGCAAGAACTCGTGAGTAACGGTTTTACAATAGAAGCAGCATCGGTATTAATTGCCGAAGAATTACTTCCCGAACAGGATAGCGTTTCTTTACCAGCTTTTTTTACCGCTATTCGTTGGTATTTAGGCGAAGCGGCGGAACAACGTTTAAAAACTATTGGTTACGATGGATAATGAATCATGACAATCCCAACTGAATCTCCCAATTTGGCTTCCAAACAACGTTTATTGGAAATCTTCGATAGCCTCTTGCCGCTGGTGGATAGTGTGGCGGATAAATTGCGTTTCGCGCTGATTCTCGGTGTGGGGTTAGTGGCTTGGATTTTTGGTTGGTTGTATTTCATTAAAGGTTTTGCCTTAAGTACGGCATTAATCATTGCGGGATTAGCGTTATTACCGATTGTGATTATTGCGCGGTTTTGGTGGTCGGTGGAACAGTTGAAAGATTTGCCGATTATTGCGCAAGACATGATGAGCGATGCAAAAGAGGAAATCAGCGATACGGTAAAAGGCATTCGTGAAGGTAATGTCAAGAAACTGAGTTTTTTGGGTTCGGCAAAAAGCTTATGGAGCATTGGTTCATTAGCGGGTGAAGCAAAAACATTACTTGGCTCGTACATTAGTATTGGGGTGTTGATTAATCCGCTGTCGTTAATATTGGGCTTTTTATCGCTGTTGTTTATTGTGTTACTGATTATGGTCAGTATTGTGTTATTAGCATTGGCAATTTTTTAATGCAGTGTTTAATTTTGGGTGGAGCGCGTTCGGGTAAAAGCCGTTACGCCGAGCAACTGGCGAGTTCAACGGGTAAAACGGTGGTGTATATCGCCACTGCAACCGCGCAAGATGCGGAAATGCAGGCACGAATCGCGCATCATCAGGCTTCGCGCCCCGCCGATTGGCGCACGGTGGAAGAACCGCTGCATTTAGCCGCGTGTTTAGCGCAATACGCCAGCGCGGACACGGTGCTGGTGGTGGATTGTTTAACCCTGTGGCTGACCCATTTACTCTGCCATGCGGATACAACGTTGCTTGAACGCGAAACGCAGCAATTATTGGCGACGTTACCGCAATTGGCGGGCGATATTGTTTGCGTGAGTAATGAAGTGGGTTTGGGGATTGTGCCATTAGGCGAATTGACCCGCCGTTACGTCGATGAAGCAGGACGCTTACACCAGCAACTTGCCGTACAATGTACGCAAGTCGTGTTCATGGTGGCAGGTTTGCCGCATGTCTTAAAAAATAACGCCTAAGGAATATCGCTATGGAATGGCTGCGACGCGCTTGCCAACAACCCAACCTCGCCATTTATACCGCCGCGCAACAACGCCAAGCGCAACTGACCAAACCCGCTGGTGCATTGGGCGAACTCGAAACCATCGCCATGCGTTTAGCCAGCTTGCAACAGCGCGTTGTGCCACACATCCAGCACGTTCACATTAGCGTATTTGCTGCTGATCATGGGGTTGCGGATGAAGGTGTTTCCGCCTTTCCACAAGCCGTTACCCAACAAATGGTGCTGAACTTTCTCAATGGCGGTGCGGCGATTAGCGTGTTAGCCCGCGAACTCGGCGCAACATTGGAAGTGGTTGACGTAGGCGTGAAATGGGCAGAAGAACAAGGGTTCGATCATCCGCAATTAGTCAGCGCCCGTGCTGGTAATGCCACCGCCAACAGTACGCAAACCACCGCTATGAGCGATGCCGAACTAGCCATCGCCTTACAAGCAGGTTATGCCGCTGCCGAACGCGCCAAAGCCCAGCACGCAGATTTATTCATTGGTGGCGAAATGGGAATTGCCAATACCACGCCTGCTACCGCGATTTTCTGCGCGTTACTGGCGTTACCAGCACAATCCGTCACGGGTGCGGGAACGGGTTTAAACCACGATGGTATTCAGCACAAAATTCAAGTATTGGAACGCATCTTAGCCCTGCACCCCGAACGTGAAGCCTTAAGCGTGTTACGCTGTATGGGTGGCTTTGAAATCGCCGCTTTAACGGGCGCGTATCTGCGGGCGGCACAATTGGGGATTCCCAGCCTTGTGGATGGTTTTATTAGTACCGCTGCGGCATTGGTGGCTGTACGCTTAAATCCAAGCTGTTTAGACTGGTTATTCTTTGCCCATGCTTCAGCAGAAACGGGGCAAGCTTTCGCCTTGCAAGCCTTGCAACAACGCCCGTTATTGGATTTGGGCCTACGTCTTGGCGAAGGCAGTGGCGCGGCACTGGCTGTACCGTTATTACGCATGGCGTGTGCATTGCATAAGAATATGGCAACATTTGCCGAAGCTGCCGTCGCCAATAAAAATTAGGAGGAGAGACAACGTTATGGAAGACATCGACCACCCAACACCTACCGACCCAGAAACCGCGCACGAGCCGGAATTACCCCCCGACCCGCAACCAACCGTATTGGACTTTTTGCGGCATGGGCAAGTAGTGACACCCAACCTCTTCTGCGCCCCCAGTCAAGAACCATTGAGCATGTCGGGCTGGAAACAGCTCACGCTCGCCACGCAAAATGGGCAATGGGATGTAGTGATTTCTTCACCGTCGCGCCGTTGCCACGATTTTGCCAAATTACTCGCCCAACGTTTGCGTTGCCCGTTTGAAGTGCATCAGCATTTGTGTGAAATGGATTTCGGTGACTGGATCGGCAAAACCCAACAACAAATCTGGGAAGAATCCCCCGACATGCTGCAACGTTTGTGGCAGCAACCGTTACGTTTTCACGCCCCACGCGGCGAGTCGATGGATCAATTCATTAACCGCGTGCATTATGCGTGGGATGATATTCAAACACGTTACGCGGGCAAACACATTTTGATCATGTCCCATGCGGGAGTGATTAGGGTGTTACTAGCGCGAGTATTGAATATTCCGTATCAACGCAGTCTGCGGTTTGAAATCGACTACGCGCAAATAACGCGCTTTAAAGTGTACCCTGACGGTACGCCTTCCATCGCCGCGCACGGTTTGCCGCAAGTGCCATGACAATACGCACACACTTACGCCAACACGCCCAATACGCGGGGTTGGCGGTTTCCTTTTTGACCCGTATTCCAGTACCCGATTTGGGGCAACTCAGTGACCGCGCTTTTGGTCATTCGGCATTGTATTACCCGCTGGTTGGCTTGTTAATCGGCGGATTGTTGTGCATTCCTGCGTTTATTTTCCCACACGCCGCGCCTTTATTACTCGCTGCCATTTTAACCGTTTTGTGGGCAATATTGACGGGCGGGCTGCATTTGGATGGCGTAGCAGACAGTGCCGATGCGTGGCTTGGTGGCTTAGGGAGTGAGGAAAAAACCCATCGTATCCTCAAAGACCCGCTAGTCGGTGCAGCGGGCGCGATTGCGATTAGTAGCGTGTTATTGCTGAAATTCGCAGCCCTTACCGTCTTGCTCGAACACCAACAATGGCAGGCAATTTTATTCGCCCCTGTTTTGGGAAGAGCCTTGATTTTAATGACCTTTCAAACCACACCGTATGTACGCGCTGGTGGTTTAGCCAGTGCAGTAACAAGCCATTTACCGCGCTATGCCGCTTGGGTTTTGATTCTGATTAGCCTTGGCGTGGCCATGCGCCTGTCATTGACCGGATGCTTAACCGCCTTTTGGGGCTGGTGGAGTTTGCGCCGCCTCATGATGCAGCGAATCCAAGGCTGCACAGGCGATACCGCTGGAGCTGGTGTCGAAATCGGTGAAATGCTGTGGCTGGTCGGCTTTGCTTTGAATATTCCGAACTAATCTCCAGTCATTTCTGACTATCGGTAATATTTTTATGATATTCGTATTATTTTACACATAAAAGTCTGGCAGAAACTCCCCGACACAACTAACTTTACAACAGAATGTTGGTCTATAGCCTTATAAGTATCCGGCAGATCATCATCGGGGGAGACAGCCATGCCTATATCAGAGTTGAGCGCGGCACAACGCGCAGCGATTAAAGCGCAAATCGCAACCTTGAACCAACAAGCCTTAGCCGCTGACACGAATATGCGTTCGGCACTTGCCAACCGCAATAGCCAAGCAGCGGAACAATTCCGCCTGCAACGCGACACCTATAATGCGGAAGCCAAACGTCTTACCGAATTATTAAACACAGGGGGTACGTCGGTGACTAATCCTTTGCCACCATTGGATGATAATCTCATCAAAAGCCTAGGCGATACCTTCCTCAAGAACGGTAATCAGGACGAGATTCACGATGCTTTGCTGTTAAAGCTATTGTTTGGCACATTCGATGCCAGCAAAATCGCCACAACAGACCCAAAAGCGAAAGCCTATGCAGCCTTAAGGGGATCAACCAACACGGATCGTAGCAAACTGGGTATGCCACTCTATTGGTTACGCAATGACCAACAAGCACAAGCCATGAGCACCAACCTGCGTACAGCAGGTGCTGTAGAAAAAACCATGTACCCGAATCTGTGTACAACCGATAAAAAAGTCGGGGAAAATTTCTTCATTCGTGATTTCATGCAGGTTTACACACGCGGCGATATGAGCGTCAACAACCTCGTGATTACCGATGACACTGTGTTTTCGGCATTTGCAAGGGAATTTGACCGTTGGATCGAAGCTATCAACCGTTATCTGCACAGCAAAAACAGTATCAGAACCGTTTTCAAGTTTGAAAACCTGGCGCATCGTGACGCGATTCAATTGATTCCTGACCGTACACCCGAAGGGATCAACCACTTCGGCGGAGCGATCATGCAAAACATGCGGCTATTAGGTAATGTTATCCAATCGACCGTAGCATTACAGGGCATTTTTGCAATGGATGGCGCGTTCAAATACCTCTACATTCTGGATAACCACCTCGAAATCGGCGGCGAGCACACCATTACCATTGGCGGAATGCTCAGTGGCGGTATCGTTGGCAACACCGACCTCAATGGCAACCCATTACCCGCCAGCAAAATCAAGCTCTACCCATTGCGTTTAGGTGGGGGTGCGAATATTTATGTTGTGGGCTTCCACAACAAACCAAACCTCGCCAGCAATAGCCCCTATTACTACGCATATGAGCCTATCGAAGGCGTTAAACCTGAGTCTGATTTGCGCCACTTTGTATCCCCTGCGATTCGCAAGGCCGGAGCGCAGTTTTACACAGCGGTCGACATGCAGGAATTACACGCCATTCTCAAACAATACCTGCAAGCAGGAGTCACAACGCTTACTACCGCACAATGGCAAACCACGATGGCGCAATTAGTGCAAAAAGGATTCGCACAAGTCGTAACTTAACCACTGTAACAACAAAACCATACCGTCAATGGAGGACGTAAATGCAAGTAAAATCACCCAGTCTATGGACAGCACTTTGGGTTATTGGCAGCTTGTGGGCAAATGGCGCACAAGCTGTGGATAATAATTGGTATGAAGCAAGTTTCAGCGCACAGTTTCCCCCACGGCAAGACCCCGTGGGGAGTCTCACGCTATACCAACAAAACGGTTTGAGCGGGGAAACACTAACCAACGCTTTCAAACCAGTACCAGACAATCAACGCAAAGCCCTAGTGGAGGCTAGTGATCCCCTGCGTGCTTTATACCCCAAACTTTACACCAACACGGCACTCAACAAGCGGATAACCTGCCCCATGCTTGCTGCCAGCTTTGAACTGGACGATAACGCACAAACCAAAGAACAAATCGTCACCCTGTCCACGGTGCGTTGTTTGGATTACGATGAAGCCGAACGATCACGCTATGGCGATACCGAACCACACATGTGGGTCGTGCAACAAAGCCCCGATGGCAAATACCGGATTCTTGCAGAAGGCGACGGCGCAATCACGATCAACCGTAGCACTCGCCAAAATGGTTACAAAACTATCCGCACACATTTCTCGATTCGCCGCACTTACCCAGACAATCCCTTACGCTGTGGCGGTGCTGACCTAACCTGGCACTATCAAGAAGGGCAATACCATCTAGCAGACACCGACTACCAAGCGCAAGATTGCGAACCGTTATACTTCCCCGAAGCCAAAGGCGCGGAATGGGATGCGGCCTACCAACAATACCAACAACAAGTCAAAGCCGTGGTTGAAAAATGGCTGACACAACGCCCATAACCCACCACCAAAACTAGGATAATCAATTATAAATCAATACCCTTCTGTGCACGAATGCCAGC
>CAZEQX010000111.1:0-8318 GCA_964514635.1 uncultured Thiothrix sp.
GCACAGAAAAAGGCGTTACTGAACCAACTGCAACCTTCAGTACCTGTTTCGGTGCACCGTTCATGGCTTTACACCCTTCCGTGTACGCTGATTTATTAGGTAAAAAAATCAACGAACATGGTGTTTCTTGCTGGTTAGTCAACACTGGCTGGACAGGTGGCGCGTATGGCGTTGGCAAACGTATGAACATCCATCACACACGCCGCATGGTTAATGCTGCACTGAATGGTGAATTGGACAGCGTTGAAATGCGTATTGACCCTATCTTTGGTCTGCAAATCCCAACCGCTTGCCCTGACGTTCCGTCTGACGTATTAGACCCAGCGTCTACTTGGACAGACAAAGCAGCCTATGAAGACAAAGCAATGCAATTAGCAATGGCATTCCATAAAAACTTCGCAACCTATAGCGAAGGTGTTTCCGATGCCATCTTAGATGCAGCTCCATTAGCTGGTCGGAACTAATATGTCAGGTGTATATTTAGTTCACTGGGACTAAATAGCTTGGTTAAAAACCGTTCTTTGTGTCGAGCATAGAACGGTTTTTTTACATTCATCAAAAAAAAACTACCATCTGCTACTTTTTTAATACAGTTGTGCTATTTTTGTTCTATAGTCTTTATTAACACAGACTGAACAAACCCAAAACAACTGAAAGTGGCAACACAAGGATGGTCGTCATGAAAAATCGCATTGTTCGCACCCTACTCACAACCCTTATTGTAACCATCGCATTCACCAGCACATCGCTGTATGCCAAAGATGATGACAACAACACAGGTGCATATTTACGCGCAACACTGAAAAACGAACCTGCGTTACAACCCGTGGAATGGAAAGTGTATCGCAGTACTGATAATTCATTGGTCAAGTCCGCGACTACGCATTCCTTTATGCTGCCCCTTGACCCTGGCAACTACAAAGCAATCGTTAAATTAAATAATGTTACGCGCGACCGTTCCTTTACTGTCATGAACAATAGCAAGGTGGACGTGACAATTGCGCTTGATTGATCAAACCTATGCTGAATGCCTAAGAAATTTTGGGTAAAATAAGCATAATCGTACCCAATGGATAAAGATATGGTCTGGAAACCCCGTGTCACAGTAGCGAGTGTAATTGAACGTGATGGACGTTTTCTCATGGTTGAGGAAATGCATTATGGTCAGATGGTAATCAATCAACCTGCCGGACACATGGAGTTCGGTGAGAGTTTGCTGGATGCTGTACGCAGGGAAACGTTAGAAGAGACGGGGTGGCGGTTCGAGCCAACCGCCTTGCTCGGCATTTTTCACATGCAACGCGATGATCCAGACCGTGTTTACCTGCGCTTTACGTTCACAGGCTTGGCAGTGGAACAAGTTCCCAATTATCAGCTCGACCCCGACATTACCGCAGCACATTGGTTGACGGAGACAGAGATTCGCGATACCCGTCGTTTCACACCACGCAGTGATCTGGTGCTACGTTCTATCGACACTTATAAAGCAGGTATTCGTTACTCGCTTGACAGTTTGCATCACTTCATTTCCAATGAGTGACATGGATAAAAAGCGCGTTATTGTCGGTATGTCCGGCGGGGTAGATTCTTCCGTTGCGGCTTTGCTGTTGTTACAGCAAGGTTATGCTGTGGAAGGTTTGTTTATGAAAAACTGGGAAGAGGATGATACCGAAGAGTATTGTTCCGCCCATGTTGATCTTGCTGATGCGCAGGCGGTTGCGGATCAGCTTGGTATCCGCCTGCATACCGTCAACTTTGCGACGGAATACTGGGATCGGGTCTTCACCTACTTTTTGGAGGAGTACCGTGCTGGACGCACACCGAATCCAGACATCATGTGCAATAAAGAAATAAAATTTAAGGCTTTTCTGGAATTTGCGCTGGATTTAGGTGCGGATTATATCGCCACTGGTCACTATGCACGCGCCTCGCGACAGGCTGATGGTACAGTGCAAATGCTCAAGGGTATCGATAACAATAAGGATCAGACTTATTTCTTATACACCTTGCAACAACACCAACTGCAACGTAGCTTGTTCCCCGTCGGTGAATTGGAAAAAAGCCGCGTGCGAGAAATCGCTGAACAAGCAGGTTTTACCACAGCCAAGAAAAAAGACAGTACGGGCATCTGTTTCATCGGTGAACGGAAGTTTCGGGAATTTCTCCAGCGGTTTTTACCTGCACAACCAGGCGATATTGTTACTCCTCAAGGCGTAGTGCTGGGCAAACATCATGGCCTGATGTATTACACTTTGGGGCAGCGTCAGGGTTTAGGTATCGGTGGGCGCAAGGATGCGGATGAAGCACCGTGGTTTGTTGTTGACAAAGACATGTCACGCAATCGTTTGGTTGTCGCACAAGGCCACCAACACGACTTACTACTCAAACATTTCTTAAAAGCATCGCAATTACACTGGGTCAGCGGGAAAGCACCAGCTACGACCTTCTCTTGCAAGGCGAAAATTCGCTATCGACAAATAGAAGAAACTTGTACGGTGGTCATGCTCGACACTAACCACTGTGAGGTTTGTTTCCCACAGGCTCAACGTGCCATTACACCAGGGCAATCGATTGTATTTTATCAAGGCGAGATTTGTCTTGGCGGTGGTATTATCGATAGCATGGCGACTGACTGCCCACAAAACGCATGATTTACACCAAGCCCTCTTGAAAGTGGCAGAACCAACACCATATCCCCCTTTGCCCTCTTAATTTTAGAAAGATTGATAGACCGTCGTGGAAGCCAATAATCGAAATCGTACCATTGCCCTTGCCGCCTTATTCCAGTGTGTTGAAGGTGTCGTTCAAATTGCTAATCGTGGCACGGTTGATACTGATCTGCTAAATAGTTGTGTCAATAGCATTCTCGCCGATGACGTAAGGTATCCCGAAGACCTCTATGGTGGCGTGGGCCACTTAAACACGGGACTCAAAGTGCTGATGTACCAGCTAGGAAGCAGCGGGTTGACACCTGATGGTAAACCCAAAAACATTGAAGCAACCCGCTACGCGGTCAACTTACTGTATTTAGAAAAAAAGCTCAGCAGCAACGAAGATATGTTCAAAAAACTGCTGGGTAGTATTGAAAATGCCCAACAACAGTTGGACTTTTTTACCATGACCCACCCCAATATGATTGCGCGTCTGGCGGACATTTACAGCAATACCATCAGTCAGTTAGGGCCACGCATTATGATCAAGGGCGAACAATCACACCTAGCGAATCCCGAAAATGCTGCAAAAATTCGTACTTTGCTATTAGCTGGTGTCCGCGCTGCATTATTGTGGCGACAAGCGGGAGGCAGCCGCTGGAAATTGATTTTTGCTCGTGGGGCTATGCAAAAAGAAGCGTTGGGCTTGCTACGCGCGTAAACCTTTGCTCATTGGAACTGGGAGCTTACGCTCCCAAGTCCGCATTGATTTGCGCGATAACCGCTTGAGGATCATTTGCTTGCGTGATGGGACGACCTACAACAACGTAACTTACGCCTGCGGCTTTTGCTTGTGCTGGGGTCATGACTCGCGATTGATCACCTTGCTCACTCCCTGCCGGACGAATCCCCGGTGTCACTAACAAAAAATCCTTTCCTAATTGCTGACGTAATAATGCCGCCTCCTGCGCTGAACATACCACACCATCCAAACCACTTTCGGCGGCTAACCGTGCTAAATGCTCAACTTGCGCCAACGGTTCGACCGTAATTCCAGTGGTTTGCAACTGTGCTTTATCCATCGAGGTCAGCACTGTTACGGCAATCAATAAAGGCGGATTTTCAACGCCTTGCAAAGCGGCCTTCGCAGCTTGCATCATGTTACTACCACCACTGGCATGGACATTAATCATCCAAACCCCCAACGCAGCGGCTGTTTTACAAGCAGATGCAACCGTATTGGGAATGTCATGAAATTTCAAATCCAGAAACACAGCGAAACCACGTTGTACCAACGCGCGTACAAAATCAGGTCCTGCGGCAACAAACAACTCGAACCCAACTTTTAGCTTACATTGCTCTGGTGACAATGTATCCACAAAAGCCAATGCCTGAGTCGCATTCGGAAAATCTAGGGCAATAATTAAACGACTGGACATAAGTAATTCCTAACCATATAAAAAACTAGCAGGCATTGATTCAAACATTGCCGACCGTATCCCATTGATGACAAGCGGGACAACGCCATAAATAGTCATGCATTTTATAACCACAATGCGTGCACTGAAACTCAGGCTGGCTCGCTGCAACACGAGCCAAAGCATTTTGTAATTTGCTCATGTCGCACTGATTATTTTCTTGCCATGCCAAAGTTAAGACTTCAGAAGCATGGGCTAAGGTTTTCAGTGTTGGTCTGCCGCTCACCAAATGCTCATCGACTTGGGTACGCATTTCATTCAATTTGCCCAATTTACGAGCCAATTGCAGCAAATAAGTAAACAACCGCACATCTTTGCTTTTGGCAAACGTTTGTTGAACAAATTGATAAAGCTGCTCCAATTCTTCTTTCTGTTGAAAGCGACTCATCAACTGATTAAACAACATACCCAATAAGCGTGAATCCTGAGCAATGGCTTTTTGGTACGCCTCTAATGCAAGCAAACGCTCACCACGGGTATAAGCCAAATCGCCCTGCAATACTTGGACACGCGCTGATTGTGGATAAGCCTTCACGGCTTGCTTCACATTTTCTTCCGCACGAAAAATGTTATTCTTCTGCAATTCTTGTGTCGCAATCTCACAATAATAATGCGCAATCAAACGTGCTCGTTCATTTTTATCACGTTGTTGATCAACTTGCGTAACCTCGATAGCCTTATCCCATTCGTGTAATTGCTCGTAAATATTGCGCAATGGCTCACAAGCATCTTGTTGTTTTGGGTCATTTTTTAATAGTTCGGTGAATACACTTTCCGCACGATCCAACATACCTGCCGCAAAAAAATCTTCACCCAGTGCCAACATTGCCGCATTACGTTGCGCTTTACTCAAATCAGCACGCGCCACAAGGTTTTGGTGAACACGCAAAGCACGATTAATTTCACCGCGATTACGGAATAAATTACCCAATAACAAGAAAGTGTCCGCTGTATATTCGTCAACTTCAGGGTAATTCAAAAATACGTCTAGTGCCTTATCGGGTTGTTCACTCAACAAGTAGTTAATGCCTCGCACAAAACTACTGGATGCCTCCTTGCGTTTTTCTTGACGTTCTTTGTATTGATTACGCGCAGCACGCCAACCCGAATAAAAGGCCAATGGCAATAGTAAAAATAAAATCTCTTGCATGGTATTCCAGACGTAAAAAAGGAGGCTAACAAGCCCCCTTTAGGTTATTTTTGCTCTAGTATATGCGACATTAGTCCTGAATCGCATACTTTCCGCGAGACTCATTGACGCGCTCACGCAATTCTTTACCCGGCTTAAAATGCGGGACATACTTAGGTGGCAATTCGACTTGATCACCTGTTTTTGGATTACGCCCTTTACGAGCTAAACGATGATGCAGCGAGAAGCTACCAAAACCACGGACTTCAATGCGTCCGCCGTTAGAAAGAGCTTCGCTCATTTTGTCCAGCAAGAGCTTGACGGAGTTTTCAACGTCACGGCTGCTGAGATGGCTCTGCTTACGCGAAAGAATATCAATAATCTCAGATTTGGTCATCCTTTCCACTCCTGAACAAGCGATGGAATTCTGCTAATCGTTGTTACAGTTCCAGTTTTTATTTAGAAGCATTATGCCTTTTATAAAGCATAATGCCGAGAACGGTAGGTCATCCTTGACCCTCAACTATCCTTAAAAGCGGATATTACTCGCCCATCTGTTCTTTGAAGATGTCACCCAATGAAGTGGATGCACCGCTAGAACGACCTGTGTATTCGCGCATAACACGAGCTTCATCATCATCGTCTTTCGCTTTGATTGACAGATTGATGGAACGAGTTTTACGGTCAACGCCCATGAATTTCGCTTCGATAGCATCACCTTCTTTCAGAATGCTACGCGCGTCTTCCACACGATCACGCGACAATTCAGAAGCGCGTAAGATGCCTTCAATACCATCGCCTAAGTCGATTTTAGCGGACTTCGGAGTCACTTCAACCACTGTACCTTTCACAACACTGCCTTTCGCATGAGCGGCAACGAAGTTAGAGAACGGGTCTTGCTCCAACTGTTTGATACCCAAAGAAATACGCTCGCGCTCTGGGTCAACAGCCAATACAACAGCTTCAACTTCGTCGCCTTTCTTGTAAGAACGCACGGCTTCTTCGCCAGGAACATTCCAAGAAATGTCAGACAAGTGAACCAGACCGTCGATACCGCCTTCTAAGCCAATGAAGATACCGAAGTCAGTGATGGACTTGATCTTACCTGCAACGCGGTCGCCTTTATTGTGAGAGTTCGCGAACTCTTCCCACGGGTTAGGCTGGCATTGTTTCATACCTAAGGAGATACGGCGGCGGTCAGCGTCGATGTCCAGAACCATGACTTCAACTTCGTCACCCAATGTAACCACTTTCGCAGGGTTGACGTTTTTGTTTGTCCAGTCCATTTCAGAAACGTGAACCAAGCCTTCAACGCCATCTTCGATCTCAACGAAGCAACCGTAGTCAGTCAGATTGCTAACTTTACCGAAGATACGAGTGCCTGCTGGGTAACGGCGAACCAAATCTTGCCACGGATCTTCACCCAATTGTTTGAGACCCAAGGAAACACGGTTTTTATCGCGGTCGAATTTGAGGACTTTAACTTCGATTTCATCGCCGATGCTGACCACTTCAGAAGGATGTTTAACACGCTTCCAAGCCATATCAGTAATGTGTAACAAGCCGTCAATACCGCCGAGGTCGAGGAACGCACCGTAGTCAGTGAGGTTCTTAACGATACCGCGAACCACTTGACCTTCTTGCAGGTTTTCCATCAGAGCTTCGCGTTCTGCGCTGTACTCTTCTTCAACCACTGCACGGCGAGAAACAACCACGTTGTTGCGTTTTTGATCCAATTTGATCAGTTTGAACTCCAGTTCTTTACCTTCCAGATAAGAAGTGTCACGAACTGGGCGTACATCAACCAGTGAACCCGGCAAGAATGCACGGATGTCGCTGAGTTCAACCACGAAACCGCCTTTAACTTTACCAGTAATAATACCAGTAACGATTTCGTCGTTATTGAATGCTTCTTCCAGAATTTCCCATGCACGCAGACGACGCGCTTTTTCACGCGAAAGACGTGTTTCACCGAAACCGTCTTCTACGGTATCCAGTGCAACTTCAACCAAGTCACCGACTTTAACGGTGATTTCACCGCGTTCATTTTTGAACTGCTCGGCTGGGATAACGCCTTCCGATTTCAAACCCGCACTGACGATAACGAAATCAGAACGAACTTCAAGAACTGTTGCGTTTAACAGAGCACCCGGCTGCATTTGGGTGTAGGAAAGGCTCTCTTCAAACAGTTCGGCAAAACTTTCAGTCATGAAAAACAATACCTGTGATATTTAAACTTTATCGCCATGGCATCCTGCGATGACGGGTAAAAAGCAAAAAGCCCAGACATCCTGTCAGGGCTCTCCTGAGAAATGTGACTTATTCAATCAAATGCTAGGATTAATGTGCTGCAACACTACGCTAAAAACCTCGGCCTGACTTAACGGACTGGTATCAATCAGTACTGCATCATCGGCGGGTTTTAACGGTGCTATTGGGCGGTTGGCATCACGTTCGTCGCGGGCATTAATGTCTTGAATTAGGTCGGAGAGTCTAGCACTAACCCCCTGTTCACTCAACTGTTTGAGGCGGCGTTCTGCACGGATTTCTGCACTTGCCGTCAGATAAAATTTGTGCAGCGCACCAGGAAACACCACCGTTCCCATGTCACGCCCATCAGCGACTAATCCAGGGGCTTGTTGGAAACCCCGTTGCAGTTCCAATAATGCCGCTCGAACAGCAGGCAAAGCGGCGATTTTTGAGGTTGCACTTGCACACGCTTCATTACGAATGGCACTAGAAACGTTTTCATCATTCAGCCACGCATCGCCATGACGAAACGCAATGTGCAAACTCGGAATGAGTGTCGCCAATGCTGCTTCATCCTGCAAATCAACACCACGACGCAATGCCGCCAATGCTGCTACGCGGTAAATCGCTCCGCTGTCTAATAAATGCCAGCCTAACTGTTCCGCTAACAAACCTGCAATTGTGCCCTTGCCCGCACCCGCAGGACCATCGATGGTAATAACAGGGTATTGCATCATGCTACTTGCACCTGAACACCAGCACTTGCTGCCAAACCCACAAAGTTCGGGAATGAGGTGTTCACATTCGCGC
>CAZEQX010000112.1:0-8243 GCA_964514635.1 uncultured Thiothrix sp.
ATGAAGAGGATTTATAACAAGCTTCTTCACTGCGAATAATGGGATGTAAATTGAAAGGAATATTATCGCCATAAATACTGCGATAGCTTTCTTCATTTTCTATAATGGTGGGTGTGTCTTCACAATGCGCCGCAATAATCGTCGGGGCATGTGTGAAAATCTGCTCCAGAATCTCTGGATCATCCACCAACATATTGCCTGTGGATGCCCCCATAAAAACTTTGATACCACACGCATCTTTTGGATTTAATGCTTTAATGGATTCTAAATTGTCGTTGGATGCACCCAAATAAAAAGCAAAATTACCCGTTGATCTCCCTGCTGCGATTTGCTTTTTTTCCTGCAATAACGCGGATGTTAGGGTGTTAGGTACAGTATTTGGCATGTCCATAAAGCTGGTAATGCCACCTGCAACTGCTGCACGACTTTCGCTGGCAATGTCTGCTTTGTGGGTTAAACCTGGCTCACGGAAATGCACTTGATCATCAATCATACCAGGCAATAAATAACGTCCAGCCGCATCGAGCACCAGTGCGTTACCTTGCGATAATCCTGTACCAATGGCTTCAATACGCCCATTTTTAACAAGTACATCACAAGTTTTGATTTGCCCTTCATTTACTACATTGGCATTCACAATCAACATATCACTCATGGGCGTGAGTCTCCTAGGGGTCAGGATTTAGCGTTCAAGAATCAGAAATGTATAGGGATAAGGGTTTTTCGTATCAGCAGAATGCTCAATACGCTCCACTTCGCGCCATGCGTATTGAGTATAATCAGGGAAATAAGTATCACCAGTAAAATCAGCATCAATCAACGTTAAATATAAACGTTCGGCTTGTGGTAAAAAATACTGGTAAATCTGTGCTCCACCAATAATCATGACTTCAGGGGCTGATTGCGCGGCGATAAGTGCCGCCGCTGGCGAATCCACATGCGTGACACCAACCGGATTAAAATCCGTAGCGCGTGAAATCACGATATTATGACGGTTTGGAAGAGGTCGTCCAATTGACTCCCACGTCTTGCGCCCCATAATCACAGGCTTTTCCAACGTATTGCGCTTAAACCACGCCAAATCCGCAGGTAAATGCCAAGGCATTGTCCCGTCTTGACCAATAACACGATTTTTTCCGATGGCAACAATCAGGGACAACATGAATTTGGGTACGCTTATCGAAGAATGGACGAAAGCAATAACGTGTCGTAACTATTTCACAACACGCAAAGCAGGACGTGTACGCGGCGGTTTCGGTGGTTCTGGAGGGTCAGGCTGTTCATTGCCATTCGTATCGTCTGCCACGGGGTCTAATTCTAATATACCATCCGTCGCCACATCCGTCGCATCTTCGTGTTCTGTCGCACCACTGCTAACCGCAGTTAATGTGGGAGTAGTTTTCACAGGCTCAGCCGATACTACTTCTATTGCCTCGGCGTATTCATCAGCAGGGAAACTAATACCGTCTTGGGTTTCCCGCGAATAAATTGCCATAACAGACCACATTGGCAAATAAATCGAAAAAGCTCGCCCACTGAATCGGGCATTAAATGTTACGTCTTCATTACGCATCATCAAATGTTGAACAGCAGAGGGACTAACGTTCAGAACAATCGTACCATCTTTAACAAATTGACGTGGCACACTGACCTGACTCGGCCGCGCATCCACCAGAATGTGCGGGGTCATGTTGTTTTCCACGATCCACTCGTAAAATGCACGCAGCAAATAGGGACGTTTAGGAATCATACTCATGGACGAATGGATTTTTCCACTTTACTTAACGACTGTTGGAACGCCTCACGCGAGAAAACGCGATCCATGTATTTCAAAATCGGCTTACCCTGTTTTTCGGGCACATCAATGCCGTATTTAGGTAAACGCCAAAGAATAGGAGCAATGGTGCAATCCACCAAAGAAAATTCATCGCTCAAGAAATACGGTTTTACCGCGAAAACTTCCGCTGCGGACAACACACTTTCACGCAAAATTTTACGCGCCTGTGCGGCTGTTGCATCATCACCGTCTTCGATGTCTTGTACTAAGGAGAACCAGTCTTTCTCAATACGGAACAAGGCCAGACGTGAATGCGCTCGCGTCACTGGGTCAACAGGCATCAGTGGCGGATGCGGAAAACGTTCATCCAAATACTCCATGATGATGCGTGCATCGTACAGCACCAAATCACGGTCAATCAAAGTCGGCGTGGTGTTATAGGGGTTCAGTTCCGCCAAATCTTCAGGTTTATTGTCAGGATTAATATTCAGAATATCGACTGTGATGTCTTTTTCTGCCAGAACAATCCGCACACGGTGGCTGTCAGCACAATCCGGTGCAGAAAATAGTGTCATTACAGATCTTCGGCTGGAAAGCGAAGCCATGGACGCGAAACTCCCTATGCTGAAACAAAAAAGCCACTCTATATTACACTAGAGTGGCTTAGAGGTGTTATACCAGATACGGATTAATGAACATCCTTCCAGTATTCTTTCTTCAGGAAGTACGCGACAACCGCAAACAGGCCTAAGAACAACAACACAAAGATGCCGTAAGTTTTACGATGCAACTGTGCTGGTTCGGACACATAGGTCAAGAAGTTAGCGATGTCACGCACGACTTTGTCGTATTCAGCCGCAGACATCGAACCTTGCTTAACCAGTTTCAGCTCACAATGCTCAGTTGCATGTGCGCCTTTGCCTGTTTCTGTACATTCTTTTTCCTGCAAACCTTGTAGTTCCCACAGGACATGCGGCATACCGACGTTCGGGAACACGGTATTATTCACACCCATTGGGCGGCTTGGGTCGACGTAGAACGCTTTGAGGTAGCTGTAAATCCAGTCAGCACCACGCACACGACCCACTAAGGTCAAATCTGGTGGAGCAGCACCGAACCAGTCACCCGCTGCTTTTGCAGGCATGGCATTTTTCATCAGATCGCCCGCTTTGTGCAGTTCGCCGTCATCATTGCGGGTAAAGATCAGATTTTTTGCAACCAAGTCATCCGGTAAACCTAAGTCTTTCGCCACACGGTTATAACGGCTATAACCCAATGAGTGGCAGCCCATGCAGTAGTTGACGTAGTATTTCGCCCCCACTTGCAGGCTAGACTGGTTGTGAATGTCTACATTTGCCTTTTCTAAATGTACATTACCTTCATTCGCAACAGCAGTACCAGCAACACCTAAAGCGGTCGACAGCGCGAACAATGTACTTACAATCAATTTTTTCATGTTCTTACACCTCAACCTGTAACACGCTCAGGAACAGGTTTCTCTGCGTTGCAGCTTGGTTTCAAAGCAGGCAACAACAGTGTCAAACCCAAGTAAGCCAGTGGCCAAACAAACTGAACGATCATTTGGTAGGTCGCTTCACCATCACCTGGTGTAAAGCGGAATACGATGTCATACAACACGACTGAACCCAGCAAAATGAAGAACCATTTTTTGTAGTTCGCGGTTGCAGGGTGGCTATGAACCCAAATGACCACAAAGAACATGAAGTAGATTTGTGTCATGCGTGTACCCAGCTCTTTGTAAGCTGGTGTAACTGCTTCAACACCCATCCAACCCAATACTAAGAATACCGCAGCAAACAACAACAAGTTGATTTTGTGCGCATTGTTGCGATAACGCCAAGATTTGATTGGGTTACGATCCAACCAAGGCAGAACAAACAACACTGCAATAGCGGCGAACATCGCTAATGTACCGTACCAAGGGTCAGGAATCGCACGCAGCACGGTGTAGAACGGTGTGAAGTACCAAACTGGCGCAATGTGCAATGGTGTTTTCAGCGCGTTGGCAGGTTCAAAGTTTGGTTTTTCTAAGAAGTAACCACCACCATCTGGTGCAAAGAACAGAACTGCGAAGAAGCCAATCAAGAAGACAACTACGCCTAAAATGTCTTTAACAGAGTAGTAAGGGTGGAAAGGAATACCATCAGTTGGAGCAGTTGGACTCCAAGCATTACCTTTTGGACCTTTTTTGATTTCCACGCCATCTGGGTTGTTAGAACCTACCGCATGTAAAGCAACGATATGAACGAAAACCAAGGCAGGCAGCACCAATGCTGGCAGGAAGAAATGCAATGCAAAGAAACGATTCAGGGTCGCATCGCCTAATACGAAGTCACCACGAATCCAAGTAGACAGGTCGCCACCAATGTAAGGGATCGTATTAAACAAGTTGATGATAACTTGCGCCCCCCAGTAAGACATTTGTCCCCAAGGTAACAAATACCCCATGAACGCGGTCGCCATCAGCGCGAGGTAAATCGCCATACCGATCAACCAGATCAGTTCGCGTTTGCCTTTGTATGAACCGTAAATCAAACCACGGAACATGTGCAAATAAACCACGATAAAGAAGGCAGAAGCACCTGTGGAGTGCATGTAGCGAATAAACCAACCCGCTGGTACGTCACGCATGATGTACTCAACAGAAGCGAATGCTAAAGCTGCATCGGGTTTGTAGTGGAATGCCAAGAACAAGCCGGAAACAATCTGGATAACCAGCACCAGCATTGCCAGTGAACCGAAGAAGTACCAGAAGTTGAAGTTTTTAGGCGCGTAGTATTCAGCTAAATGCGCCTTCCAAGTTTCCATGAGCGGGAAACGATCTTCCACCCATCCCAAGAAACCAGTGTAGTTATGCGGTTGACGTTCAGCCATTATGCTTTACCTCCGTCTTCACCGACAAGGATCGTGCTATCGTCTTTAAAGTAATAGGGTGGAACTTGGAGATTTGCTCCGGCTGGAACGTTTTTGAACACACGACCAGCAAGGTCAAAACGTGAACCGTGGCATGGGCAATACCAACCACCTTTCCAGTTTGCACCTAAATCCGCTGGTGCGAGTTCAGGGCGATAGGTTGGTGAACAACCCAAATGTGTACAAATACCAACCAACACCAGATACTGCTCTTTGCCTTCACGGGTACGAGCCACGTTTTTGGCATATTCCGGTTGTTGTTTAATATTGTCAGAGTTAGGGTCTTTCAACTGCTCCGCCAGACCCGCCAAGCCGTCCAGCATTTCTTTGGTACGGTTGACAACCCAAACTGGTTTACCACGCCAAATAACCCGTAATAATTGACCAGGCTCGACCTTACCCACAGGCACTTCCACTGGCGCACCTGCTGCTAAAGCACGCGCACTAGGATTCCATGAGGAAAGGAACGGAGCCGCAACCGCTGCCGTACCTGCCGCACCAACCACAGACGTGGCGGCGATCAGGAAACGGCGACGGCTTTTATCTACTCCAGAATTTGCCATCGTTAGCACTCTCCCAAACGTTCAAAACTAAACCTGCGCAAAACTGCAAGCAAAGCCACCTTCAGAGCCTCTTTGCCTGCAACTTTGAAAATCTTTACATCACTACCCAGCGAACGCTTATATTAGCATATACTAAAGGACATCGTAGAATGTCCGAACTGCTAATCAAAATCAAGCCCGAAAGTGCTCTCCTTCCCAGAAACCTTTTCGCGCTTGACATAGGTCATACCCGTGTCCAATCAGGGTGGCGGCGCAATAGTAGCACAAAATCCAACGAAATAACCTGACTTATGCTGGGTTATTGATGTCGACAAAAATATGTTCTAACCCTAGCTGCTCGGCCAAGTGATTTCCCACTGCTAAGATACCACAACGCTCCGTCGCGTGATGCCCGGCAGCAATGTAGTGAATCCCATTTTCACGAGCAAAATGCACTGTCTGCTCAGAAATTTCACCGCTGACGTACACATCAGCTCCTAACTCAAATGCCTGTTGGATATAGTGTTGAGCACCACCACTACACCATGCAACACGCTTGACAGGTTGCAAACCACCCACCACCACTAACGGCTCACGTTGCAAAGCATCGGTAATACGCTGTTTGAAGGCTTGCAGCGTCACTGTTTCGGCTAAATCACCGATATTGCCAACACCTTGCAATTCCCGCTCATCCATGACCGTATGATGTTGAATCCCCAGCAGTGTGGCGAGTTGCGCGTTATTACCCAACACAGGGTGCGCATCCAGTGGTAGATGATACCCGAACAAGCTCATGTCGTGTTTGAGCAAAGTCGCTAAACGCCGTTTTTTCATGCCCTTAATAACGGGTGACTCACCTTTCCAGAAATAACCATGATGCACCAACACCGCATCAGCACGATGTTCGACTGCTGCATCTAACAACGCCTGACACGCTGTTACACCCGTTACAATGCGTTGGATTTCCGTTTTCCCCTCAACCTGCAAACCATTAGGGGCATAATCGCGGAACTTAGCAACATTCAGTAGCTGGTTGAGGTAGCGTTCTAGTTCAAAAACATTCATGCGACAGCCAAAACCGTTTGCAAGGTTTGTAAGAAAGTCGCCATTTCTTCATCCGTACCAATGGTAATCCGCAGGTATTCGTGAATGCGCGGTTTGTTAAAATAGCGCACCAACACACCACGCTGTTTTAGCCCCAAGTAAACGGCCTCAGCATTACCCGCAGGTGGACGCGCAAACACAAAATTCGCTGCCGATGGCAATACATGGAAACCCAAACGTTCCAAAGCGTGTATGGTTTGTTCTCGTGTGGCAATGATTTGCTGGCGGGTCTGCTCAAAGTACGCTTGATCCTGCATTGCAGCAGCCGCGCCCGCAATCGCCATACGACCTAATGGATACGAGTTAAACGAATTTTTGACCCGTTCTAATGCCTCAATCAAATCAGGGTGTCCAACAGCAAATCCCACGCGCAATCCGGCTAATGAACGTGACTTGGATAACGTTTGAACCACCAATAAATTGGGGTAACGCGCCACTAAAGCAATCGCCGTTTCCGCGCCGAAATCCACATAAGCCTCGTCCACCACCACGACGGATTCGCTATTAGCCCGCAACAAGGTTTCGATCGCTGCCAAACCTTCCGCCCGTCCCGTCGGCGCATTGGGATTAGGGAAGATAATACCGCCGTTGGGTATTTCATAATCGGTCAGGTCGAGGCGGAAATCAGCCCGCAATGGTATGGTTTGCGTGGCAATACCGTACAAATTCGCATAAACAGGGTAAAAACTGTAGCTTATGTCTGGGTACAATAAGGGCAAATCGTGTTTGAGTAGACCATGAAACACATGCGCCAACACTTCATCCGAACCATTGCCAACAAACACCTGCGCACGGCTCACCTCATAGTTTGCGTAATAAGTGGCAATCGTTTCTTTCAATAAGTCTGCGTTCGGGTCTGGGTATAAACGCAGTGTCGCATCAGCCGCCGCGTGAATCGCCGCTAATGCTTGTGCAGAAGGTGGGTAAGGACATTCGTTGGTATTCAGCTTAACGTAACGCTGGTCTTTGGGCTGTTCACCGGGTACATACGGGTCTAGCTCCTGCACCAGCTTGCTCCAATATCGGCTCATGCGTGCTTCCGGCTACAAAAACGTGGATGATATAGACAAGCACATCATACAGCAATCCGCTCTCATGCATCTGCACTACTTTCGCCTGATCAAAAAGTTCATTGCCCAACGATGCACTAACAATACTTTCGTCAATAACACTTATAAAAATTTACGCAATAATTAACTAAAATTTCTACGGCTGCTGGCATTATAATCCTATCGCTTTTGCCCTGCCCTGATATATCAGCCTATTAGCACCATGCTAATCGGTTATGCGCACAATGAAAATGGGTAAAAGCTGATGTGGAATCCCCATTAATACCCAATAATGAACGAGGAGTCATGATGTTTAACTTTAGTTTTTTTGTCGGGCTTTTTGTTGGAGTCGTTGCCGGAGGCCTAATGGCATCCTCCTCCAAAGACAAAGAAATGAAAACAGCAGCAAAAGCAGCTCGCAAAAAAGGAATGCAGGACATGTATCGCGCCCTTGACAATCCGAAGTACGATAAAGAATGCCAAGAAATTATCAACGCCATCGAAAAAGATAAAGGCTGATCGGTAGGCGTGACTTGCGGTTCATCCTCGCCTGCGCGGGGAATGCGTCTGACCCCCTCCGCATCGCCCCGAATATTCACCTACGTTCTCGGTGGTGATCTGGTCTATCAGCGCATGAGGAAGGTTCGGCGGTCTGAATGACAGGTTTTGAAAGGTTTTCAATCCCGACCGACCTGTGCAGAACTCGCCTGTAGTCATGGTGTCGTTATCGTAACCAAGCCGCCGTAATGCCTGCCTGACCGTGTTATTGCTCATTGGCTTGTTTGGGTCAGTTCGTGACGGGAAAACATAACGACGATGTGCGGTAAGTGGTGCGAT
>CAZEQX010000113.1:0-8236 GCA_964514635.1 uncultured Thiothrix sp.
TGGAAGGTAAACCGATTGATGTGTTTAACTACGGCAAACATCGCCGTGATTTCACCTATATTGATGATATTGTCGAAGGCATTGTGCGCACATTGGATCACACCGCCCAAGCCAATCCTGAGTGGAACGGTAAAAAACCTGATCCTGCCACCAGCAAATCGCCGTGGCGTGTCTATAATATAGGCAATCAAAACCCAGTTGAGCTATTGGATTACATTCAGGCGATTGAACAAGCTTTAGGTAAAACCGCAGAAAAACGCTTGCTTCCCATGCAAGCAGGTGATGTGCCCGATACTTACGCCGATGTCGAAGCCTTGGTAAACGATGTGGGTTATCGCCCTGCCACATCGGTAACAGAAGGGGTTCAGCATTTTGTTGCGTGGTATCGCGACTATTACCAGGTCTGATACCTAAACTTAAGAAGAGCTTTAAATACCCAAACCTCATGACCAATGCGAGGGCTAATCGAATGCCGAGCGTGCAACAACAACGTGCTTTCAGTGGTTCATTCAATGGCGTGTTTGCACGCTTGCTGGAACGTGTCCCAGATTATGTCAGCTTAGGACTGGTGATTTTATGCGGTTTTTTACTGGCCCGCTTGGTGTGGATGTTTGTCCCTAGCACTGCGGTTGCCCCACCAACTGCGGTTACAACCTCCCCATCCACCGACAGCAGTGCAGCCCCCCCACCTGAAGAGAATGCCTTGGCAACTGCGCATTTATTTGGGCAATACAAACCTAACGCGCCCGTTAATGCCCCAGCAGCTCCCATTCAATCCTCACAATTGGCCATTAAGCTGCAAGGCGTATACGCACGTTCGGGACATCATGGCTATGCTTTCATTGAAGAAGGTGGCAAGCAAAAAGCCTATGCGTTAGGCGAGACAATTGGTAATTCGGGTGCAACGTTAGAAAAAATATTTCCTGATCATGTACTTATTCGCCGCAATAATACCCTTGAAAAACTCATACTCCCTAAATTAGGCCAGGGAAATGCTACCGCTGGTGCAGGTGGTGCGAATTTTGCACCGATGCCTGAGATGCCAGACATGGGTAGCACAGAGGAAGTCATGGAACCAGAAATGCCAGACATGCCACCACAGCCAGAATTACAAGACCCAACGGTCAGTAATGTTGGGGCCATTCCGCCGCCGCTTGCGCCCCAAGGAGCACCAGCCCCAGCACAACCCGAAGCCAATGGCAACGCAGCAGCCAACAATGGGGCACGCCTAATGGAAGTTGTCAGCCCACAACCTTATGAACGTGATGGTAAGTTTGTCGGCTTTCAGTTGACTCCCGGCAGCAATGTGGCAATGTTTACGCAATATGGACTGCAATCCGGTGACATTGTGACCGCAATCAACGGGACACAACTCGACAGCCCCGCCACCGCAATGCAACTTATGCAAGGAGCAGCAACAACCTCACAAGTAAATCTAACCATCACACGCAATGGTCAAGAAATAAATCTACCTATAAACCTTCAGTGAGAATGATTCATGGATAAGTTGGACTTTACCGACCTAAAAAATTACTGCAAAGCCTTTTGTGCTTTAACCCCAGAACGCGAAACCCTATTAAGAACCATCGCCCCCGAAGTTGTCCCCTATTTAGGTGAAGTCACCGATGGCTTTTATGCACAATTAACGCAGATCGAACGCGCTCAACCGTTTCTGGCTAATCGTTTGGAATCCTTAAAGCACACCCATCGCCAATGGTTGGAAAGCGTATTCACTTCCGATTTTGATGAAGAATACACCCGTTACATTTACCATGTGGGTGATGTGCATGTGAAAGTAAAGCTTCCCGTGGAATTTATGGCTGGGGCTATGACACAAATTCAGCAGCACTTACTACCGATTTTGGTGCGTTTGTACGGTCATGACGCTGAAAAATTGAGCAATATCTTAAGTGCTGTTAGTGCAGCATTAGGCTTTAACTTGCAAGTCATGCAGGAGTCTTACCAAGCCTCTTCACTCTCTGCCGAATTAGAAAAATTCTTAAAAATCACCGGAATGAGTCGTAAACTATTTGATAACTTAGCAGCAGCCTACAGATAATCAATAATCACCCGAATACCCGTGATACCGACGGGTATTGTGATTCAACTTAGGTGATACCACCTAGGTTTTGCGTTGTGCGTCTATTACAGAGGGAAGCTGTAATAGCTTTTCGAGGATGTCACCTAATTGCGTGGCATCGCGAATTTCTAATGTGAAATCCATCACCGCAAAACAAGGGTCATTGGTATCACGGGTTTGCAGGCTACGAATGTTGATGCGTTCTTTAGCCAGTA
This sequence comes from uncultured Thiothrix sp., assembly GCA_964514635.1. GTDB lineage: Bacteria > Pseudomonadota > Gammaproteobacteria > Thiotrichales > Thiotrichaceae > Thiothrix. The sequence continues at coordinate 2,296 of CAZEQX010000113.1, forward strand.
AATTAGCAATATCACCCAATACCCCCGCCTTGTTATAGCTAGAAACGGTAATATCCGCCTCGTATGCGGCAGCATTCGTGCCCCACGTCACTTCAATCATGCGATCTTCGCGTTCTTTGCGTAAGTGAATGGCTTCAATGCAATCCACCCGATGCACCACCACGCCACGCCCTTGTGATAAATACCCAATAATCGGATCACCAAATACAGGGTGGCAACAAGTCGCCATGCGTGTGTAAAGCTGCGTTACCCCTTGGACTTCGATCTCGCTACTAATGGTGTGCGGACGTTTGGATTTGCGTAATTTAAATTCCGGCTCGTGTGAACGCAGTAAATAGTTACGAATTTGCGCCGAAGTAATGTCATTTTTCCCCACCCCAATCACAAAATCGCGTTCGCTAGGGCGATTAAATTGCTTGGCTAAATCTGCCAAATCCAAGGTCTTGAGATTGAGTAAGTGACGCTCTTTTTCTAATAACTTTTCGCCATCACGAAAATTCTGTTCATGATTTTGCTGGCTAAACCATTGGCGAATTTTTTGCTTGGTGGAAGCCGATTTCACATAAGCCAGTTCAGGCATCAACCAATCTTGGCGCGGGCGTTCCACTTTGCTGGTGAGGATTTCCACCACTTCGCCATTTTTTAACACATAGTTGAGCGGTACGATATTGCCGGAAACTTTCGCCCCACGGCAACGGTGTCCAATGCTAGTGTGAACATAATAGGCAAAATCAATCGGTGTCGCGCCCTTTGGTAAATCAATAATTTTGCCTTTGGGGGTGCGCACGAATACACGATCATTGAAGATTTCGGTGCGGAAATCTTCCATTAACTGCCGATCACTGTCACCACTGTCCAACATGCGGCGCACAGCAGCAATAACGCGCTCTAATTCAAGGTCTAATTTACCGCCTTCTTTGTAACGCCAATGCGACGCAACACCTTGCTCAGCTTGTTGGTGCATTTGGCGTGTACGAATTTGTACCTCTACTGCTTTTCCCTGCGGACCAATAACAACCGTGTGAATGGACTGATAACCATTCGGTTTGGGGTTGGCAATGTAATCATCAAATTCTTCGGGAATCGCTCGCCATGTTTCTTGCACCAAACTCAATACTTCGTAGCACAAGGATTTTTCACCAGACACAATAATACGCACCGCGCGTAAGTCGTAGAGGTTTTCAATCTCAACGTGTTTGCGTTTGGTTTTTTTCCAGATGCTATAAATGTGTTTTGGGCGACCGTAGACATCGGCTTTTATTTGGTATTCCTGTAACAGGTGCTGTACATGTGCAATAAAATCAGCGATATACTGCTCACGTTCAATGCGTTTGTCCGCCAATGATTTGGCGATTTGCTTGTAGACATCAGGGTGTAAAAAACGGAAGGATAAGTCCTCTAACTCCCATTTGATTTGGCTGATCCCCAAACGATTCGCCCACGGTGCGTACAGATTCATGGTCTGCCGCGCCACACACACATGCATGGCGGTCATGTCTTGGCGGGCGAGTAGGCGTAGGTATTGCAGATTCCACGCCAATAAAATCACCACTGCCCGCAAATCATTGACCATCGCCAACATCATGCGGCGTAGTTGTTCGCCTTGCTCTTCATCAGTGATTTCAGCGTCACATGCTCCGGCGCAGTTGTGAAAATGATGCAGATTCCGCACGTTTTCACACAGAATGCGAATGGTTTTACCATAGTCTTGTTCAATGGCCTCCAGCGATAACAAGCTATCAAAACGACTATCGCACAGCAGTGCTGCAATGAGTGTGGTTTGATCCACATCCAAATGCCGCAACACTTCTGCGACATCTAAACTACACGGCAAGGAAGGGTCTGTCGCAGGGGGGAGCTGCAATAAATCATTCAATACCTGTGCCAGCCGATAAACATCCTGTTCTTCATCCGACACCGTAAAACGATCTAACCATGCCTGCCGCGTGCGAGATTGTGTGTTAGCGATACGACTATGTTGCATAGAGACACTCTTTCCTTTTATAAGGCAGCAAGCACCGTTTCCAACTGTTTCCAGTGGTGAATTTCAGCGTCCGGCACGGTAGCATCGGTTACTTGTTTAGCAGCGATTTCCCACGGCTGTTGTGAGGGATTAAACCACACAGTACGCCAGCCAGCTTGTGCTGCGCCTTGGATGTCATTGCGGGGGTCATCGCCGACATAAACTGCTTCATGTGGCGCAATCCCAACCTCCTGCAAGGCTTGCTGGAAAATAGCAGAATGCGGTTTGGTAACACCTGCTTTTGCCGCACTGTGTACAAATTGGAATAAGTGTCCGATACCGATGTGATGTACGCACGCATTGCCATTACTGATTACCCCCATGACAAAGCGGTTCGCTAAACGATGCAAAACTTCCAGCGTTTCATCAAAAAAAGCGACTTCGTTACGCGCAAGCCAGAACACCTCAAAAGCGGGTTCGACTAAAGCTGACGAATACTCCTCCTCCTGTGCAAGAGCAGCCAACCATTTTTTACGCAAGTCAGTGAGATTATACTGTAATTCTGGGTAGTTCTGCATGTAGCTGACGCGCTTATCCACTAGCTCCGCTTGGGAATAACGCGCTGGAATCCGAGGATAATGCACCATTAACCACGCATAAAACCGCTGTTCAGCGCGTTCGATCACAGGGCGGCAATCCCACAACGTATCGTCCAAATCAAAAGCAATACACCGAATCGTCATGAAGCATCCTTAGTGGTGAGGTATCGCCGTAGCACTGTCGCGAGTTCATTTGGAGCTGTGCCATGCGCAACCATCTCACGCAACCTACCGTTTTGATCGATCACATACAGATTAGAGGAATGATCCATGCTGTACGCCATTGCCGAACCAGCCATTTCCACCTTGCGGAAAAACACACCATAACGTTTGGCAACAGCTTGCACCACGTCAGGCGCACCTGTAATACCGCGCATATTGGCATGGAAATACTGCGCGTACTCCTGAACATGCGCCAGCGTATCGCGGGCGGGATCAATCGAAACAAACACGCCTTGTACTTGCTGCAATTCTGTCGCGCTCATTTGGTTCAAAGCCCCTTTCAAGGTTGCCATTGAGGTTGGGCAAATATCAGGACACGCGGTATAGCCGAAATACAGCACCACCACTTTTCCCCGAAAATCGCTCAAATGCACGTCACCATCAACGGATTGCAACGTGAAATCCCCACCTTCTGGCAAATTTTGTTCCCCCAATACGCCAGCTTCTTGCGGTTTTTGTGTGTAATTAACGGCTAACCATGCACCACCAATACCTAGCGCAACCGCTGCAACAATGCCAATTAGTTGTTTCAACATGATTCTCTGAATCCCTACTCAATACCTCAGTAAAGGTGTTAATATAGCTCTACTTTAGGGGGCATACCTTGAAAATAACCAACAGGATAATATTAAAATCAACATCCTGTCCCTTCGACCTAGCGATCTGTGTAGCTTAGACCATGCAAGTTTTACCGATAACTATTTTCAATGAACCACTTGCAAAAACCTTGCCGATTGCATTTGCTTTACACGCTTTACTGATTTTTGGAGTCAGTTTCGCGCCGCAACGTGATCCTCAAGCGCACCTTGCACCCGTGCTCGACATTACCTTAGTGCAAACACATGCAGAAAAAGCCCCAGAACTGGTGGATTTTCTTGCCCAAGCTAATCAGGAGGCCAGCGGTGATAGTGACGAAAAAAACCGCCCACAAAGCCCTTTATCTTCGCTCGAACTTCATGAAACAGAAGGGGAAGCTCCCCTGCAATCGGTAGCCGCTTCTGCGGATAACCCGTTGAAAATCATACCGCAAGTTTTAACGACCAAAGGCGAAACCTTCAAGCCTGTGGAAAAATCCCCCGAACAACCGGAAGAGCCACAAGACCCCATTGCAGAACGTTCCGACACGGATCAAGAAGTCGCGAAACTGCTCGCCGAAATGAATGAAGACGAAGCCCGCTATGCACGTCGCCCACGCATTCATTTTATTGATGCTGTCAGCGCGAAAAGTGCCATAGAAGCCGAATATATTGATGCATGGGTCAAAAAAATCGAGCGTATTGGGAATATCAATTTCCCTGACGAAGCCATCGCCCGTAATTTAAGTGGCAAATTGATCCTGAATGTCACGCTAGATCAGGCGGGTCGTGTTGTGGATTCGCAAATCAGTGTATCATCAGGCTATGACGTGTTGGACAAAGCTGCCTTACGCATCATTCAGTTGGCAGCACCTTACCCTCCATTGCCGGATGAGATCAGCCGTAAATGGGATCAACTTAACATTACCCGTACTTGGATTTTCCGCAGCGGGACGCTAAACACCCAATAGATGCTAACTTAACGTGACGAATTAACGTGATTGAAGCGATTTCCAACCTACGCAACCACCTCCTAATCGCCATGCCAGGCATGGGTGATCCTACATTTGAACACACCGTCACACTGGTGTGCCAACATGACGAATATGGCGCGTTTGGGATTACCATTAACCGCCCGATCGAGCTCACCGTTGGAGAACTACTTAGTCAATTGGAAATAGCCGTCTACGATGCACATATCGCCGGACAACTCGCACTCAGCGGAGGTCCGGTACAGGCGGAACAGGGTTTTATCCTGCACGATGGATCACGCCAGTGGGATAGCACGCTACGCATCACAGACGAATTAGCCATCACATCCTCTCGCGACATCCTAGATGACATTGCCAAAGGGCAAGGCCCATTGAACTTCCTCTTGGTATTGGGCTGTGCGGGTTGGGGGCCTGGGCAACTAGAAAACGAACTCAAACAAAACGTGTGGCTCACTTGCCCGGCATCGCCACACATTTTGTTCCACATGCCCTATGAACAACGCTGGAAAGGTTCAGCACGCACCCTAGGGATTGACCTAAACTTACTAGGAGCAGTCGCAGGCCATGGCTGATACATTCACCGTGATGGGTTTTGACTACGGCAAAACCCGTATAGGTGTTGCAATTATGAATACACTAACGGGTATTCCCACACCGCAATCCACCATTAATGCGCGAGACGGCGCACCGGATTGGACAGCCATCAGCCGTTGCCTAAACGAATGGAAACCCGCACGTTTAGTCGTGGGAATGCCGCGCAAACTGGATGGTTCGGATAGTGCCATGCAAGAGCCTATCGAACGCTTTATCCGACAACTAGCAGGGCGTTACAACCTGCCTGTGGATGTGGTGAGCGAGCAGTTATCCTCTCGTGAAGCCGAACAACGCCTCAAACAAGCCCGCCAAGCCGGACGTAAGCGCAAAATTCGCAAGGATGAAATCGACCAAGTGGCGGCAACCATTATTCTCGAAAGCTGGATGCAGGAGTATGCCCATGTCGAATCCTAAGCTCGTGATCCGTAAAGAATACGCGATTGCACCATTGCTGGATCAACTCGAACAACAAACGCGCCAATGGCTACAAGACAAACAAATTCACACCCCCGTGATGGTGGGGATTCACACTGCTGGCGTGTGGTTGGCACAAGCTTTACACACCCGTTTGGGTTTAAGCGAAGCCTTGGGCGAATTGGATGTCACCTTTTACCGTGACGATTTCAGCCGTATTGGTTTAGCTGCTCAAAATAAACCCTCACGCATTCCATTTAGCATCGAAAACCGCCACGTTTTACTCGTAGACGATGTGATCTACACCGGAAGAACCCTACGCGGCGCAATGAACGAACTCTTCGACTACGGTCGCCCAGCCAGTATCACCTTAGTCGTATTAGTGGATCGTGGTGGGCGGGAATTACCGATAGAACCACAAATTGCCGCATTGCACGAAGAAATTGCAGCAGACTTATTATTTGAAGTGTCCGGTGCTGATCTAACTTACTTACGTTTAGTCAATCGTGCCTAATTCATCTGCTTTGTCAGTGGAGCACGTTATGCAGCAGAAAATCCCTTACGGTTTGAGCAATTTCAAAA
>CAZEQX010000114.1:0-8103 GCA_964514635.1 uncultured Thiothrix sp.
GTTGCCGCCCGACGAACACCGTTGCAGCACGGGTTAGCTCACTCGTATCTTGCGGTGTAATGCGTTCTGGCTCTGGAAATTCCCCTAAACAAGCACGAATCACATCAATCGGAATGCAGTAGGTAATGATCTTGCTTTCTTCATCCCGCGCTTGAATCAACCCGATCAATTCGTCGTCACGCATTACCGCACCGCCGCTCATGCCCGCTTTTACACCATCGGCAATGTTCCAAGTGTGTTGCACATTCACATAGCCACTAATATGCGTCTGGCGTTGGTGTAAGGATTGCTGCGCATCAAAAAAGCCGCACAGTGTTACCGCATCACCCAAATTCGGCGGGTTTCGCGCCAATAACAAGGGGGTGATGGGAAATACCCTCGGCAAATAAATGGTGGCAACATCGCGTTCAAAGGCTTCGATCCACTGCGCCTCCACGGCTAATACCCCACCGTCCGGCACGCGCAAAAACACCCCGTTCGGGCAGCTTTCCAGCACATGCCTAGCGGTAAGTAATTGCTGCGGACGAATAAAAAACGCCGTGCCTTTAAACACACCATTGGCATCGGGATTGCCATTAAATACCCGTACAAAAGCCTGTTTCCAGCTCATGCATCACCCCCGTTAATTGGCTTGTTTTACGCTTTTTTCTCAGGCTGTGGTTTTTTCCATTTCGCGGTGATTTTAATACTGCCTTCGCCTTCGCTACTGACTAACACCGGAATAATGGTCGCTTTGCCTTTTAAACCGATATTTAATTCCACCGACCATTCGTCCGGCTGTAAGTCTTTCAGGCTGTCGTACACGCTTTGCGCCGTGCCTGCGATGGTTTCTTGCAGCAACTTACTACCGACAATCAAATCGTCCATGACGCTGGTGGGTTCCGCACCGGGCGGCAAATCGCTGGGTGTATTGCGCGGCACGGGTGCGTTTTGGATTTCGGTTTCTTCAACTTCAACGTAAATGGTTTGCCCGTTGGGTAACAAAAACGGTTTGATCATGGCGTTAGCCCCATAAAATTTGTGGTAACACCATTCTAACAAATAGTAATTACTACGATAAATTAACCTTTCACTGTTACCGTTGTAGTTGCGGAAGTTTCCTTAAAACATGGCGCGAAAATTACCTGAATAGTTTGCGTCATGTCGCATCCAACCGAAAAACACCGCTTCTTTTTCGCCTGCTTTTTGGGCATTCTTACCAACGTTTTCTTAACCTTGTTGATTTAGTATGCTTGCCAGAGGGTGATAATTTTAATTTATCATTATTGGCGTGCTTTATTACAAGGATCGCTACGCATGTGCATTGCTCAATCGTTGCGTTTAGGGTGTTTGGTTTTGTGTTTGTACGGTGTGAGCGTGGGGGCTTCAGAATTAGCCATGCCGGAGTTATTCGCAGGAACAGCGAACCCCGAAACGGATTCACCTAGCCCAGTACCGCCACCGTGGGTTGAACCGACACGCATTGCGGTCAATCAGGCAGGTTATATGACGCACGCGCCCAAACACGCGATGTTGGTGTACCCTCACGCTGCAACTGTTGTGGAATTGGTGCAGGCGAATACGGGTATGGTGCTAAAAACCTTTACGGCTGCTGCCACACAGCAGACTCGTGATGGGGTGGCGATTCAGTGGTTGGATTTCACTGCTGTGCAACTCCCAGGCCAGTATTTTTTACGCCAAAATGCCGTGCAATCGGCGACTTTTTCCATTGGTGAAGATGTTTACGAATCCAGCGTTTGGTTATTGCTACGCAGTTATTACCTGCAACGTTGTGGCGTGGCATTACGCGATAGTATTACCCAATTAGCGCACGAGGCTTGTCATACCAACAATGCCGTGTTTGCGCGTAGTGATGGTCTGAATAAAGCGGATGATCCGCACAATGCCAGTGGCGGTTGGCACGATGCGGGGGATTATGGTCGTTACATGGCAACCGCTGCGGTCACGGTGAATCGGCTCATGAGTTTGTATTTAATGCAGCCCGAACGTTATCGGGATGGTGATTTATCCATCCCCGAATCGGGGAATGGCAAGCCCGATTTGTTGGATGAAGTGGCTTACGAATTGGATTGGATGCTAAAAATGCAGCGCATGGATGGCGCGGTGTATCGTAAAGTGTCGGGATTAAAGTGGATTAGCGAGCGTAAGCCAGAAGAAGATACCGCCCAACAATACATTTTCGGCATTTCCAGCCCAGAAACGGGCAAGTTTGCGGCGAGCATGGCATTAGCGGCGCGAGCATTCCGCGACATTAGCCCCAACGATGCGAAACGTTACCAAGTGGCGGCGGAAAATGCGTGGGCATGGTTGGAAAAACACCCGAACATGACGGTGGATTGGCAAGCAGAGGATGACGGCGGTTCGGGGAAATATTTGGCTTCAGATACGGATACCGAAACGGCTTTGGAGTTTGATGATGACGACCGTCTAGCCGCTGCCATTGAGTTATACTTAACGACCAAGCAAAAAACCTACCGCGATTTTATCCAAAAACACGCTGTCGATGCTCCTTATCATTTATTCGAGTGGAAAGACCCGTCATCCTTAGCATTGTGGCATTTGTTAATGTTTGATAAGTCGAATGAGCTATTATCCCTACGCGGTGTGATTAAAGGGCGTTTATTGGATCACGCTCGAACTATTCTTACCCAAACACAACAATGCCCATTGCGCTTGGCAAATCAGCGTTTTGTTTGGGGTTCTAATAAAATGCTGGCAGAAGAAGGGATTAACTTATTACATGCTTGGTATTTTACCAAAGACCCCACTTATTACACGGCAGCCTTGCATCAAATTGATTTTTTATTGGGACGTAACCCGCTTGCGTTATCGTTTGTTAGCAGTCTTGGCGCACATTCGGTAAAAAATCCGGTTCATTTATTTGGCTCTGCGATTCAACGCACCATTCCTGGATTATTAGTGGGCGGGGCGAACGTACTTGCCCAAGATAATATTGCGCCGAAAAACCAAGGTGTTATGAGTTATGTGGATAACTCGCGTGCTTATTCGGTAAATGAATACGCGATTGACTACAATGCCGCCTTGGTTGGTTTGCTGGAGATGTTGGCAATTTACCAGCAGGCCATGCCTAATCATGCTGTTGCTGCGATTTTAACCCACCCCACCACCCGCACGGATTAAAATCCATTCAGCCCATCGCTTAGCTTAGGGGATAGTTTGCGTTTTGATGAATTTGTCACAGAACTGACACAGTTTTTGGTTTTAATGCCTGCACAAACGAGATATTCACGCAGGTTTAACCATGAGCAATATTCTGATTGTTGAAGATGAACAACCCATACGCAAAATGGTTGGGTTGGCTTTAGAACGTGCTGGCTACGAACTCAGCGAAGCCGCCAATGCCGAACAAGCGTATACAGAAATTGAGCGCAAACGCCCCCAGTTAATTCTCATGGACTGGATGTTACCCGGTATTAGCGGTTTGGAAATCGTGCGCCGTTTACAACGCGATAGTAATACCCAAGACATTCCCGTGATTATGCTTACCGCTCGCTGCGAAGAGAAAGACAAAATCGCAGGCTTTAAAGCGGGAATTGATGACTACATCAGTAAACCGTTTTCCCCTGCGGAATTAATCGCGCGTGTTCAGGCGGTTTTGCGTCGCACCCACACTTCCCCACCGCAGGAATCGTTATCCTTTGCGGGGTTAAATTTGGATGTGTTAAGCCATCGCGTCACCGCCAATGGTGAAGAGTTGGAATTTGGCCCGACTGAATTTCGCTTGCTGAAGTTTTTCATGCAGCATCCTGACCGCGTTTACAGCCGTGAACAATTGCTCGACAACGCTTGGGGACGCAATGTGTATGTGGAAGAACGCACGGTTGATGTGCATATTCTACGCTTGCGCAAAACCTTATCGCCTTACGGATTTGACCACTACATTCAAACCGTGCGCGGTGCTGGCTACCGCTTTTCGCCGGAAGGTTGATCAGCTTTAATCTGTTCGTAATCAAACTGTTAAACTGTAACCTCACTGCAAAATTACTGTCATGCCCGTGTCACACGGGCTTTTTAAGCTGTCTGGGTAAACTGAAGGAGTGTATCCATGACTGCTGCGACCCGACATTCTCACACCGATTTACGACCTCACACCCCGTTGCTGCGGGTGGAATTAGCCGCAACGGCGGACGACATTTACGCCTCACAACGCTTGCGTTACGACATCTTTGCTAAAGAACAAGGTGCGCAGCTCGAAAGTGCCAGTGAAGGTATCGACCGCGATTATTACGATGATTTCTGCCACCACCTGCTAGTACGCCAAGCCGACACGCATGAAGTGGTCGGTTCAACCCGCATTCTCACCACCGCGAATGCTCGCCGTGCGGGGAGTTTTTATTCTGAAAACGAATTTGACTTGCGCGGTTTGTTCCCACAATTGCGTGGCAATGCGATTGAAATCGGGCGGACGTGCATTCACCCTGACTTTCGTAATGGCGCGGGAATCGGCATGTTGTGGTTAGGGTTGGCGCAATTCATGGAAATGCACTGTGTTGACTACATGTTTGGTTGCGCCAGCATCAGTATGCAAGACGGAGGCGCACAAGCCGCCGCTATTATGCAAGAAGCGCGTCATCACAACCTCGCCCCTGAAAGCTTGCGCGTCAAACCGAAAGTGCGTTTGCTACCAACGCAGCCCGCCAGTAAGGTCAATATGCCACCGTTACTAAAAGCCTATTTGAAGCTAGGCGCGTGGGTGGCGGGCGAACCGTGCTTAGACCCTGATTTTAACGTTGCGGACATTTTCATCCTGCTGGACGTGAATAACCTCAATACCCGTTATCATCGTCATTTCGTGCAAGGCAGTTTGCATAAACGCCCCCTACCTGAGGCAAATCATTTAAAAGCCGCTTAACCTTTCAAACACTGCTATTAGAGCAGTCATGCATTCATCAGGTACATACGTTGGTTGAGATTGAGCACCAACGTATGATGCTTGGAGTCATCATAAGCATTACCATTTACGACATTAAGTAGCATTATATGCAACCTTACCTAGCTACTTGGTCGGGTGCATCCATGATGTGGCAGAATCTTCGTCGAAAATTAACGATAACGTGGAGATTCTATTATGTTGTTTAACTTCCGTCAGGTATTGGTGGTTTTATTGTGTTTGGCACAGGTTGGTTGTGCGACACAAGCTTTACACAGGCAAACAACTACCGAAGGTTCAGAAGAAATTAAAAGCTTTCTCATTACCCAAGATGGGCAAAAGCTGATTATTGCGGGTGAAGAACACCACTTCATTTTCCCCTTGGAACAGCCCCTGAAAAGCCTATTAACATGGCAAGGTCGGGCAAAATTAGCCCCCAGTTTTGACGATTTTAATATTGAAGAAGGTCAAAAAATTCATGGATATTACACCCTACAAGCAAAAATCGCGCAATTAACAGATAGCGAACAAACCTTTTTACGCCAACACAGTTTTAAACCCAATAACACAGGTGATCAACTGGAGTATTCTTCCAGCATTGATGGTACACGTTATTTAGCGGGTCATGTCAAAGTTCCACAAACGGCGTATTTCCAACACCCGTACACCATCAAAATAACTGAACCAGAAGGTCCAGAAGCCAAAATAGGGAAAATAGCACTAACCCCTATTACCCTAGCAGTGGATGGGGTGACAGCAGTATTAGGAGGGGTAGTGTTAATGCCATTACTTGCAAGTTGGATACTAACGGATGAAATGCCTTCCGTAGTCAGATAGCCGACACACCAGCCCCTTGCTCACGCGGCGAAAGGGTTTGAAACAGGTATTGCAAGCCGCGTGAATCGCGTTTTCAGGCTGTATCTGATGGTTTAATCACCGCCCGAATCTGCTGTTCACAATACGCAGCAACGCGCTTGCGTTCCAAACCTTCGGTAGCGATTGGCGGTAGAAAATGGATTTCTGCCGTCAACCCGCACTCCCCTAACAAACCGCGCAAATTACTCGTCAACGACTGCTCACCAACATACGGTACTAACGGATGCGTGCAACCATTCGCTGCCGGATAACGGATAGCAATCGGTTGCACCGCTACGGATGCTTCAAATGCAGGTGCAAATAACCGCGCATGAAACGTGCGCAAATCATCACCCGTGGTCGTCGTCCCCTCAGGAAACAGTAAGACCGAATGCCCCGTGCGTAACGCTTGCAAAATGGTTTGTGAAGCTTCTCCGGCTGCCCCTGCTTTACCGCGCTCAATAAAGAGTGTTCCGGCATTAGCCGCCAACCAACCGATCACTGGCCAATGCCGCACTTCCTTTTTGGATAAGAAACGCAAGTTGCTTGCCCCACCCAGTAGTGGAATATCCAACCAAGAAATATGGTTCGCCACCATTAACACACCAGCAGCGGGTTGCCCGACTATTTTTACTTGTAAACCCAAGATGCGCGGCACTTTCCCCAACCACCACGTTATTAAGCGGCGGAAAAATGCTTGATTCACGCTTTGGCGCAATAAACCCGCAAAGAATGCGGTCAGCACGACCCCAACCACAATGTGTAATACCAAGCGATTCAAACGCCATCCAGCGCGACATTGACTCCACAGACTTTGCATGATGGTTCTCCTTGTTGTGATTGCCGCCAAGGTTAGGGGTTTCTGGATCATGAGGAAAGTTCCGTAACCCAAAAATTTCGGGGTTGTAACATAACTGTCATATTAACCGCTTAAAGTACGCAGCGACTCGATATTAATTTGATCTTTGTTTGATCTTGGAGATAGTGACATGAAGAAACTGACGCTCGCCGTTGTTGCAGGTCTGGCTTTTACCGCATCTGTTGCGCACGCTCGTGACAACATTGAAATTGTGGGTTCTTCCACCGTTTATCCATTCTCAACCTCTGTTGCAGAACAATTCGCTAAAAAAACTGGCAACCCAGCCCCAAAAGTAGAAGCAACAGGTACAGGCGGCGGTATTAAACTGTTCTGTTCTGGTGCAGGCATCGACACACCAGACGTTGCTAATGCTTCACGTCGCATGAAAAAAAGCGAATTTGAGACCTGTGGCAAAAACGGTGTGGATAAAGTCACCGAAGTTCAAGTTGGTTTCGACGGCATCGCCATTGCAAACGCCAAGAGCGCACCTGCATTTGAGCTGAGCTTGAAAGATTTGTTCATGGCTTTGGCGAAAAAAGTTCCTAACGACAAAGGCGAAATGGTCGACAACACCGCTAAAACCTGGAAAGAAGTGAATGCGGCTCTGCCTGATACCAAAATCGAAGTCTTAGGCCCGCCACCAACCTCAGGTACACGCGATGCATTCGCGGAAATGGTCATGGAAGGCGGCTGTAAAGGCATTGCACCGTTAGACGCTATCAAAGACGAAGCGAAAAAACTGAAAGAAGCAGGCAAAAAAGACGAAGCCGAAGCGAAAGAAAAAGAACACAAAGCTGCTTGCCAAACCATTCGTGAAGATGGCGTGTACGTCGAAGCGGGCGAAAACGACAATCTGATCGTCCAAAAATTGGAAGCCAACCCGAACGCTTTGGGTATCTTCGGTTACAGCTTCTTAGAGCAAAATAACGACAAAGTAAAAGGTTCTAAAGTGGGCGGCGTTGAACCAACGTTTGAAACCATTGCGGATGGCAGCTACCCTGTCTCACGTCCATTGTTCATGTATGTGAAAAATGCGCACGTTGACCAAGTAAAAGGCATCAAAGAATTTGTTGCGGAATTTACCAATGAAGCAACATGGGGCGATGAAGGTTACTTGGCTGATAAAGGCTTTATCCCTATGCCAAAAGCAAAACGCGATGAAGTTGCAAAAATCGCAGCAGACCTGAAACCTGTTGCAGGCGATGAGCTGAAATAATTCGGTCATGCCGCACACAGAAAAGGGAGTCCGGTAACGGACTCCCTTTTTTATTGGCTAAATTAGCCAGTTAAGCTGTCGCAGCTTCTGCCAATGGCATAGCGGCGGTTACAGCAGCACGTTCCGCCCAATACACAATGCGCAAACTGCCATCCCATTCTTCCACCAATGCCGAACAGCTTTCGACCCAATCGCCGTCGTTACAGTAGGTAATCCCGTCAATATCGCGGATTTCAGCATGGTGAATGTGCCCGCAAATCACACCATCCAATTGGCGTTTCT
>CAZEQX010000115.1:0-8030 GCA_964514635.1 uncultured Thiothrix sp.
TGTTACTGCGTCCGTTGGGGAATGTGGTGTATTTATTGCCGCCGTATTGCGTGACGGAAAGCGAGCTTGCCCAAGCTTATGCAGTCATTGAGCAAGCTTTAAATACCTATTGCAAAACGTGATACCAAGCGGGCAGCGTGCCGAGGCTTAATACCGTCGTGACTGTGACGGCGGTGGCGTATAGTTCGGTGTCTAAACCGTAGCGGTCACAAATCACCAAGCCAAATAACATGGTGGGCATCGCGGCTTCGAGCAAAAAGGCGCGTAACCAGTCGCCTTCTAGTCCGGCGAATTGTGCCAGTGGCCATAGCAATAACGGGGCGAGTAGTAGTTGCATGACGACCACGGGGACGACGCTAAAAATTTGGCGGCTGACTAATTTCTGCGGGTTTAATGCCAAACCCACCGCAATCAGCATGAGTGGGGCAATGCCGTCGACCATGCGGCGTAAGGCGGCGATTAAGGCATCCGGTGCGGGAATATCCAACACGTTCAGCACTAAGGCTAATGCCGCGCCCCAAACGTAAGGCATGTTGGCGAAAATTTTCCACAAACGGGTTTCTTGCCCCGTTGCTGTGCCGAGTTTTGCACCGATCATCACGCCAACGCTGAATAATAGCGGGGTGACGGCGAATAAATCGTATTGCATGACCACTGCCCGCGCCCAATCGCCGAAGGTGGATTCGAGTACGGGTAAGCCCATGTAAGTGATATTAGGGAATGCGCCTGCGATCATTAATGCGCCGAGTTGCGCTTTTTCGTAGCCCATTATGCCGCCGAGTACGCGCATGATCAGCAATGAAACCAAAATGCCCGTCATTGCCAACGCGGGGATAATAATGAACGAGTTATTCCATTCTACCTGCCATAACACTAATAGCGCGAAGGCTGGTAGTAACAAGTAGTAAACCAGTGAGGTTAGTACCGAACGCACGGTTTGCGCGGAAAGTCCCGCAGGTTGTGCGTAACGCCAGATAAGTCCGCCAATAATCAGTAGGCCGATTTGTAACACTACACCTGCCATAATGCGCTCAACACCAGCAAATGTTTACTATTTCTGACCATTTTCACCTTAACCTATCTCCTAAAAACGCTAAACTTGGCAGTGTGTCGCTGTGACAAATTGCCAAAAGGATGCCATCGTATCATGTACAACGGTTTAACTCATTTCCTTCGAGCGTTATTACGCGCTTTGTTCCATGACATGTTGCGTGGCGATATTAATTTGCGAGCCATGAGTTTGGTTTACACCTCACTTTTATCCATGGCACCTTTGTTGGCATTGGGCTTTTCGGTATTAAAGGGTTTTGGTGTACATAATGAACTACGTCCTTTTTTATTACGGGTTTTGTCGCCATTGGGTTCTAAAGCCGAAGAGTTTACAGGGCAGATTTTGGGGTTTGTTGATAATATTCAAGTGGGGGTTTTGGGTGTGACAGGGTTAGCCGTCTTGTTATATACGGTTATTTCATTAATGCAGAAAATCGAAAGTGATTTTAATTACATTTGGCAGTTGAAAAAGTCACGTTCGATTGCGGATCAAGTGCGGGACTACATTAGTGTCATTATGGTCGGACCTATTCTGCTTTTTTCCGCACTGGGGTTGTGGACATCATTAGGCAATATTAGTTTGATACAAAGTATTGTGGCGATTGAGCCTTTCGGTACAGTATTAGCGGTCTTTTTAAAAATACTGCCTACTGTATTAGTCATTTTGGCATTTACTTTTATGTATTTGTTTATTCCCAATACGCATGTGCAAGCCAAAGCTGCTTTAGGTGGCGCACTGATGGCGGGACTTGCATGGCAAATAGGTGGTTGGTTGTTTGCGTCTTTTGTGGTGAGTTCAGGGCAGCAAACCGCGATTTACTCTATCTTTGCCAGCTTGTTTTTATTCATGTTGTGGTTGTATATCAGTTGGTTAATTGTTTTGACTGGGGCGCGATTAGCCTATTATTTTCAATACCCTGACGCGGTTTGGTTGCCAGAACAACCGACTAGCCCTAGCTTACAAACGCGCGAATTGCTTGCGGGTGCAGTATTACAAGAGATTAGCCAACGGTTTGTACATAAACAAGCACTTGCTGACTTAGAAACCTTACGTCGGGCAATTCCCGTGCCACGTTTTTTATTGGAAATGACCTTGGATGATTTAATTAGTTATGAAATTCTGAGCAGGGATGATAATGACCCTGCCCATTATTTATTGCGTATTGCCCCTGAAACTCTCACACCTGCTGAAATTCGTCGTTATTTCTGGCAAGGTGATACCAAACAACAAAAACAAGCACAAGATATTCAGCAAAAAATACAGGTTAAATCTACACCTATTGAGTCGGTATAAGTATGGATGGTTAGAAATTATAGGCTAACCCTAAAGAAATCACTGGCCAATATTGGAGGAAAGATAAGTCATTTTCCATGCTTTGTTCTTCTTGATGAATATTTGGGTCATTCTCGTCTAAACTGGTAACACTAAGATTAACCTTGGGTTGGCCTTGATAAAGCAACCCCACTTCTGAGGTAAATGTTAAACCTTTTTCTTTGGCAATGGGGCTGCGATAGCCAAAACCTGCATAAGGTGTGATGTCAGTAAATGTAACCTCTGCGTCAATTCGGCCTTTAGTGACGAGTGTATTACCGATTTTGACGCTATTTAACTTATTCGGCTTGTTGGATAGCGTTATTTTATTATTATTTAACATGCCACCTCCGCTTAAGTAAAAACCACCTTTGGTTGGGTGTATGTCAATAGCTGCCATCACGGTATCAGATTCAAAACCAGCAGCATAATGGATATGTTGGACATTTAAACTACCATTAGCACGTCCTTGTGTTGTGCCAATGCGTAAGTCGAAAAAGCGGTTAAGCGGTTTTGCCGCTTCATATCCAATGCCTAAACTGCCTGCTTTCAGGCCGATTGATAATCCATCTTGGGGAGATTCTTCCTCATCTTCGGTTGTCTTTGTGGGGGTATCTGTCTTATCCGTTTTATTTTCAGGTTTTTCGATTTCTGCTTGATCTGCCAAGGGTTTTTCGGGTGTATTATTTGCTGGCTCTGCCTTTTTTTCCTCGCTAGTTGTTGTTTTTGGGGTGGGTGTTTCAGCTTTAGCAACAGCTTTATCTGCGGATTGGGCGCTGTCTTTTTCTTTATTAAATGACAGTGTTGAACAGGCGGTTTGGGTAGAAAGGGTCAGTATAATGATCGGCAACAATTTCATGGCGGGCTGGTTTACCAATAAAAATAATAAGCTTTAATGGGCGAATGGTATGAGTTTGAATAAAAAACTACCGTTATCGCTTATTCATTATAGTAAGGTTTTTTATTGGTTATGGTTTTATTATGTTTTATAAATAATTAAATTATTAATGTGCAATAAGTGAATGATTAGAGTTTATTCCATATTGTTTTTTTGTATTAATATGGTGATCACTAATGGGGTAACGACTGTATGTTAAAAACCAGTCGTTACCCATATTTGTCATGCATATGGATGATTTATTTCAACAAATAATCCCCCTCATGCGTGCGACTTGAACGGCGTGAGTCCGGTTTTTGACGGCTAATTTCTTAAAAAGTGTGTGAATGTATTGTTTGATTGTGCCTTCGCTAACGCCTAACTCTCTGGCAATATCTTTATTGGTATAACCTTGGGCAATCAACGGTAACACCTTGTATTGTTGGGTTGTTAGAGTATCGTTGTTTGGAAAGCGTTGTGAAATTGTAGCTCCATAGTCGCGGTGAGGAATGTATTTACCCTCATTGAGCAGGCGTTTAATGGCGTGAGCAATAGCAGGTGCATCAAACCTTTTAGGAATAAAACCAATTGCCCCAGCACGAAGAGCCTCTTGAATAGAACTTTGCGATTCCCATGTTGAAATAACCGCAATGCGCAAAGCCGTAGCTAACTGCAAAAAAGTGGGAATGTATGGCAGAGCATCAGCATCATTTAGCGTTCGGCCTAATAATAAAAAATCCATGTCGGGGTGTTTTAACAGACATGTCTCGCTGTCCTCGATATTATGGGCAGTAAATATTACTAGGTCAGAAAAGTACTGTTTAAGAGCATTTTCTAATCCATCAATGTAAAGTGGATGGTCATCTGTAATCAATAAGCTGGGCATACGCTACCTTGGTTCATGAGAATCAATGGCTTACTTGCAGAATAACCGCCGCACTGACCTAGCTACCCCTCCGTAGTTAAGCAGCAAATGCCGAATGTAAATTACGTCATTTCTGCTAAGAGTGTAGTCAATTAATGCTAAATATTCAAAAACCTTCCAACGTTTTAGTGCTTCACGATTGATAACAGCATGATATTGATTACATTTATGGATCTTTCTATCTGTATTATCTATTGATAGAATTTACAACAAGTGTGTAATGTCAACAGTCGAGGGACTCTTATGAAAATGCCAATGCCTTGGTGTGTAGGGCTGGCTAAGCCTTTGCTTATGCTATCGTTGAGTGTCGGTATTATGGGAATGTCATCTACAGTTGCGGCTGTGGATATTAACAGTGCAAATTCCTATGTTGGTATTGGTATTAATAGCCTTTCGTATTACGACGGTGCGTACATGATGGCGGACGCAATGCGTGAAAGCCAATTTCGTACTGGTAATTGGGTTGGGGATGTTAAAACTGACGCAAA
The DNA here is from genome assembly GCA_964514635.1 of uncultured Thiothrix sp. GTDB lineage: Bacteria > Pseudomonadota > Gammaproteobacteria > Thiotrichales > Thiotrichaceae > Thiothrix. The sequence continues at coordinate 4,653 of CAZEQX010000115.1, forward strand.
CGGTGCACCGCAAGAAGATTTTAATATGATTACTTCTTCCTTACGCACACAGGCTGGCATTTATAAGTTAATTTTTAAAGGGCGTGCCGACCTTTATGTGTCAGGAATACCGCTTGATAATTCTACGAATCGCCCTTACATCAGTAATCAACAATACAATTCCAGCACCAATACCACCACGGCAGATGTTATTTATCCCACTGTTGTGACAGATAATACTTGGATTACGTTTAGTAATACGCGCCGTACTGCGGTATCCACGAGCGCGGATGGTGTGACCGATGTGCATTTGTGGCGGCCTGGTTATCCTACGGATGGCTCGGTGGTGTTTACTAACGAATTTATCACGGCGATGCAGAAATTCCATTTGATTCGGAGCATGGATTTTCTTTCATCCAATAGTAACCCCAGCGTGACATGGGCAGAACGTAATACCATGAATCGCTTGGGCATGATGGATAGTCGTGGTCAGCCATGGGAATTATTAATTTTATTGGCGAATCAAACCAATAAAGATATTTGGATTAATGTGCCAGTAAAAGCCAATAATGATTATATTAAAAAGCTTGCGCAATTATTTCGTTACGGTTCGGACGGTAAAAATCCTTACACCAGTCCGCAAGTTAATCCAGTTTATCCGCCGCTGAAAAATGGGTTGCGTGTTTATGTGGAATACGGCAACGAATTGTGGAATTCTGGACCGGGTTTTTACGGTTTTGGTTGGTCATTGGATTTTGCAAATCAATACGCCAAGACAAATCACCCTATTAACTACGATGGTAAAGTGGCGAACGACATTTATTTGGCGCACCGTCGTTGGATTGCGTTTCGTTCTGCCAGTATTAGTTTGATTTTCCGTGGTGTTTTTGGGGCGAAAATGATGAGTACCGTTCGCCCCATTCTTGCCAGTCAAGTTGGTGATGGTAATGTGTACCTGAGCGAAGGTCTGAAATGGGCGGAAAGTTTCTACGGTCAGGTGCGTGCGAACACGACCCCAACGAATCCAACCGTGCGTCAGGTGAAGGACTTGTGGTGGGGGGCAGGTGGCGCGGCGTATTACGATTCCGACGTTGAGCCAAAAGATACTAGTAAAGCCACTATGACTGCGTATTTTGCGGGGTTGCCTAATGCTAACTTTGCCAAAAGTACGGCTATTGATGCGACATGGGCGCGTGGTTATGGTTTGAAATCTGTCGCCTATGAAGGTGGACCAGGCCCTGGTGGTAGTCCGCTAGGTGGGAGTACGGCAGGCCCTGCATTATCAGCAGCTTATAACAATGATCCGCGTATGAAAGCGCGTATGATTGTGGCACAGAGCGTTTATGAGCAAAACGGTGGGCAATTGTTGTCTTATTACGTTTACAGTGGTGCGCATCCGTGGAACTTCGTGAACAGCGCAGCATTGAATGTGGTGGCAGATACCAAAACCACGAAATTGTCTGCAATCGATTACATTCGTACTCATGCGAAAGCGACCCCAACCTTGGGTTCAATGTTGCCGGACACCATCAGTCTGCATGATACCGAGCGTTCTATTATCATGGCCAGCGGGGCAGGTTGGGGATACGGCGGTACAGCGTACCGTTTAACCCCCAATGATGACGCTGGTTTTAATGAGTTTGGGTTGATTCCAGTGCGTAGTTTGCAAAATGCCACTTATCAGGTGCGTGTGACAACCTATGATGCTCCCGCAGGCAGCGTATTAGCGTTGCAAGCTGAAGGGCAAACCGTTGGACACTGGCAATTAGCCGCCAGCAACAGCGGCATTCCTGAACTTAGCGAACCCATTACGGTGACATTGCCAGCGGGTTTAAGCATTCTGCGGTTGCGCTCGCTGAATGGAACGATTTGGGTGAAAGACTTAATCGTGCAATAAGCAGTGTTAGCGTCATTTCGATAAGTCGAACAATTGTCCGTATTCGCGCATGGCATAACGGTCGGTCATGCCTGCAATGAAATCCGCAATGGCGCGAGCGCGTCCGCTTTCACCTTGTTCGGCAGCGTATTGTTTAGCGAATGCTTGGTATTTCGGCGTTAATAAGCGCGGGTCTTCCATATAAGCTTCAAACAGGGCGCGGACCACTTTTCGCGCCCGCCATGCCATGCGGTACACGGTGGGGTGGTAATACAAGTTTTCACGCAAGAATTGTTTCAATACGTTTTTGTCATGGCGCATGGCTTCGCCGTAAGTCATTAGCGGTATGGATTGTTGGCGCACTTCTTCTAGGTTATGCACGCCTGCGGCTTGAATCCGAGCGCGGCTACTGTCGATCAAATCCACTACCATTTTGCCAATTAAGCGCCGTAAGGTTTCGCGGATCAAACGTCTGCCTGTCAAATCAGGGTATTGTTGAATCACGTCTTGGTATTCGACGGCAAACACAGGTACGGCTTGCAACTGTTCCAGTGTGATCAACCCAGAGCGTAACCCGTCTTCAATGTCGTGATTGTTGTAAGCAATTTCGTCGGCAAGGTTGGCGAGTTGTGCTTCTAAACTCGGTTGGGTTTTGTTGAGGAAACGTTCCCCGATTTCGCCTAATTGTCGCGCATTGTCGAGACTGCAATGTTTGAGAATGCCCTCACGGGTTTCAAAGGTGAGGTTAATACCGGGGAAATCCGCGTAGTTGTCTTCCAAGACATCGACCACGCGCAACGATTGCAAATTGTGTTCAAAGCCGCCAAAGCTTTTCATGCAGGCATTAAGTTCGTCTTGTCCGGCGTGTCCAAATGGGGTGTGACCTAAATCGTGTGACAGTGCGATGGCTTCGGTGAGGTCTTCATTTAGCCCCATACTGCGGGCAACGGTGCGGGCAATTTGCGCTACTTCCAAAGAATGCGTTAGGCGCGTGCGGTACAAATCACCCTCGTGATTCACGAAAACTTGGGTTTTGTATTCCAAGCGGCGGAACGCCTTGGCGTGGATCACGCGGTCACGGTCGCGCTGATATTCGTCACGGTAAGCGGGTGGTAGTTCCAAATACATGCGTCCGCGACTGTTCGCTGGGTTTGCTGCATACGGGGCAAGCCGATTCATCACTCTTGCGCGAGATACCCCGTCCTTGCTTCGGCTATGCTCAGCACGAGTCAGGTCGGGGAGGAATAGCACGTCGGCGATAGCCGACCCTCTTCTCGCTCCTCTCTTTGGTTAAGCTATCTTCGGTTAGAAACTGTACCGCCGTTACTCGCGGCACGAACTACAATACGGTGAAGCATGAAAACGAAACGCGCCTACCGATTCCGATTTTACCCTGACCAGCAGCAAGAAAAGCTGTTGGCTCAGACGTTCGGTTGTGTGCGTTTCGTCTATAACAGCATCTTGCGTTACCGCACCGATGCTTACGATCAGGCGAAAGAAAAGGTCAGTTATGTCGGTGCTAA
>CAZEQX010000116.1:0-7934 GCA_964514635.1 uncultured Thiothrix sp.
TGGTGTTAATGGTTAAAGTATCACCATCTGCATCGCTGTCATTGCCCAACAAACTTGCGCCGTTCAGCGGTGTATCTTCATTGGTAGTGGCGGTGTCATCGGTAGCAACGGGTGCGGCATTGGTTGCAGCTATCGTAATGGTCACGGTTGCGGTGTCAGTGCCGCCTTTGCCATCACTGATTTCATAAGTGAAGGAGTCTGTACCAACATAGTTGGCAGTGGGGGTGTAAGTGTAAGTACCGTCGGCGTTAATGACCACTGTACCGTGCGTTGGGGCTGCGGTTGGGGTGGTATTAATGGTTAAAGTATCGCCATCCGCATCGCTGTCGTTGGCTAAAACGGTGCTGCCGTTTAATACCGTATTTTTGTTGGTGCTGGCGGTATCATCGGTAGCCACTGGGTTGTCATTCACCGCGCTGACCGTAATGGTGACGGTTGCTGTATCCGTGCCGCCATTACCGTCGCTGATTTCGTAGGTGAAGGAGTCCGTACCGCTGAAGTTCGCATTTGGCGTGTAAGTGTAAGTGCCATTAGCATTGAGTACGACCGTACCATTGCTAGGTGCAACGGTTGGGGTGGTATTAACGGTTAAGGGATTACCCTCAACATCGGTATCATTGCTTAATACCGTTGTGCCGTTTAAGACCGTATCTTCCGTGGTGGACGCGCTGTCATCGGTGGCTACTGGTGGGTCGTTGGCAGGGGTAATGGTTAGGGTTACGACTGCCGTATCCGTGCCACCATTGCCATCGCTAATCGAGTAGGTGAAAGAATCCGAGCCGCTGAAGTTCGCATTCGGTGTGTAAGTGTAAGTGCCATCGGCATTGATTACCACTGTGCCATGTGTTGGTGCAACCGTCGGGGTGGTATTGATAACCAGTGTATTGCCATCAGCATCGGTATCATTGCCCAACAAACTTGCGCCATTCAGGACGGTGTCTTCGGTTGTTGTGCCTACATCATCAACGGCGACGGGGTTATCGTTGATAGGATTAATGGTGATCGTGACAGTAGCGGTATCTGTGCCGCCGAAACCGTCGGATATTTCGTAGGAGAATGTGTCCGTGCCTGAGAAATTCGCATTCGGCGTGTAAACGTAAGTACCGTTGGCATTGATCACGACCGTACCGTTGCTAGGTGCGACAGTCGGCGTGGTATTAACGGTTAAAGTATCGCCATCGACATCGGTGTCGTTACCCAACACAGTTGAACCGTTTACCGGAGTGTCTTCGTTTGTTGAAGCGCTGTCATCGGTAGCAACAGGGGCATTGTTGCCCGCTACTACCGTAGTTGTTTGGTATTGGCGGAACGCATACCACCAAGTATTGATGGTATTGGCGTTACCATAACCCGTTGTTTGGTCAGCGGATACATAGTTCCACGTTTGGCGGGTGGTTGCGCCCGTATCGGTATTGGTCAGGGTTGTTGTTGCCATCCCAGACGGTTGGGTGATATTGCTATCATCCCAGAACAACAAGTTCGGACCTGTTAAACCAGCCGAAGTTTGGGTATAGACGGTGAAGCCATTGTCCAAACCTTCTACGTCAAAGGCGGTGAAGTGTGTTTCGCCTTGGGTATACGACAGCAAAGTGTTAATGGGGTATTGAGACTTGGTAACTTTATTACCTGCACCATCTTTCCCATTCCAAGTGATCTGATTCACGCCTGCAACCAGCGACGCAAAAAGGCGTACATCCGTTCCAGCAGTGTACACGCCGTCACCATTGATGTCCAAAACGATTTCCGCATTACCTGGTTGCGTCACCTCAATTTGGATATTGGTATTATTAATGTCTGCGATTTTGAGCGGTAGGTTTTGTAACTGCCCTTCCGTACCTAATGGATAAACAGTCGGGTCAGGCTGATTCAAGAAGATTTTGTGTTTCGGGGTCGTTTGATTGGCATTCATCACCGACTTACGGTCAGTTGTTTTAGTACCTGTCGTGCCTGTCCCCGTGTCATTGAATGAAAACTGCCCTTGTAATGGGCGTAAACCTGAGCCGTTAAAATCAACCTTGGTCACGAAGTTATTGCTATCGTAGGCGTACAATGCGCCATCGAAAGATTCTGCAAATGGATTCGCGGTGTAGGTTGCAGGGTTAGCAGCACGCACCCCCCAGTTTTTTGACCACACACGACCATCTATCGCGGTTGGTGAGCTTTTGGTGGCTACCGTAAAGTCAAACCAACGGATGTTGATCAGTGTTACAGTTCCGAGTGTGGCAGCATTATTGTTGGTGTCGAACTCAATGTAATAATCGCCAGCACCTTTACCCGTCGTGGCGGGGTCGAACGTCCAAATGCCGCTGGTACTATAACCGCTGGCATTCACCGTATTAGGGCCTGCGACAGCCTGAGCATGAGACGTTAAGTTGACAGTTGCCCCGCCCACAGCATGAGGGCCATGTACCACTGTGCCATCGGGTGCAACGATGCGGAAATAGTAAGTACTGGTTAGTGCGTTACCGCTACCATCAACGAGGTTAGATAAACCAACGTGAATTTGTTCGGTGGATGGGTCAGCGACGTGAATGTACAAGCGGTTGTCGGCGGGCTGACCAAAACCCGCAAATGGGTAGGTTGTGGCCTGACTACTCCCTGTTTCTGTGACACCTAACGCAGAGTAGTCACTTGCGTCTGGACTCCATTGTTTTGTACCTTCTGCCAGTACAGGGCCTGCCAATGCAGAAGTCAGCGCAATGCCTAACGCAGCGCGAACACTCCAAGCCAACGCGGAATGCCGCATATTGGGCGTTACCAAGCATGGCTGCGTGCAATGCACTTGGGATTTGTGGGTAAATGTAGACGAATGAGTCGAACCCTTCATCGGGATGTCCCCCTATGCCATATTTTGTTATTAGTGATTCTTAGGGTAATTTGGGTGTGCTAAAGCTGGGATTCGATGCGTAGCACTGACCCATGATTACCGTAATTAAACTAATAAGCAACCAAAATCAGACTAATGGAAAAGGGGGAATACGAGCACTTCTTAATTAAAGAATGCTGTGAAGTCTATTAGAAAAAACCCGAAAAAATACAGCATTAAATTAATATAAAAAATAATGCAATTAATACCATTACATTGGTAATGTGAAATGCTGGCTAATATTACGACACTTTCTCTGTCGAGTGGTGGATGTGTTATGATGTCGGGATTATCCATTAATAATCAAGTGTATGTCAGCAGAACCATTACTTAACAGTCAGCCTCCTAAAACACGTCGTTGGTTACGTTGGTTGTTAGAGGTTTGTATTATTATTGGCATCATTGCGGGTTTTCGCTGGTGGCAACATCAAGATTTAGTGGATGGCGTTGCCCCAAACTTTTCCGCAACCAGTTTACAAGGACAAACCGTAAGCCTACAGCAATACCGAGGGAAACCCGTGTTATTGCACTTTTGGGCGAGCTGGTGTCCGATGTGTGAGCTTGAACAAGACAGTATTAACGCTTTACAACAACAAAAGGATTGGACAGTGCTCACCGTTGCGTTCCAGTCAGGCAATACCGCTGATGTACAACGCTATGTGGAGCGTGAAAATATCAGCAATTGGGTAACACTGGTGGATGAAGACGGAAAACTATCCGCTCAATACGGGATTCATGTCGTGCCCACGACTTATGTTTTGGATGCAAATGGCGTGATTCGTTTTCGAGAGGTGGGATTAACATCCAGTTGGGGATTGCGTATTCGTTTATGGCTCACTGCTTTATTGTACGGAAAATAAAACAGTGCGCAAATTAGCTTTAAAATAATAGCCGACCCAATAATAAGCATCCTAGGGCAATTACCAGCAAACCCGCCACGCGTTTAACCCAATGATGGCGGATTAATTTGGCTAATTTCGCAGCGGTTGCTCCCATTAGCAATAAGTTGGGTAATGTGCCCAAACCAAACGCCAGCATTAATAACGCGCCTTTGGCGATACTGCCAGCGGATAATGTCCAGATTAAAACGCTATAAACCAAACCACATGGCAACCACCCCCAGATAAATCCCAATGGCAACGCTTTTAAAGGCGAATCCACGGGCATGAAACGCCGCCCAAACGGTTCGATGTGTTTCCAAACCACGCGCCCAGCATTTTCGATTTTAGCAACACCCATCCAAAACCCACCAAGGTACAACCCCAAGGCGATCATGAAAACAGCAGCCACAACCTGAAGGGTATAACGTAACGCATCCAGCCCCGCTAGGGATAAAAACGCAGCACCCAACCCGCCGCCTAATGCACCAGCCAAGACATAGCTACTGATTCGCCCGCCATTGTAAGCCAATAGCAGCGGCATGAGTTGTAAGCCATTGCGTTGCGCAGGCGGCAAACTAAAGGTCAGTGCGCTGACAATACCGCCGCACATTCCCAAACAATGCACGCCCCCGAACAACCCAACCAAAAAGGCAGCTAAGTAATCGGATTGTGCTAACAAGCTTAGGGATTGCCATTCCATCAGTTTAATATCTGCCGTGTGTGATAATGTGCGCCATCAAACCCAGAAAAAAAGTTCTCTAATAACGGGTGTTCAACCGGAATGTCCGACGTATCAGCTTCTAAATTACGTTCTGCGACATACGCAATGCGCCCGTCTTGATCGATTAAAATGTGATACCACGGCTCGTCCTTGCTAGGGTTTCCGGCACTGACGTTTTTTTCAAACCACTCTTCTGTACCTTGAAAGGCAGGGTCTACATCGAAAATAACCCCACGGTAATTGAACAGGCGATGGTGAATCACCTGACCAATGCCAAAGTTGGCAGTTTTTTCTTCAGTCATGCCATTTCCTCACAACAGATGTTTATTAATGAATCACATCCATGAATATGTGGCTAATTCGTGTAAATATCAAGATACCGCTCGCAGTTGGGCTTTGAATCGCGCTCTGGCAACGCGCACCGCACCACGTCGCTGTTTATGCAGCTCCTCTTTGATTTGCACACCTGTAAACCCTGCTTGAATAATGGCTTGCACATCAATCGCTTGGCACGCCGCGAGTAATTCATGGTAAAACGCTACTTGCGGATAGGCACGCTCTTCAAACCCCAAGCGTCCGCGTGAATCGGCTTCACAGGCTAATAATAACTGCCCAAAGCGTTCGGGTTTACGAAAGGCATCCGTTGCTTCCAGCACTTTTAATAGTGTTTTGGGCAATAGCTCAAAGCCTTTGTGAATGTGAGTGTGATATTGCGCAACGTGTTCAGCTAATTCCCGAAAACGATTGGGAATTTTGTAACGCTCGCATAATGTGACCACCAAACGACGGCTTTGCGCCTCGTGCCCGTAATGGCTGGGTAATATATCAGCAGGAGTCACGCCTTTACCCAAATCATGGGTTAAAGCGGCAAAACGCACTTCTGGCTCAGGGCTGAGTTTCACCGCCTGTTGCAATACCATCAGCGTGTGGATGCCACAGTCGATTTCAGGGTGATAATCAGCACGTTGTGGCACGCCAAAAAGCTGGTTTATTTCAGGAAACAAAACCGCCAAAGCACCACAATCGCGCAATACTTGGATAAAGCATTCGGGGGCAGGTTCAGCCAAAGCGCGAACCATTTCCTGCCAAACCCGCTCTGGCACAAGCGCGTCGACTTCGCCTGCTGCCACCATGTCGCGCATGAGTTGTAAGGTTTCGCTGGCAACCGTAAAGCCTAACGGGGCAAAACGTGCGGAAAAACGTGCCACACGCAAAATGCGTACTGGGTCTTCCACAAAGGCAGGTGAAACGTGGCGTAGGGTGCGTTGCTGCAAGTCGTTTTGTCCACCGTAGGGGTCGATCAGTGAACCATCAGCGGCTTGCGCCATTGCATTAATGGTTAAATCGCGCCGCGCAAGGTCATCTTCCAAACACACATCGGGGGAAGCCTGAAACTGGAAGCCGTGATAACCCTTGGCAGTTTTGCGTTCGGTGCGGGCAAGCGCGTATTCTTCCCCCGTTTGTGGGTGTAAAAACACGGGGAAATCGTTGCCGACGGGTTTAAAACCGCGAGCGAGCAAATCCGCAGGTGTTGCACCTACAACCACCCAATCACGATCTTGCTGTTCAAAGCCTAATAAGTGGTCACGCACTGCGCCGCCCACTAAATACATTTCAATGTTTGCCATGTGTCGATTATGGTGAACTTTACGTTTGCTGCCTAGGTTTTCCGTACATTTGCACGATGTTTCACGATTATTTGTCGATTTTTACGAGTAATTAACCGTTTACAAAGCGTAAATTGACCTTTTAAACAAAGTATGATGATATGCACCTCTTGGAGAGGTTGCTCATAAACACTGACGAAAAAAACGCACAATCGAGTGTGTTCGCAAAATATTGAGTTTAGGAGTTCGCGCGAATGGCCCATATTGTAATTCTAGGTGCTGGGACGGGAGGAATGCCCGCCGCCTACGAAATGAGAGAGAAGCTCGGCTCAGAGCATACCATCACTGTTATTAATGAACGCGACTATTTCCAGTTTGTGCCGTCGAACCCTTGGGTGGCGGTTGGCTGGCGTAATCGTGCTGATATTACTTTCCCAGTTGAAAAGTATTTAAATGCCAAAGGTATCCAGTTCATCGCGGCACGTTGCGATAAATTGGATGCGGTTAATAGCCAATTGACGTTAAGCAATGGTCAAACGGTTAATTACGATTACCTCGTGATTGCCACCGGACCGAAATTATTCTTTGAAGAAGTGCAAGGTGCAGGGCCACACGGCGGGCACACGCATTCGATTTGCAGCATTGACCACGCAGAATTGGCTTATGAAGCCTATCAAAAACTGCTGGAAAAAGGTTCGGGTCATATTGTAATTGGCGCGATGCCATTTGCGAGTTGTTTTGGTCCTGCTTATGAATTTGCCTTTATTGTGGATGCGGATTTACGCAAACGCGGTGTGCGCAATAAATACAAAATGACTTACGTTTCTTCCGAGCCTTACGTTGGGCATTTGGGGTTGGGTGGGGTTGGCGACTCTAAGGGCATGATGGAATCCGAGTTTCGTCAGCATCACATTAGTTGGGTCGTAAACGCCAAAACCACCAAAGTGGAAGCAGGTAAATTATTCACAACGGAATTAACCCCCAAAGGTGAAGTGGAAAAAGAACACGAAATCGCGTTCGACTTCGCCATGATGTTGCCCGCGTTCAAAGGTGTGGATGCTGTGGCGGCGGTGGAAGGTTTGTGCAATCCGCGCGGTTTTGTGATCGTGGATGAGTTGCATCGCAGCCCGAAATACAAGAATATTTACTCCGCTGGCGTGTGCATTGCGATTCCGCCTGTTGAAGCCACACCTGTTGCGACGGGTGCGCCCAAAACGGGCTATATGATCGAATCAATGGTTTCGTCGCTGGTTAGCAACATTGCAGCGGAATTAGCCGGACAAGAACCAACAACCAAGGCAACATGGAACGCCTTGTGTCTAGCCGATATGGGCGACACGGGCGCGGCATTCGTGGCATTACCGCAGTTGCCACCGCGCAATGTGGCGTGGTTCAAAAAAGGCGTGTGGGTACACATGGCAAAAATTGCGTTTGAGAAGTACTTTATCCGTAAGATGAAAAAAGGCACTTCCGAACCGTTTTATGAAAAATCCATTCTGAAGATGTTGGGCATTACCCGTATCGCAGAATAAGCAACAGAACTGACGAGGAGTCAGGGGCAAGTTAATGGGAGGTGAAAGCCTCCCATTTTTATTTGAGGGTTATCATGCAATTACCAAACGATATTCAAACCACTGTTGCCCGTGCTTTAGCCGAAGACATTGGCACGGGTGATGTTACCGCCGGATTAATTCCCGCCGACAAACAAGCCAGCGCGACAGTGATTAGCCGCGAAGCTGCCGTGCTGTGTGGTACGGCGTGGTTTGATGAAGTATTCCGCCAACTTGATCCCGCCGTAGAAGTCGTGTGGCAATACCAAGATGGGGATAAGGTTGCCGAAAATGCCTTGCTGTGTACGC
>CAZEQX010000117.1:0-7877 GCA_964514635.1 uncultured Thiothrix sp.
TGGGAAATCCCAGTCGAACCGTTTTGTTCGTAACTAGACCCCACCTTGTACCACAACTGCACCACCGCAATCGGGGCGCGTTTATCCTGTTTTACTAGAATTTTCAAACCATTATCAAGTTTATACTCATGAACAGGAACAGTAGGTTTTACCCGTTCAATGGCTTGCACAGGTGTCGCAAACCACAAGCACAGTAAACTGGATGCCGCTAAAATTGTTCCGTTGTTACGGATTTTGTCGGTAAATGTTAGTATTCTTTGCATCTTTCACCTGATAGAGCATTTAACGCTTAGGCGGTTCATTGTACGATGTTTGGATTATTCGGAAAGAAAAAAAAGCAGGAAGTTGCTAACCCAACCGTTCCTGTACAGGATACGCCCCCCGTTGAAACGAGCGTACCTCCCCCTGAAACGGTAGCTGATCCCACACCGATCGCCCCTGCCGTTCCCCATCAACCCACTGTTAAAGAAGGCTTTTTTGCACGTCTAAAGCGTGGTTTGTCCAAAACCAGTACGGCATTAACCGATGGTATGGAAACACTCGTCAAAGGCAAAAAGAAAGTCGATGATGAAGTGCTGGAAGAACTCGAAACCCGTTTACTCACGGCGGATGTCGGGGTCGATGCTACCCGTGCGATTATGGGCGATTTATCCAGCCGTGTCAGCCGTAATGAGTTGGCAGATTTAGACGCATTAATGCAGGCACTTTATAATAAAATGCACCGCATTTTACGCCCTGCGGCACAACCGTTAGAAATTGACAGCAGCCACGAACCCTATGTTATTTTAATGGTAGGTATTAATGGCGCAGGCAAAACCACTACTATTGGTAAGCTCGCCAAACGCTTTCAACAGCAGGGTAAGTCCGTCATGTTAGCAGCGGGCGATACTTTCCGAGCTGCTGCTGTTGAACAATTAACTATCTGGGGCGAACGCAATCATATTCCGGTGATCGCGCAAGGCAGTGGTGCGGACTCCGCTTCCGTCATTTATGATGCGATTCAAGCGGCTAAAGCCCGCAAAGTCGACATACTATTGGCGGATACCGCTGGTCGACTGCACACGCAAACCAATCTGATGGATGAGTTAAAAAAGGTCAAACGTGTGATACAAAAGTTCGATGCTTCTGCCCCACACGAAATCATGCTGATTGTGGACGCAAGTATCGGGCAAAATGCGCTGATACAAGCCAAACAATTCAACGAAGCTTTGGGACTAACTGGCATTACGGTCACAAAATTAGACGGAACAGCAAAAGGTGGTATTCTATTTGCCATCGCCGAACAACTCAAAATTCCAATTCGCTTTGTGGGAGTGGGTGAACGTATCGACGACTTACAAGAATTTGACGCATACGAATTCACGAGTGCCCTATTAGCAGGTGAAAAAACGTAAAACCATGACATGATCGAATTTAAACAGGTCAGTAAAAAATACCCCACAGGTCAACTTGCTCTGTATAACGTTAGTTTGACGTTGGAAGCAGGCGAGATGGTGTTCATCACTGGGCATTCTGGCGCGGGCAAAAGCACGCTGCTGAAATTGGTCGCCATGTTAGAACGCCCAAGCCGTGGGGAAGTCATCGTGGGTGGACATTCGTTAGCCAAAATGACGAAAGCCCAAATCCCCAATTATCGACGACGCATCGGGTTTATTTTCCAAGACCCTCACCTGTTATACGACCGCACCGTGTTTGACAATATTGCCCTGCCGTTATTGATTTCCGGCATGGGTTCAAATGACATCCGCCGCCGTGTGCAAGCCGCATTGGACAAAGTAGGGCTGCTTGGCAAAGAGAAAATCTTCCCACTCATGCTATCAGCGGGTGAAAAACAACGGGTGGGTATTGCACGCGCAATGGTCAACAAGCCGACCATCATTTTGGCGGACGAACCGACGGGCAACCTTGACCCTGAACTCGCCCAAGACATTATGTTCACGTTTGCTCAATTCAACGAACTAGGTGCAACCGTTATGATTGCCAGCCATGATCACACGCTTGTCGAACGCATGAAAAAGCGCACCATCGTGCTACAAAAGGTTGACTAATGGCGACGCAATCCCCTAAAAAGCCCCCTGTCAGACGCAATAAGGTTGCGGGTTCTAGTCCATTAGGCGCATGGCTCAACCAACAAATTCATGCTATCCAATTCAGCATGGAACGCTTATGGTTTAACCCACTCTCAACGTGGATCACGCTTGCAGCCATTGCAATTGCCTTGTCATTACCGACTAGCCTGCACTTGCTGCTTAAAAATCTGCAAACACTGACGGACGACAAACGTGAAGTACCCACCATCACGTTATTCCTCAAACAAACAGTGACAGAACAACAGGCCAAAGACCGCGCTGAACTGATGTCAGAAATGCCCGAAGTCGACAGTGTACGGGTTGTCACTCGCGATGAGGCACTTGCCGATTTCCGCAAAATCACAGGATTCGCTGAAACACTGGACACATTGGACGAAAATCCGTTACCCCATGTGCTTATTCTGACACCACGACTGGATTTATTGGGCAGTGCAGAACTGGACATAAATGCCTTCTCCAGCAAACTCAAAGCGTTTCCCGAAGTTGACGACGTGCAAATCGATGTGGAATGGGTACAACGTTTACGCGCGATTTTAGGTATCGCCGAGCGCATTGTGTTGGTGGTATCGGTTCTGCTAGGCCTCACCGTCCTGTTAGTGGTTGGCAATACCATCCGCTTGGACATTGAAAACCGGAAAGATGAAATCCGCGTCACGCGCTTAATCGGGGCAACTAACACCTATATTCGTCGCCCGTTTATTTACGGTGGAATTTGGTTTGGTTTATTCGGAGGCATTCTAAGCCTAGTTATTGTGCATATTGCGTTACTTTTTCTCATTGATCCGGTGAATCGTCTAGCTCAACTGTATGGGAGTCAGTTCACCCTGCGCGGTTTAGATGTGCTCATGACCATCAAAATTTTGTTAGCCAGCAGCGTGTTAGGCATCATCGGTGCGTGGTTGGCGGTGGGACGTTACCTATGGCAGGATGATAACTAGTATAAAATAGTATCAATAAATAATATAAAAATTCTATTCGCAGAATTTGCAGGCGCGTCTATATTAACCTGACTTGTCTATTGAAAGTCGGGGCTAATGGCTTATGTTACACACTCACTCTCGCACGCACACCGCGCCACAAGCGCAACCCATCACGCATTTGCACAAATACGACTGGATGAAAGAAAGCCATGTTTGCTGCCCTTCCTGTCGTAGCGGTTATGTTTTGCCTGTGCATCGCCCGTGGTACAGAAAACTGCTGACTAACCAGAAAAAATTGTGGTGTCAGGACTGCGGTACGATTTTCTGGCGCGAATGCTAATGCACTTTTTTAGCTCAGTCGTGAAACGTTCACTAATCTGAAACCCAGTTGTAACGGATTCTCAATCAATCCGTTACACAATTCTGTTTTATTACTTCGACCGTTAATTTGTCGGAGTGATCTTATGAAATTCAAACACCTTGCATGGTTGAGCCTCTGCATTACCCTACCCGTAATGCAGGGCTGTGGTGGCGATAGCAATAATTCCAGTTCTAATAACAACACAGGTCAAGCGACCTCCTTGCGCATTCTGCACATTAATGATCACCACTCGCACTTACAACCCAACACCACGAACCTCATATTAGGGGGCACAAGTACCAAAGTGCAAACAGGTGGTTTCCCCAAAGTTGTCAGTAAAATCAATGAGCTGTCATCACAAGGGGGCAACGTTTTAAAACTCCACGCAGGAGACGCAATCACGGGCGACTTGTACTTCACGTTGTTTAAAGGCGAAGCCGATGCAGCACTGATGAACCAAGTCTGTTTTGATGCTTTCACGCTAGGTAATCACGAATTTGATGAAGGTGATGCAGGGCTAAAAAAATTCCTCGACTACCTAAAAAGTTCAAGCTGCAAAACGGATGTGTTGTCCGCAAACGTCAACTTCAAAGTCGGCACATCGCCACTTGCCCTTACTTCTAGCACCGATTACGTTAAACCATACACGGTAAAGGAAATTAACGGTCAGAAATTCGGTATTATCGGTCTGACGATTGCCAGCAAAACCAAAAGTTCGTCCAGCCCTGACCCTTCGACTACCTTCGCTGACGAAACCAGTACGGCACAACATTACATTGACGAGCTGAACGCAAATGGCATCAATAAAGTCATTCTATTAACACATCAGGGGTATAGCAATGATTTGACCCTTGCCAACAAACTCACAGGCGTGGATGTTATCGTGGGTGGCGACTCACACAGCCTGTTGGGTAATGACTTTAAAACCTACGGCCTCACTCCACAGGGCGCGTACCCAACCCCAACCACAAACGCCGATAACCATACCGTATGTGTCGTCCAAGCCTCGCAATACAGCGATATTGTGGGTGAACTCAACATTGACTTTGATGCGAATGGTCACGTTACCAACTGTACTGGTACACCGCATTTACTGTTAGCCAACACGTTTAAACGCACCATCAACGGTACAGAAACCGAACTCACAGGCACAGACCGCGACAATGTTCTGCAAAGCGTTGCCGCATCAAACGGCTTATTGAGTGTAACAACGGCTAATGCCGCAGCACAAACCGTGCTCGACGGTTATTCCCAACAAGTTGATGTGATGAAACAAACAGTCATTGGAACTGTTGCAGAAACCTTATGTTTAGAGCGCGTCCCTAACCAAGGACAAAGTAAAATCGCAGGCTGTAAAGACCTTACCAAATCGCATGGTAGTGACATTTCCAATATCGTAGCCAAGGCCTTTTTAGAAATGAGCCTAACATCAGATATTTGTGTGCAAAATGGCGGTGGCGTTCGGATTGACATTCCTGCTGGCAATATCACCATTGGCACGGCATACACATTACTCCCGTTCGCCAACACCCTGACCGAAGTCAGTATGACAGGGCAAGAAATCATTAACGCGCTGGAAGATGGAGTCGACTTCGCGCTCAGTGCCAGTGGTTCTACAGGTGCGTACCCTTATGCCGCAGGTCTGCGTTGGGATGCCGATTTATCCCAAGCTAAAGGCTCACGCATTACCAATGTACAAGTCAACCCACGGGTAAGCGGCGTGTGGACAACAATCGAATTAACACGCACTTACAAGGTCGTTACCAACAACTTCTTAGCCAAGGGTTCAGACGGTTACACCACGCTGGGCAATCTACCCAGTAGCCGTAAAACCGATACTTACCTCGATTATGCACAATCTTTTGTGGACTATGTAAAGCGTGAAACAGCCGCAGGGAACAGCATTGTAAAACTGCCTACCGATGAATACAGTACACAAAAATTCATCGACAAAAACGGGGTTCTACAATAGCGACTCAACCATGCAAACGGGGTACAGCAGCGAGTAACCGCTGCGTGTAAGGATGCTGGGGGCTAGTGCAAACCATTGCAGTTGCCCCCTGCTCCACCACTTTTCCTTTATACATCACCACGGTTTGATCACTTAAATACTCGACCACACCAATGTTGTGCGTAATAAACAGCAAGGTTAAATCGCGTTCGGCACGGATTTTCAGCAGCAATTGCAGGATTTCAGCTTGCACGGACACATCCAACGCGCTGGTAATTTCATCGCATACCATGAATGACGGGTTCAATACCAATGCCCGCGCCAACCCAATGCGCTGACGTTGCCCGCCCGAAAATTCATGCGGATAACGCCACAAATGTTCACGCTGTAACTGCACGCTGGCTAACACTTGCGCGGCTAATTCCACGCGCTCCTCATCCGATTGCCCAATACCGTGGACACGCATGGGTTCAAGCAAAGTCGTCGCCACCAATAGGCGCGGGTTTAACGACGACTGCGGGTCTTGAAAGACAATCTGCATTTTCGGGCGTAATGGGCGCAAGGCTCGCGGCGATAAACCGACCAATTCCTGCCCTTCCAAACACACGCTGCCGGAAGTCGGGCGTTCCAATTGCAACACGGCTCGCCCCAAGGTAGTTTTACCGCAACCCGATTCGCCGACCAATGCCACAATTTGCCCGCGTGGAATGTCCAGCGATACACCATCCACCGCGCGTACATGATCCACCGTGCGCCGCAAAATCCCCTTTTTAATCGGAAACCACACATTCAAGTCACGAATGGCAAGCAAAGGTTCGGTAAGCGAAAAAGATGATGGTGAAGAGGAGTTTGGAGGCAGATTGCTATTGGGTTTTTGCAGATTTTCTGGCAATGCGGCGAGTAATTGCTGGGTGTAAGGGTGTTGCGGTTGGCGCAACACTTGCGCGGTTTGCCCCACTTCCACCAAACGCCCGTGCTGCATCACGCCAACTTGGTGCGCCATTTGCGCCACGACCCCTAAATCGTGGGTAATGAACAGCATACTCATGCCCGTTTCGCGTTGCAGTTGCTGCATTAAGCGCAGGATTTCAGCTTGCACCGTGACATCCAGCGCGGTGGTCGGTTCATCGGCAATCAGCAATTCCGGTTCGCACGCTAATGCCATCGCAATCATTACGCGCTGGCGTTGCCCGCCGGATAATTGATGCGGATAATCGTTAAAACGTTCTGCGGCGCGTGGAATCTGCACCTGCTGCAATGCTTGTAAGGCGCGGGTGTGCGCGTCGGCTTCGCTCATGTCAGGGTGATGCAATTGCAAGCTTTCCATGATTTGCTCGCCAATGCTCAACACCGGATTCAGCGAAGTCATGGGTTCTTGGAAAATCATGGCGATTTGTGCGCCGCGTAATTGGCGTAATGCGTCTTCGCTGCACGTTAAGAGATTTTGCCCATTCCACAGGATTTCCCCTCGTGGATGTTCGGCAATCCCTTGTGGTAATAAACGCATCACTGACAGCGCGGTAATGGATTTGCCACTGCCCGATTCGCCCACCAAACAAAACGTTTCACCTTTACCAATGCTGAAACTGACATCTTCCACCGCTTTGACGATTTGCCCTTGGCTGTGCAAATGGGTGTGTAAGTGTTGGACTTGTAAGAGCGTCATGCTTTGCCCCCGCGTGCTAGTTTCGGGTCAATCGCATCGCGGAACGCTTCACCAATCAGGTTATAAGCGAATACGGTGAGGAAAATCGCGCCCCCTGGAAATACCGCCATCCACCAGTTAAAGGTTGAGGATTTCACCGCTTGATCCAACATTTGCCCCCACGACGGTTCACCGACCAAACCCAGTCCCAAAAAGCTCAAAGTCGTTTCCGCTAAAATCGCCGATGCCACACCAAAACTCACCGACACCAATAACGGCGCGACCCCATTCGGTAGCATGTGGCGGAATAAAATTGACGACAATGGCAAACCACTGGCAATCGCCGCTTGCACATAGTCTTGTTTACGCAGCTTCAAAAATTCCGCCCGCACATAACGCGCATAACCCGACCAACTGGTAATGCCAATAATCACCATCATTAGGTACAAACTACGCCCGAAAAATGCCACAAAGGTAAGCAACAGGAATAAGGTCGGAATCGCTTCAAAGATTTCCACCAAACGCATTCCCAGCATATCGACCCAACCGCCGAAATACCCCATTAAACCGCCAATAATAATCCCAATGATCAAGCCAATCCCCGTGGCGATTAAGCCAATACTCAGGGCAATGCGCGAAGCGTGAATCATGCGACTCAACACATCCGCGCCGTTTTCTTCCGTCCCCATCCAGTGTTGACGCTGTTGTTCAGGTGGGGAAGCCAATGGAGCTTCCAAACTGTGTTCAGGGTAATCACGCAAATAATCGGTTGGGGCGTAGGGAATCGGCGGCATTACGCGCCAATCGACTTGCGTGTAAGCGGCTGCGCGGAAGGTTTCATACACCATTACTTGCGGGGTTTTCCACCATAATGCGGCGGCAGAACCCAATATCAGCGTGCCCACTACCC
>CAZEQX010000118.1:0-7804 GCA_964514635.1 uncultured Thiothrix sp.
TACCATCAAACTCAACGAAGTCAGCATTATTGACAAAGCGTTTGAGGAAGGCTGGTTAAAACCTGAACCACCCGCACAACGCACAGGCAAAAAAGTAGCCGTGGTTGGTTCTGGTCCTGCGGGCTTGGCTTGCGCGGATCAGCTCAACCAAGCTGGTCACAGCGTTACCGTCTACGAACGCGCTGACCGTATTGGCGGCTTATTGATGTACGGCATTCCTAACATGAAGCTGGACAAGCAAGAAGTTGTGCAACGTCGCGTTGACCTCATGGCAGCCGAAGGCGTGAACTTCGTCACAGGCGTGGAAGTGGGTAAAGATTTATCCGCAGAACAGCTACGCAGTGAATTTGACGCTATCGTGCTATGCGCTGGTGCAACCCAACCGCGTGACCTGCCTGTGGAAGGCCGTGAACTGCAAGGCGTGTATTTTGCGATGGATTTCCTCACCGCAAACACCAAAAGCTTGCTGGACTCTAATTTAGCGGATGGTAACTACATCTCTGCTAAAGGTTTGGATGTCGTCGTGATCGGCGGTGGTGACACGGGCACAGACTGCGTGGGTACGTCAGTACGCCACGGTTGCAAATCCGTTAGCCAATTGGAAATCATGCCGCGCTTACCCGATGCGCGTGCTGCGGATAACCCGTGGCCGGAATGGCCGCGTGTTCACAAAGTCGACTACGGTCAAGAAGAAGCTGCCGCCGTATTTGGACGTGATCCGCGTGATTACCTGATTTCGACCAAGAAAATCGTGGGTGATGAAAACGGGCGCGTGAAAGAAGTCCACACCATCGGCGTGCGTTGGGAACAAGGTGCTGGCGGACGCATGAACTTGGTTGAAGTCAAAGGCACAGAAGAAGTCATTCCCGCGCAATTAGTGCTGCTGGCAATGGGCTTTACTGGTCCTGAGAAAACCTTGATTGATGCATTACGCTTGGATACCGACCCACGCGGCAATGTCAAAGCAGACTACGGCAAATACACCACGAATATCGAAGGCGTGTTTGCCGCAGGCGATATGCGTCGTGGGCAAAGTTTGGTAGTTTGGGCTATTAACGAAGGCCGTGAAGCCGCTCGCGAATGTGATCGCTTCTTGATGGGCAAAACCTATTTGCCATAATCAACCTTAGTTGACGATAGCTAAGTCGGATAAAACCCTCGCCATTATGGTCGAGGGTTTTTTTTGATAAAAAATTATTAACTAAACAGGTACAAGATTTAAACCACGACGCTTCGTTTTGGCATTCGCTTTTTGCTCAGCCGTTTTATTGTAATCATGTTGCTGCTCATAATAACGATAATCTGTCATGGGCTGCTGTGATTTCACCATTAAGAATCCCACCAAGTTCGGTTTTATACGTTGTAATTGCTCAATCGCATTTAACAACCGTTTACGATTAATACGATCTTCATCCGCCACCAGTAACGTAGCTTGCGCCATTGAAGACAAATACAAAGTATCCGCAAATCCCACAACAGGAGGAGCATCAATAATCACACTATCAAAATGTTGCAATGCCAAATTCAGTAATTGCGCCATTGTATTACCAGCCAATAACTTAACAGGGTCTGCAACAATCACACCTGCCGTCACAATATACAAACCTTTTGCTTCACGAGAAGCTTGCGTCACACTGGCAATATCCACCTCACCTGAGAGGAAATTACTTAAACCTTTTTGATTGGATAAACCCATTTTGAAATGAATGGTTGGTTTTCGTAAATCCGCATCAATCAACAGAACTTTTAAACCCTGTTGTGCCTGACTTAATGCAATGTTTACGGCTGATGTTGATTTGCCTTCAGCCGGATTCACACTCGTAATCAAGGTAATACGCGGAGCGTGCCCACCAGGTAACACAAAGCGCAAATTCGCAGCAGCCACACGGTACGCTTCAGCAAATGACGACCCCATGTCACGAATAGCCGCCATCGCTAAATTAGGTTCGGCCATATTGCGTACATGAGGCACTGTTCCCAACACAGGTAAACCACTTAGGGCTTGCAACTCACTAACAGAGGTAACACTTTGACGTAGGGTTTCACGCAATAATGCTGCACCGATGCCCAGTAACACCCCCGCTAATGCCCCAATAATCATGTTGAGGCTTTTCTTTGGCCGAAACATATCTGGTGGCGGTACAGCAGCATCAACGATCTTGATATTGCTGCTAGTAACATTGGAAGCGACACTCACCTCTTTCATACGTTGTAATAAGCCATCATATAAATTACGACTGGTTTCAACTTCGCGTTTTAAAGCATTATATTCAATACTACGATCACGCTGATCTACCAATTCCTGCTTATACTGATCAAGCTGAGTGCGTAAATCATCTTCTAGCTTCTTCGCTGATGTATAATCAGCTTGCAGCGATTGTTTTAAACCACCCATTTCAGACTGTAATTGACGACGCATTTCGCGAATTTGCTGATCCAGAAGCTGCATATCAGGGTATGCGGGTTTAAATATTTTTAATTTCTCTTGGTATTCAGCTTCTAACTCAACCAAGTTTTTCTTAATACCCTCCACCACAGGATTAGCCAATACATCTTTAACATTACCGTGTTTTTGCCCTTGGCTCATCACACTTTCAGCTTGAATACGACTACGCTCTGCTTGTGCTAATGCACTATTTAAATCCTCCAACTTCTTTTCTTGTGTCGCTTGGCTGTTATTAACTTCTAAAATATTATTCTGCTTGGCGTATTCAACCAGCTTTGCCTCTTGCATGGTCAAACGATCACGCGCTTTCTCCAGCTCGGAATCCAAAAATGTTTTGGCGTATGAATCGGTCGCCGTTTGGTTGTTAATACTGTCTTTGATATAAGCATCGATCAACGCATTTACAATATCCGCTGATAAAATAGGGTCAGGGCTTTCATAATAGATTTTGACTAAATGCGTCCGCTCAACAGGTTCAACGTACAACCCTGAAATGAAAGTATTGACTTCGTTTTGGGCAATATCTTGTTTGGCATCAGCCGTTTCGTTTTTCTTTCCAAACGCCAAATGCATCAACGTGTCAATAAAACCTATTTCAACAGGTCGGGCAAACAAACGCTGTTGCAGATTTAAATTTTTAATCACGGTTTCAGCCAGTTTACGGCTTTTAAGCTGCTCATATTGTGTGCGAAAAAAGGGATCATCTACACCCAAATTCGGTCCATTGGCATCCACTGTTCCAAAATTGACAACTTTCACCCCGTCTTTTTCAATCTGTATCGTCGCACCCGCGCGATAGGTCGGCACTGTTGTCCACGTCATGTAAGCCGTCACCAGCATGACACTCAATGCCGTCACCAAAAATATCCATTTATTGCGCCACAAACGCCGCCAGATGTCCTCAATCGTGAGTGCGGGCGTTGGCAAAGCCGTAGGGGGAGCAACATAAGGGACTACATTGCCTCCGGTCTGAACAGGGCGGACAGCGGTTTTTTTATCAGTAAGGGTTAACATAACGTCTCTGTTCAAGCTAAATGAATTATTGTTAGCTTATCTTCCAACACTCACCCGCAACCGCAAAGAATTAAACAGCATTCGTAGAAGTTTTTTAGATAAGCGGACAAAACCCTAGGATGTTGCCCGCCTAAGTAAGAAAATATTCCGCTAATCCGCCAATACTAGCACTCAAACCACATCAAACCTACATAATGCGAATTAGCGTTTGTGACCGACAAAAATAAAGTGCAGCCATTGTATTATGAACGTAATCATTCAAACCGATTCAGCCTCAACAATACCGACCGTAACGCCTATCAGTGAAAAGGGTATTTTTTCATCGACCGCATTTCGGCGAATTATCGCCCAAGCCTTTCACCTGCAAGCGATTCAATTGTCGCTCACGACGGATGGACAAGAACCATTAATGATTCCTGCTTTTCTACGGAAAAACTGGCTAGGTAAACAGACCATTATTTTAGGGGCAGGTTTTGATAAAACAGGTATTATTCCTGACCTACCGCAAACAAAGAATTACAGCCAAGTTATTGAAAACTTATGTTATGCATTAGCTGATACCTCCGTTGAATGGCTGGAATTGCGCACCACGCATCATATTCCGTGTTTGCACGATGCGTCTGATAAAGTGGAGCTGAATGTTGATATAACAACATCCGTTGAAGACGTTTGGGATAGTTTATCAACCAACACCCGCAAAAATATCCGCCGCCCATTAAAACGGGGATTCACCAGTACGGTTGGTCGCACGCCTGAATTATTGGATGAATTTTATCAGCTTTATCGCATGAGTTTGCACGATATTGGCAGCCTTCCACACCCGAAGCATTTCTTTACTGACTTGCTGGCTAATTGTGCTGAACAAATGAATATTTTCGTCGGGTACATGGATGGGATTCCCGTGGTATCTTCGGTAAGTTTTGAAAGTACCGACGAAGTGTACGGAGCGTGGTCTGGCATCCATACTGACTATAAAAAACACAATGTCTTCTTAGCCATGCTATGGAAAATGGTCGAATATTGTGGTGCAACAGGACGCAAAACCTACAATTTAGGGCGTTCTTCCGCAGGCAGCAATCCACACCAATTCAAACTCAAACTCGCAAACCGCGTGCACAAAATTTACTACTATCGGCTCAAAATTACTGCCAACCAACCCAGCCATTCTCGGATACAAGCCGCCGCATCATGGGTTATCCGCAATACCCCTGAAATGGTGATGGATGGTCTAGCTCGCACCTTGATGCATAAATTTTACTAGCCAGCATTCCATGTGTCGTCTACACGGCATAACTGAAGGTTTAATCGATGAAATTATTAGAAGTTTGTACCGTCAGCAGTTCCGCCTATGCTTTGGTATTTCACCGCGCACAAGCACTCAATCAGCGTCACGCTGGCAAACTTCAGGTGGACATCTTGTGTACATCTGGCAAAGAAGTAGCCTTGATGCGCGAACAAGGAATGCAGGTCATTGAAACCACGTTGCACCGTAGTCTCAACCCATTGCAATTGCTGCGTTCCGCGTGGAACTTGCAACGTGTTTTACGCGGCTATGATGCCGTGCATTTACATTTTGGCGTACCCGGTTTAGTGGGACGCTTCCTCGCGTTGTTTAACCGTGACCTAGTGTGGATTTACCAAAGCCACGGCTATAGCATTGCAGAAAATACCCACCCACTCGCCCGTCGTGTCTATTTAGGTATTGAAAAACTACTGAAAAATACGGTGCGTTATTCACTATTTCAACTGCACGAAGACATGGAATTAGCGCGTAAATACCAGCTACTAGACGAAAAACAAATGGTTTTTTTAGGGAACGGTATCGATTTGGAAAAATTCAAACCCGTACCCAATAACGCACGCAGTATTACCGTCTTTGGCATGGTTGCACGCTTTGAACCCATTAAAAATCATGCATTACTATTAGATGCCATTCAATTGCTCGCACAAAAAACCCGCGCATTTAAAGTGCGCTTGATTGGACAAGGCCATCTACAATCTGTCATCGCTGAACGTGTTCAACAACAGCAATTACAAGACATTGTGGAAATCGTCCCTTACGATAACGATATGCCGAATTTTTACCAGAGCATTGATGTGGGTGTACTCACGTCTTTTGCTGAAGGTATTCCTCGCGCACTGATTGAGCCAATGGCTTGTGGCAAACCTGTGATTTGTACGGATGTTAAAGGCAGTCGTGAAGCCATTATCGACCAAAAAACTGGCTTCAAAACACCATTAGGTGATCCGCAAACATTAGCAGACTGGATGTTCTGGATGATTCAACACCCCGAACAACGTCAACAAATGGGGGAAATGGCTCGCACTCACGCCTTACAACACTTTTCTGAAACACGAATTGTGCAAATATTGGGCGATATGTATTTAGCGTGTGACCCTCAACACAAACTCACGAACCCACAACAAGCCACCGTATAGGGATAACTTCATGATTTTCAGTGCAGATATTGAAGATTGGCAACAATCTGTTTACGACTTCAATCGCGAAGTAACCCAACGTGTGGTACACAATACAACGCGACTGTTGGACATTGTAGAACGTCATCGCATTCAAGGTACATTTTTCGTGCAAGGCATGGTTGCGGAAAAATTTCCCTCGTTAGTCACACAAATTGTAGAAGCGGGGCATGAATTAGCCTGTCATTCTTATAGTCATCGCCGTATTTATGATTTAACTGAAACGCAATTTCGAGAAGAAATGCGACGTTCGGTTGGCATTTTGGAAGACATTAGTGGCAAAAAAGTATTGGGATTTCGCGCCCCAACCTTTTCGGTTCGCGATGATATTTTGGATTGGTATTGTGACAGTCTAAAAGAACAGGGAATCCTTTATGATTCCTCCATTATGATTGCGCAAGTACGCGGTGATTATGGTTTTGCCGATGATTCCATCTTGCAACGCCTCAAAGATCGCGGCATTGACAGTTACCCCATGAGTGTTGGTAAGTGTTTCGGAAAACGCCTACCTGTCATGGGTGGAGGATACTTTCGCATTTATCCTTACTGGTTTACGCGCTGGCTAGGCCGTGATCTTCATCCTAAAACCAGCGTATTCTACATGCACCCTTATGAACTCGACACCGATGAATACCAAGCCGTATCTAAACTTGTTCCCATTTCGAGCAAAATGGCGTTACATCAATTTGCTCGTCGGTCAACAGTAGCACACAAATTGCATCGTTTATTTAATGATTATCGCTTTGACTCATTCCAAAATATTTATTACCCTGAAACCTTATACTGATCAAACCAATAACGCGCATAGCCTAAAGGTAACATACTCCAAACTAATAAGCGTGGTATAAAACCTTCAATTCGACAAGGCTGTGTTTTTTGCTGTTGTCGGGCATGTGCATTAAAACGTACAAAACTGATCGCAATATCCAATAACCGTAATGGCGTATAGTGAAAATAACGCGCTCCATGTTCTAGCATGGATTTACACGCAATTGCATGACCCAGAGCATTTTGCTGTGGTTTGGCACGAATCACTTGATCGTCACCATCATGATAAACACGCAGCGCTTCATTCACGAAACGAGTTTTATAATGTTCTGCGATTTTTTCCCATACGACATTTTCAGGAATTAACCCTGCAATATCAGTTTGTGTAAAGGGATATTGCCGCAAGACATCAGTACGTTGAAACCCCCACTTTTCACCTTTCATACCATAACGGTAGGCCATTTCAATACTGTCTGAATCTATCCATCCACCTTTTAATTCAGCAGGAAAAGGCTTTCCAACAATTTCCCCTGATTCTTTTTCACAAAGTGCTGTTACTGCACTGAAATACTGACGCTGATTAGCTGGAATCGCCTGCCAATGCTGCCAAAAACATTCCAATGCATGAGCCTTACAAGAATCATCACTGTCCAATGTCAGAAATAACTCTCCACGAGCCAAATGAATCCCTGTATTATGTGCCACTTTTTTATGTTGATTTTGCTGGTAATAATAACGAATAGGGAAATCAGCCTGTATTTGCCATTGTGCAATCAACTCCCGCGTATTATCCGTTGAACCATCATCAACAACCAGCCATTCAAAATCACGAAAAGTTTGCTGACATAAACTGTGATAAACACGATGCAAGGTTTTGGCACGATTATAAGTTGGCGTAAAAATCGTAAATATAAATGATTGTTCCTGCATAAATCACCTATGGATTATTCAATGACAATAGCGCGTCATATTCGGTATTTTCAATATAGCCAAGGCTACCTGCATAAGAAATCACACGCGCGGGTATACCAACAACAACAGCATTATCAGGAACATCATGAGTAACAGATCGGAAGAGCAACACGTCTGAACTCCAGT
>CAZEQX010000119.1:0-7793 GCA_964514635.1 uncultured Thiothrix sp.
GTTTAAAGGGTTCTACTTTTAGGTGCTGGCTTTTTTAGGGGGTATTACCATTCTACTGAATTTGATACGCTAAATTTACTAGTTATACAGACTTTTTCAAAATAAGCTATGCCTCAAACCACAAAAACATAAATTCTCTCCTGCACCCTCTAAATACCAATAAAGCCCCAACACTACGATTGGGGCTTTATTGCTTGACCAAACTCAATATTACTTAAAAGCTATATTTGATACCAGCTTTTGCACCGTAATCTTGATAGCCTTTACTACCAAATTGATACGCTGCATTGAGCCAGAAACTGGTCGCTTTGGTCGCCTTACGTTCTACACCCAGCTTAATTTCACCAATATCTTTGGTACCACCTTGTTTGATATTGGTTTCATTCATATAAACTTCGTACGGCTTGGTGTTATGCAACCAATTGACTTCTACAAATGGCTGCCATGAGCTGTTCGGGTTCACCGCATCGTTGCTTGCATAGGCTTTCATGCCCAAACGAGTTTGAATATTTTTGCTGTCACCTTTCACATATGTGCCATTACTTTCCACATGATCCTCTGCATCCACATTCATCATGGTCACTTGCGCTTTCGGTTGTAAGAAATAAGAATAGTTTTGACCTTGTTTTACTTTAAATGTGTAGCCTGCTTCCAAAGATGCGGTTAATCCTGAAATTCCATATTTTTCATCAGGCACTTCCGTTCCTGAAACCGAAGCACTAAACTTGCTCCACAGCAACCAGCCATCTAGATGGAAACCTGTTTTGTCTTCTTTATTGGCGTACCAAGTACCATAAGCACCTACAGAGAAACCTTCAATTTCGCTGGATGAAGCATAGCCCGTCAATGCAGCACGCGAATCACTATCGGCTTTACCATAGCCTGCCATCAAACCAAATACAAAGCGATTGTTACGACTGTCGGACCAGCGTGCCACATCACCACCTGCCTGAACCATGGTTCGTTTGGTTTTATTGGACAACTGGCGTGATGTATCATCGAATTCGGTACGATTGTAGGTCACGCGTGCCCATACAGATGGTTCATCTTCCCCCTCTTTAACCACGGCCGAATCCAAGAACTGCGACTCACCAACACGGTCATGCAAACGCATATCAAATAGGGTATTCGCAGCAACCAAGTTGGCTAAGTAAGAGCCCGCTTCTGGACGCATGGTTGCACCACTTTCCAAGTACCAGTCGCTATCTTTTTTAACCAAACTATAATCGTATGCGCCTGCCAAAATACGGCTGGCTTTGGTAAAGGTGGCATTAGAATCACCACCCACATCGATAATTTTGATACCTTCAATAGTTTCTGCACCCAAACCACCGATATTGTTCACTTTGACCAAACTTTCACCCTCGGTGTCACCCGTGACAATCAATTGATTAATCGGCGAGTCATCACTGGCCAGCGCGCCATTGAATGATAAAAGACTACCAGCAGTCCCAGTATAAGAACCCACTGTCACGGTCGCACTGTTCACATCCGCTCCCCCAACAAGATTCCCCACATAGAATGTACCTGAGTTGACCACTTCACCTTCCAAGACCACATTGTTGATCCCTGATAATGACGTACCGCTGGCAACATTCACCGTTGAGCTTTTCACGGTTTCACCAGAAGTACCGTCCAATACCAACGTACCATTTTTCAGATTGGTCACACCATAGTATTGCGCTTGTTCGGATTTCATGGTCAAAGTGCCGTCACCAGTTTTATTGAGCTCACCCGTAGTCGCAGAAGCATCGCTACTGATCACTGAGTTGGTCAATTCGCCATCAATACCGTTTAAGGCAACATTCAAAACGCCGTCGCTATTAATCACCACTTCGCCCGTGCCCAAACTATCCGAAGCTTTGACATTGACTGATGCGATATTGCTGGCAACGGCGATATCATCATTGTCACCAATCACAACTTTGGCGGACAAATCGGTGTTCGAGCCATTGATGGTCAATGAGTTGTCCTGAATGGTAACCGTACCTGATCCCTTGAGTGCACCATTCGAAACCGAGTTTTCAACCGAATCTGATACGCCAGAGATGGTTAAATGACCGCCATTAACATTAACAGTTGAATCCGCCACACTTTGAAGCGCGCCAATGGTTTGGTTGTTACCATTAAGATCAAATGCAGTATTTGCATCTAAATTCAGCTCTTTGGTATTCCCCAAGGCGTTATCAGAACCGGATTTCAAGGTGCTGGTATCTTTGACATAGGTCACACCATGATAGTCATTGCTCGCATTGGTCAAGGTCACTGTACCAGAGCCCACGATTTGCAAATCACCTTGAGTATAAGTACCGTCTTCATTTTCGAAATCAGTCAATTTCGCGGTCAATTCGGCGGCTTTATCAGTTTTTCCTGTCGCGTCTAATTTCAAAGCGTTACCTGTATCGATGTCATGATTATTCGCAACTTTCAATTCTACTTGTGTCAGCCCCATCACAACGTACAGACCTTTGTTATCAGCACCCGTAGTTAAATCAGTACCATATGACGCGCGCGCAACATCTTCTCCGTCTTGAGAAATCATAATCCCAACAGGATCGGGGACATCCTCACCGTCTTCATCAATCAATTTGAGATTATTGACGTCACCTGTCACTTCATTGACTGATGCCACCAACTGCGTGGTCATATTGGCATCATCTTGCTCCAACAATGGCTTACTGCTTGGCAAACCTGTATCATCGTCACCGCCTACAGTGATTTGTACATTACCTGAGCCCAAATTCAAATCGGTCACGGCGACATTATTGTCATTCAAACCATCATTCATGGTGATGGTGCCAAAGTTCACCGTACCAGCATTGAAATCCAAAGCACCAATATTTTGTGTTCCTTTACCTACATCCACGGTACTGTTTTTAGAGGCTTTCAACGTGGCGTTGGTTAAAGCATCGGTATTTTTGGTTGCATCTTTGTCTAAATCAAGATAGGCATCACGTAGCTCAACCGTTCCTTCAAATGTACCGCCAGTGTTGGCAGTCCCCACAAATTCGAGGGTACTTTGAGCGGTATCATCAGAGTCGCCATCAAATACAAACGTACCTTTACCCAATAACTGGCTGCTTAAATCCAAATTGCCATTTTTGTTATAGTTTACGGTACTGCCTACATCGGTAATATTATAGGATTTTGCATCTGGCACCAGGCTACTTGCAGCATCTAGCTCATTGATGGTTAATTGGCTGGCATTGTTTAAATCGAAGTCCTCAACGCCATTTAAAGTCGCTGTCGTATTGACAGTCAATTTACTGGAGTCTAGACCAACGTATTCAACATCTTTAATCGTGCCCGTATTATTGATGGTAAAGTCGGTTGAGGTGCCAAAATTCAATTTATCGTAACCTGCACCGCCCTCAATTTTCGAGAATTGTTTGCGCACGCCATCGTCATCCGCGCCAGTCATGGTGCTGACATTGAACACGTCCTCACCGTCACCCGTAACGAAATACTCAGCCTTGCTACCCGCTTTCAGATTCACGGTATTTCCGGTATCCCCCGTATGACCCAGCAAAGAAACCTTACCATTGATGTTCCCTGTACCGTCGTTGGTAAAGATAATTGGAGATTTGTCACCCGTAGTTGATACTGCAAAATAATCTGTCGCATTAGGATCCTCGGTAAAGGTCAAATCCGAATCAAAGCTACCATACAAAAGATCGCCTTTATTGGTGAAAGTTTCAACATACCCATTGTTCAAATCAACAATGGTTGAACCTGTACTGGCTGAATGCAATTTACCACTTTGAGTCACATTTTCAGACGAGCCTGCAATCACCAGAGCGGAATTACCCACGTCGCTAATGATATTCACGCTGGCACTGGTGGCCACGTCTTTCGTGCTGTCTACCCAAATACCATAACCATTACTCTCAAAAACATTGACCACTACATTTTCATAACCGGTATTGCTAATGGCATTGGTCGTTGATCCAGTATAGTGTCCGTCAGTAGAATCGATTCCTTCAAAGCGAATCCCCGTACCACTGCCATAAACATTAATTGTGGCTGAAGTGCTGGCATTAGTAGACGATACGCCTACAGCTGAATGAATGCCGTAACCATCTTTCACATTAATAACCGAATCATTCGCCAAAGTAATATTCGTCAAACTAGAGCGATTCTCAATACCGTTACCCGAGCTCAAATCAGTGCCATCACCATACAAATCCAATGTAGCCCCATCCAAAGTAATACTGCTCGCACCATCTACCAAAATACCATGCGCGGTCCCTATAGCTTGGGTAATACCATCTCCCGTCAGTTTTAAAGATGCCTGATCTTTCACATGGTAGGCTGAATCATTAGTGTTTCCAACAGCACCCACAGCCGTGACCACTGGCGTACTTCCATCACCATCGTTGTTAATCGTTGCCAAAGAATTACTACCACTGATTTCGACTGCAGTACCATGCACAGTGATATTTGAACCCTCTTCGCTCACCAAGGTACCGCCATTATCAATTTTCACACCAATATTATCTCGGCTCGGTTCATCAAAATTGATTGTCCCTTGGTGAATGAGTTTTCCCCCATTGGTCACATAATAGCCAATCGCATCTTGGGCATCTACATTCCCACCTGCTTGTAAATCAGCTGAACTGGTCAGGGTTGACGCCCCATTTTGACTACTATCTACATTCCCGTTCAAGTCATAGTATTTCCCGTCAACTTTGGCCAAAATAGCCCCGTCCCCCGTAAGGCTTAAAGTTGTCGAATCGGTAATGGTCGCCTGTGCACCACCCTCTACACGAACGCCAATTGCGTCTTCCCCATCAACTTCCAGTGTAAATCCACTCAAATCCGCAGTGGTTTGGTGATTAGATCCAGTCGCTACTTGGCCGCTGGTAATCACAAAAATCGTTGCATCTTTCGTACCATTGGTGCTGAATGTAGACAATGTTGGATTATCACTATCAATAGAACTTGATGAAAAATTAGAACCTCGTTCTACACGGAATAATACAGAGCCTTCACCAGCCAGCACCAAATCCTTAGTACTATTGTATTCAAGCGCCGTTGTTCCATCAGATATACCAGAAATCAAGAAACCAATTTGGTTGGTTTTATCATCCGCAAAGACAATTCCCGCTTCATCATTAACGACTACCGTCGCTCCATCCCGAACATGTACACCAATCGCGCGATCTGCATTCATATTAATAATCGCATCATCCGATAAAGTAACAGTGGTTCCATCCCCTTGCGCCCAAATACCAAAATTAGCAACAGCTGTGCTATCTACATTTTGTGAATTTAAATTAATTTCACCCGAAAAATCAACGGTCGCACCGTCTTGCGCCTGGATCGCCGTACTACCACTGTCATTGAGTGTAATCGTTCCAGCGATATCCGCAGTAGAATCAGCACCCTTGACCAAAATAGCCTTATTGCTATTACCGGTTGTTGAGCCCAACGTATCAGTAGAACCGCCATCCGCATTCAGAGTAATATTGGTTCCTTCATCACTCACATAGCTACCGCCATTCTGTACTTGCACGATTGTGGCATTGGTTTGAGTAGATGACACATAAATATTACCTGCATTGGTGCCATCATGAGCATTTGTGAACGTAGAACCAGCACCATCCACTCTAATAGCAACATAATTTGTAGCTGAACCTGCCACAACTGGGGCCCCATGCTCATCCCTGTTATAGCCAATATATATATCACCACCATTGACGCTTGATGAAGCGCCATCCATCGATACAACATTGTTTTTACCCTGGCTAATGATAGTACCGTTATTCACAGTGGTCGCACCATCATATGCGTTTTGTGAACCTGTCACTGTGCCATTGTTTGTGAATTCCGAATCTCCCTTGATGATGACCCCACCGCCAATTATTGAGTCGTTCACTACTGTAGAACCATTACCTGCAGTAACCCACCCACCAATTGTGGCGCCAGTATTATTAGAGATTGTCGCATTTTCTCCTGCAGACACACTACCGCCAATGCTGCCACTATTGTCCACAGTACTATTATTACCCAGCAACACGGACCCCGCGATTGTCGCTGTGGCAGCGTTATTCACCGTCACGTTGGTCGCTATCCCAATACTGCCAATAGAAGCACCATCATTATTGTTGATCGTGCCATTATTCAGAACTACATTTCCTGTAATAGCGCCATCATTATTCAAGGTGTTTTCAACTGTTCCTCCAGCTGCCCCACTCCCTTTGATGGATACATCACCTTTAATCGTACCAGTCGAAGACACATTCACTTCGGCATTATTAACTTTAATAGCACTATAACCATTGGCATCTAATGTACCATTAATATTGTACGTATTTTGTGCCGTTTCACCAGACTCATCCCAATCACCACGAATAATAGAGCCACCACTTTGGCCCTCATCGGTGTAATTTTTAATCGTATTCCCTTCGCTCAGATTCACTGTTGAACCACTGTTTTTGACACCAATGAAGTAGTTATCACTAGTGCTTTGTAAACCGATATCATCTGTATCAGCAGAAGTTACCTTATTAGCAAATTCTGTTGCTAAACCGCTTTCATCCGCCAATGCTTCCACTTCGGCATAGGTCATACTGTAGGTGATTGTATATGAACCTAAATCACTGGTCGTCACACCTGCCTCTGCTATCGCTGCATCATACCAAGCTTGCATCGCATCTGTAGTACCGTAATCCAAGCGCAATTGAATATCTGTTTTGATTTTGTTTAATAGCAATTGGTTATACGCAGCGTAATCTGACGCGTTATCGATAGTGACATTCATACCCAACGCACTGCTATAAAAACCACCTGGATAAACCATTTGATTTAAATTGGTTGTATTCGTTGAAGTATAAGGCCCATTACTAAATGTCTGTGATGTTGATGCGCCGCCGCCAGTGTAGTACGCAGTATCTGTGTTGTAATTCAGACTACCACCATCGGTCACATTAATCACGCCTGTTTCATTTTTACTAATGGCGTTTAGCACCGCATTATCCGCAGAGCCCGTATTTTCTACGTTTACAACTGTCCCCGCCCCAGTCACTTCAATCATATTCATACCAGAATATTGATCATCCTGCGGGGTCTTTTCATAAAAAGTGAACTTTAAATCAGTACCACCCACACCAGTAGCAGTATTCACTTCCGTAATTGTTTGAATGGCGTTGATTTGAAGTGTTGCACCAGTCACAGGATCCGTATATCCAACATAACCTTTTACAATATTGGCTCCTTGCGTATCCGATCCTAAAAGTGCCACATCACCTGTCACAACGAATTGCTCATCGCTAATCCCTGCTGCAATCGTCTGCGCTTGTGTAAGGGCTGTTTTCAATCCCTCTAACTCCGACTCAGAGGCTCCGGCAACCACTGCGTTGTCATAAGCAGTTTGTGCATCAGCAACATTACCGTATTTGAGTCGATATAAATCCACTATAGAACTACTTGGCGCAAAAGTATGTTGTTTAACCTCTTCTCCCTTTTCTGTAGAAGAAAATCCGTCACCCGCGCTCAAATCTAAAGTATCAGATGAGCTGATTGTCGTATGACCTACAGCATCATCATTATTCGCTGGTGTATAGCCTTGAGGAACGCCTGTGTCCGCTTGCGCCGACAAAGATAAAACCACTGCAACTACACCTGCTGCACCACCTTTTTTAGCACCTTTAACCAGTTCCGAAACAACAGACATGCATCCCGTGGATTTGCTTTTAATCACTTTATATAATTTATTCATTTTCTTTCCTCATTTTGGATGGTAATCCCCCCTAAAAAGGCGGTATCTAAAAGTAGAATCAGCACAAGTCCTG
>CAZEQX010000120.1:0-7688 GCA_964514635.1 uncultured Thiothrix sp.
GGACGCTTTGCACAGCAAGCCCAGTTAGAAACGGCGTTTGCCTACTACAAGTATGACGAACCAGATTCGGCACTGGATGCGATTGACCGATTCTTGCGCATGAATCCTAGCAGTGAAGATGCGGATTATGCCTTATACCTGCGTGGGTTGGTCAACTTCAATCGCGGTAGCAGTATCGTGGACAAAGTATTCCCGCGCAGTATTGCGGATTTGGATACCGTGCGTCAGAAAGAATCTTTCCAAGATTTTTCACACTTGCTGACCCGTTATCCAAGCAGTAAATACGCCCCCGATGCACAAGCGCGAATCCAACACCTGCGTAACAGTTTGGCACAATCAGAAGTCAATGTCGCCAATTACTACATGACGCGCGGAGCATGGCTGGCGGCATTTAACCGCGCTGAATACGCGATTAAACATTACGAAGGCTCTCCTGCGGTGGTCGATGCTTTAGAAATCAAGGTCAAAGCAGCATCCCAACTGGGTAAACCCGATTTAGCGGCTGACAGTTTGCGCGTATTGGAAATCAATTTCCCACAACGTGCGGCTGCATTGAAATCTCACCTGCGTTAAAGCCCCTCTTGCCAGACTGGTCGGTGGCAACAAATCGACCAGTTTCGGCGCGAAAAAGATCAATTCTTACACAATCAATCCCCCAAAACCTTCCGATTATCGGTTAGTTTTCCGAGAAACTTCACCGTTAATTTACAGTCATAATCGTTAGATATACCATAGCAAGTAGATTAACAGCCTGTTAATAACAACAATAAACAAATCGGGGCACAACACATGAAACTGACCCACATCGCCGCTCTTGCGAGCATCGTCGCGTTATCCTTAGCCAATGCTACTGCGGCAGCCGGAAGCTCCTCTGCTAATGTTTTCAAACCGTTGACTCCGCTTGATGCAGATGAACAAGCCAATAACTACCTCGGTGCGAGCATCGGGCAAAGTAGCAGTGATGACTTTTGCCAAGATTTACAAGACTGCTCTAATAATGACAAAAACTGGAAGTTATTCGCAGGTATGCGCCTGAATGAAAATATCGTGCTGGAAGGCGGTTACGCCAACCTTGGCACATTACAAGGCAAAGACACCAGCGGTAATGCCGTTTCCCAAGACACCACTGCCTTCACTGTAGCAGGCGTGGCAGGCTTCCCACTAAACGATCAAATTGAAGTTTTTGGCAAAGCAGGCGCAGCGCGGTGGAGTGCCAAGCATCATTCTGCCAGTGGTGATGACAAAGAAACAGGTACAGATGTATTAGTCGGGGCTGGTGCGAATTACGATCTCGGCGACAATATGGGAATCCGTGCCGAATGGGAACGCTTTAAAGATGTCGGCAAACCTTCACTGGATACCTCTGGTGATATTGATTTACTCAGCGTCGGTGTAACCTTTTCTTCACTTTGATTATTAATAACTAAAAATCTCATTATAAAAAGGGGCTTGTATGAAACATTATGTATCCTGCTCACTCGCGGGAGTCGCGCTATTGGCAAATACGGCGTTTGCGGGGGGGTATGAAGGTTATGGCGTGCCCAACAACATGACCTTCTACGGGGGGGCAAGTGTTGGCGGTATTGACCAAGAAGGTGCTTGTGATACGGTCGATAATTCACGCGATTGTGAAACGTCTGGTACAGGCTATAAGGTCTTCGCAGGTACACGCCTTGCCCCCACCTATGATGCCAACATGCTACCGTCTGTCGGTGTGGAAGCAGGCTACATGGATTTCGGTGAAAGTACCGCAAAAGGCGAAATCTTATCCGAGCGCGGTTTTTCGCTCGGAGATGCGAACGTTAGCAGCGAATTATCCGCATCCTATTTAGCAGGTGTGGGCTACCTACCCGTTGCTCCCAATACTGAACTAATCGGTAAAGCAGGTATTGCCTACTGGCAACAAGACGGCAAAGTCGAAGTACCTGATGATTCTGCACTCAATACCAATAGCACCAACAGTGGCCTAGGCACATTGTTAGGTGCAGGAGCGCAGTATCGCGTCAATGATAATTTGTCCGTGCGTGGTGAATACGAACAGGTTTTCGACACGGCTAAAGACACCAGCTATAAAACCGATGCCAGCATGTACAGTGTTGGAGCTGTGTTTTCGACACTCTAAAGGGGATACAAATTGAAACCGCTCCTCGCTCACACCGCTCTGTGCGGTTTATTGTGTAGTGCCCTGCAAGGTATTGCCTATGCAGAAGACGGCTATGAATACACCAACGATACAACCAGCACTGCCGATTTTGCCACCGGCCCAAAGCTCTACGCTGGTGGCAGCTTGGGTGCTGCACGCCAAGGCGATACCTGCAATGACCCATTCTTCAATGGAAAATGTGACAATCGCGATACCACTTGGAAAGCCTTTGGCGGTGTACGCTTGAATCCCATGTTTGGTGGTGAAGTGACTTACCATTCCCTTGGCGGTAGCCAGCTCAATGGAACAACAGGAGCTGGCAACCCCGCCAGTCTTGACAATCAAGCCACAGGCATTTCTGTAACGGGTGTCGGTTATGTACCCGTGATGCCCAACACCGAAGCCTTTGGTAAAGCTGGTGCATTATTCTGGGAACGAGAAACCACTCAAAATAGTGGCGGTGTTTCCCAGCAATCCACCGACAATGGCACAAGCCCTCTGATAGGTGGCGGCGTACAATATCGCCTAAATGATAATGTCCATATTCGTGGCGAATGGGAACACTCATTCAACGTTGGGGCAGATTCCGCCTATGAAACAGATGTCGACGTGTACTCGGTGGGTATGTCCTACTCCACCTTGTGAAAGAGCGGGCAAAAAGGCTGCATTCATGTGGCCTTTACGGTACAGTCAGCGGTTTTGATTGCCAACAAAAAAGGTTAAAGGTGATTTATGGCACGTCAGGCTGATTTCATTGCGCCCTCGATTTTATCGGCGGATTTCGCCCGTCTTGGCGAAGAAGTTGTCAATGTACTGGCATCGGGTGCAGACGTGGTGCATTTTGATGTCATGGACAACCACTATGTTCCCAACCTCACCATCGGTCCGCTGGTCTGCGAAGCTTTGCGTAAACATGGCGTTACCGCACCGATTGATGTGCATTTGATGGTCAAACCTGTGGATCGCATTATTCCCGACTTTGCCAAAGCGGGCGCGACTTACATCACCTTCCATCCCGAAGCCTCTGAACACATTGACCGCAGCTTACAACTAATCCGCGATTGCGGCTGTAAATCAGGTTTGGTTTTCAACCCTGCAACGCCCTTGTCGTGCTTGGAATATGTCATGGATAAAGTCGACATGATTTTGCTGATGTCAGTCAACCCTGGTTTCGGTGGACAAAGCTTTATCCCCGCCACACTCAACAAACTGCGCCAAGCACGCCGACTGATTGATGAGTCGGGTTGCGACATTCGTTTAGAAATCGATGGCGGTGTAAAAATCGACAATATCAAAGCGATTAAAGAGGCAGGAGCAGATACATTCGTGGCAGGTTCTGCGGTATTTGGTGCTGCCAAAAGCACTGATCCGCACCATTACGAAAGCGTGTTAGCTGCTTTCCGCGCCCAACTGGCAGAGGCAACGGTGTAACAGATGCTCAGCTTCAAACCCAAAATGATTCTGTTCGACCTCGATGGCACATTAGTTGACAGCGTACCCGATTTAGCCGCTGCCATCGACGGCATGATGCGTCACCTTGGTTTGCCCGAACGTGGGGAAACGGCTGTGCGTCATTGGGTAGGTAACGGAGTGCAAAACCTTGTTGGTCGCGCCTTAACCAACAGCATGACAGCTAATCCAGACCCTGAGTTATTCGCCCAAGCATTGCCCATTTTCATGCGGCTTTACGGTGAAAATACTTCTGGCAATAGCCGCCTCTACGCGGGCGTAACCGAGATACTGGCGTTTCTCCATTCAAGCACAGATATTCAACTAGGTTGCGTCACCAATAAGGCCGAGCAATTTACCTTACCATTATTGCAACAGTTAGGGATTCGCGATTATTTCCAACTGGTGATTAGTGGCGATTCATTACCGGAGAAAAAGCCCCATCCGTTACCGCTTTTGTACGCAGCCGAACACTTAGGCGTTACCCCTATTGAGTCGTTAATGGTGGGGGATTCCAAATCCGATGTGCAGGCTGCTCGTGCAGCAGGTTTTCCCATTATCTGCACCAGCTACGGTTATAACCACGGTGAAGATATTCGCGCTTACCAACCTGATGCGGTGGTTGATTCGCTATTGGAACTTAAGACGCTATTAAAACTAGCGGCCTGATACGGTAGCCACTAGTAAGCAGGATTATTAGGCGGTTGTTTGAGTACATCGCCTAATACTTCTTCAATGAATTGTTTGACACGCAAACGATGTTCTCCGGTGAATTGCAACCCCACGCCTGGGCTTGTTCCCCGCTGCCCCATCCCCGTCGAGATCCAAACCACTCGCCCACTAATCACCAATTTTTTACCTTCTTCCACCAAACGTAGCTGTAAAACCACATCATGATGCAGCCCAAAACGCTCAGTAGTAGGGACAAAAATCGCGCCATCCTTAATAAATGGCATGTAACAAGCGTGCAATGCAGCCTTGTCGCTGATTGCCATTGACAATTGTCCTGTTGCATTACGCTGCCGACCCGAAGCCGCAGGTTGTGATTCGTTCATTCCCCTCCCCTGTTGACCTAATTAAGAAGAACTACTATAAGTGGTAATTATGACTTAATTTTACCTGCCACAACATTAACATGGACTCGACAAATAATCGGGGATTAATTGGATGAATGGCTATTTTTTTCAGCTCAAGTAAACCTGCATGTATCTCCCAAATGGTTGGGCGCGTTAGCGTTAAAAAGTCATTCAAATCAGGTAAATAGCCTGTATAATTCTGATTAACTGACAACTGTTTAATCAAACCATGTACGCAATCCAATTGCCAATCCAGCAATACTGTTTTATCGTATTTTTCCCATTGGGCTGAAATTTCAACAATATTTCCCCGCCCTGAAATCATCTGTGCAATATGTGCCAACCACTGCTGACGTTGTATCAGCATATCCGTACTATCCAACTGCAAAGCTGCCATCGGTCGCCCACGAGCGGCCGTAAGCAACAACTGCGCATCGTGCTGTAACGTTTGCTGTTTCAACCACAACAACGCAGATTCCGTACTCGGCACAGGCAAACGCATCATCTGACAACGGCTACGAATTGTCGATAAGAGCAATGCCGGATGCGAACTTAACAGCAAAATGTGCGTATTGTTGGCAGGTTCTTCTAACGATTTCAAAAGACTATTCGCCGCATTAACATTCATACGTTCGGCTGGGTAAATCACCACAACACGACGAGGGCTATAACTGCGGCTCAAACCAAGAAAGTGATTTAGCTCACGAATCTGTTCAATAACAATGGCTTGGCGATCCTCTTGCAATCCCACAGCCATGTAATCAGGGTGAGCTTGTCCCGCAAA
The DNA here is from genome assembly GCA_964514635.1 of uncultured Thiothrix sp. Lineage (GTDB taxonomy): Bacteria > Pseudomonadota > Gammaproteobacteria > Thiotrichales > Thiotrichaceae > Thiothrix. The sequence continues at coordinate 5,453 of CAZEQX010000120.1, forward strand.
AACTTGGCAACTGCGGCATTGCCCACAAGCCGCACCAGTTGCAATGGGTTCTAAACACAACAAACTTTGCGCTAATACCCGCACAAAACCTTCATTGCCACAACCATCTTCCCCCGTAAACAATAATGCGTGTGGCAAACGATCACGTTGTCGAGCATTTTGCACGGTTTCCCAAGCATCTTGTTGCCACGGGTAAATCATAAAGGTGTAGCATCCGCTTGTTGGATAATTTGCTCGATTGCGGTTTGTAATTGTGCTTGCACTTCATCCAAAGCCAGTGCCGCATTAATAATCGGGTAACATTCTGGCTGTTGCGCTGCACGTTGCAAATAACCTGCGCGAATTTTCTCAAAAAACGTGCTGTGTTCTTGCTCAAAACGATCCGCTCTGCCGCGAGCGTGCGCACGAGTCATCCCTGTTGCCACATCCAAATCAAACAACAACACATAGTCAGGACGCAATTCCCCCTGAACCCACGTTTCCAATGCACCAATACGCTGTTGATCAATACCACGTCCAAACCCCTGATAAGCGTAAGTCGCGTCGGTAAAACGATCACACAATACCCACGTTCCTTGGGCAAGAGCTGGTAAAATTTTGCGCTGTAAATGCTCATTACGCGCCGCAAACATCAGCAGTAATTCGGTATCGCTGTGCATCGCAGGCAGTTCAGGATCAAGCAAAACACCACGAATCGCCTCCCCAACAGTTGTCCCACCCGGTTCGCGTGTGACGAGAACCGTCTTACCACGCGCCCGCAAATAATCGGCTAACCACTGCACATTCGTGCTTTTACCCGCACCTTCTCCACCTTCGAGGGTAATAAAGACACCACGTTTCAAGGCTTTGCTCCTGTTGTTGGTACTGCGGGGGGAATCGACGGGGCAGCCGCCTCATTCGCTGCTGCATTCGCCTTATTGCGATTCACAATGTATTGCTGCACAGCGCGATTATGCTCATCTAAGGTTGTCGAAAACTTCGAGACCCCGCCCGGCGTGGTTGCCACAAAATACAGCGCATCACTGCTTGCAGGGTGCATAACCGCATCAATTGCCGCTTTGCTTGGCGTGGCAATCGGAGTGGGGGGCAAACCAAAACGGGTATAAGTGTTGTAAGGTGTGTCGGTCTGCAAATCAACCTTGCGGATATTACCGTCGTATTTATCGCCCAAACCGTAAATCACGGTAGGGTCGGTTTGCAACATCATGTTCTTTGCCAAACGATTCAAGAACACTCGCGCCACTAATGGACGCTCTTCTGGCAAACCCGTTTCTTTTTCCACAATCGAAGCTAAAATCAATGCTTCGTAAGGCGTTTTAATGTGTGGATTCGGCACACGCCCATCCCACGCTTTCTGCAAATAACGCTGCATATCTTTATAGCTGCGCTGCAAAAAATCCAAATCCGTGGTCTTGCGCGGGAAATTATAAGTGTCGGGGAAAAACCATCCCTCTGGCTTAGTCTCTGTCATCGCCCCCAACTTCTGCATGATTTGCGCATAATCTGCATCGTTTAATGTCTGCTGCAACAATGGGTTATTCCGCACATCCGTCATAATATCCTTAAAAGTTTTACCTTCCAGAATTTTTTGCTGGTATTGCAACGCTTGGCCTGAAACCAATTTTTTTAACACATCATCAGGCTTCATCCCCGTTTCAAGTTGGTACTCGCCAGCCTTTAATTTATCGGCTAATCCTGTTAAACGCGCATGAGCAAAAAACAGTAAATCGTGCTGAATCACTCCTGCTGTTTGCAATTGCGCGGCAACTTGGCGAATATTGCTACCCGATTTGATTTCTAGCAGATTATTGGTCGGCGTGATATTCACTGGAGTATTTAAAAAATTATCGTATTGCGACCAAACCACAAACCCTGTACTCACGACAGCGGTTGCCAGCATGGCACTGACTAATTTCAAAGCTAACTTCATATCAATGTGCGGATGTGATGTTGTAAAGCGTGGACTAAATCAGGCTTAACGTATTGCTTGCCTGCAAACTCTCGCACAAACCATATACCAATCAGAGAGTTAGTCATAAAAAGAGCTTGTGCATCTTGGACATCGTTCCATGTCACACCGCGAATGTGGCAGCATATCCCCCATTCTGCAAGCGTTTGGACAATAAATCGTCGCATTACCCCTGCAATACCACACGCAGTTAAATCGGGCGTTAGCACGCTACCATCCGCTTGCACCACAAACAGGTTACTCATCGTACCTTCAATAACATTGCCT
>CAZEQX010000121.1:0-7665 GCA_964514635.1 uncultured Thiothrix sp.
CAATAATGTCTTTGAGGATTTTATTGACAGCGTGCCCAATGTGAATCGTGCCATTGGCATACGGTGGGCCATCGTGCAACACGAACTTCGGGCGACCCGCCGCATGTTCGCGTAAACGTTGATAAAGCTGGCGATTTTCCCAATCCGCCAACATCACTGGCTCACGCTTTGCCAAATCCCCACGCATTGGGAAGGCAGTAGTGGGCAGGTTAAGGGTGTGCTTATAGTCCGTCATCAATCTAGTCCTGTCGTCTTAATCTGACTCATGCGATGCATAAGCGGCGAAGAATACCAAGTTTTGCCTTAAAAACCGATACATTACCACTAGATTAAGTGCTTTCACGGCAGTGGCGGATACGTTATAGTCCCCGAATATTTACTTCCCAGTTTTAGGGCTATGATTATTTCTTCCATAGGGACTCGTCCAAATGCATAAAACAACCATTATTACTGCGGCTCTGTTCTCCCTGAGTTTATTAAGTTCCGCTAACTTGTTGGCTGAGATTGACATCAATCCATCGCAACCAACGACACAGCTTGCGCCACAATCCACCCCTGCGCCAGCCCCAGCCAATGGACAAACAACACAGCCCAATCCGGCTGAACCCGTTCCTGTGCCTGATACCACGCCCGTACCACCTGCGGCGACGCTCACTGCACTGCCTGACACGCAAGGCAACGACCCACGCGAAAAAATCAAAAACGCGGTCGTCAAAGTGCATGTGGTGCAACACACTTACGAAACCTTATCCCCTTGGAACTCTGACTCGCAAAAAGGTTCGGGTTCAGGGTTAATGATCGAAGGCAATTTGATCCTGACTAATGCCCACGTTGCATCCGACGCAACCTTCCTCGAAGTACAACGTCACGGCGAAACCACCCGCCATGAAGCACAAGTGGTTTACATTTCGCACGAATCCGACCTAGCACTGCTGCGCACCAAAGACCCCAGTGTGTACAAAGATGTACAACCATTAAGCCTTGGTGACTTACCCAAAATGCAGCAACAAGTCGAAGTGTACGGCTTCCCTATTGGTGGTGACACACTAAGCGTTACGCGCGGTGTGGTTTCCCGCATTGAAAAGCAAAACTACGTCCACACGGGTGAAAACTTGATTGCCGCGCAAGTCGATGCCGCTATCAATTTCGGTAACAGCGGTGGCCCAGTCATTTCCGATGGTAAAGTGGTTGGTGTAGCGATGCAGTCGGGCTTTTTAACCGAAAATATTGGTTACATGATTCCCACACCGATCATTCGGCACTTTTTAGACGACGTAAAAGATAGCAAAGTCGACGGCTATGGTTTCCACGGTTTCCTCGCACAATCCATGGAAAACCCTGCCATGCGCCGCAAATACGGTTTGCAAGACGCGCAAACAGGCATGTTAGTACACAAAGTTTACGAACATTCCCCAGCCGATGGCAAAGTCAAAGTCGGGGACATTGTGACCGAAATCGACGGGCACAAAATCGAAAACAACGGTACGGTCGAATTTCGACCTGGTGAGTTTATCGACCACACGCATTACATCGACATGCACCAAATTGGCGAAGACCTGAAAATCAAACTGATTCGTCAAGGTCAAACGCAAGAAGTGAGCCTGCATCTGGACAAACCGGGTAAAGAATACCTCTTGGTCAAACCCACCGAGTACGACAAACAACCGACCTACTTCATTTTCGGTGGCTTAGTATTCATGCCGTTGAACCAGAACGTGATTAATGGCATGGAAAACCCATCCCCACAAATCGGCACACTGACCTACGAAGCTCCAAGCGAAGAACGCGGTGAAGCGGTCATTATGACCAAAGTGTTACCCGCCGATATTAACAAAGACTACCATCACACCAGTAATTTGGTGATCGAAAAGGTCAACGGCGAAAGCGTTAAAAACTTCCGTGATTTCTTCAGCAAAGTCCAAGCCTCAACCGCTGATTTTATCACCTTGGAAGGCCCTGAAAACTTCCAGTTAGTGATTGACCGCCAAGAAGCGATCAAGCGTCAACCACAAATTCTGACGCAATACGGGGTGAACAGCGACCGTTCGCAAGACTTGCAACAATCTGTCGCCGTACCGCCAGTCGCCCAACCAGCACCCGTCACAACACCAGCACCCACTGCGGTAGCCGCTCCAACACCTCCGGCTTTACCTGCGTTGCCCGCATTACCCGCGCCTAGTGCAACCCAACCGCAACCTGCTGCACCCGCTACCACACCCGCGACAGGTGGTTCACGCATCTAATGCCGATTCGCTTACTCCCCACCCACCTGATTAACCAAATCGCCGCAGGTGAGGTCGTCGAACGACCCGCCTCGGTGGTCAAAGAATTGCTCGAAAACGCGCTAGATGCAGGTTCAACCCGCATTAGTCTCGACATTGAGCAAGGGGGAGTTAAACGCATTCGAGTACGCGATAATGGCGGTGGTATTCAGCGCGATGAACTCAGCCTCGCATTAAGCCGCCACGCTACCAGCAAAATTGCCAGCCTCGAAGACCTTGAGCAAGTGCGCACCTTGGGTTTTCGTGGCGAAGCATTGCCCAGCATTGCTTCGATTTCACGCCTTGTTCTCAGCTCACGCCACACCGAGAGCGAACAAGGCTGGCAACTATTCGGCGATGGACAAGAAATTTTCGGCGAACCCGAACCCGTCGCCCACCCAACTGGCACAACAGTGGACGTGGCTGATTTATTTTTTAACACGCCTGCACGGCGTAAATTTCTGAAAACGGAAAAAACCGAATTTAGCCACATCGAAGAAACCGTGCGCCGCATGGCTTTAAGCCGTTTTGATGTGGGTTTTGAACTGAATCACAACCAAAAAAACCTCTTACGCTTACGCCCTACCGAAGATCAGGCGCAAGCCCAACGCCGCATTGCCGACATTTGCGGTAGCGAATTTGCCAACCAAAGCGTGTATTTCGATTACGAAGCGGCCGGAATGCGCTTGTGGGGTTGGTTAGGATTACCAACATTTTCGCGTTCCCAAACCGATTTGCAGTATTTCTATGTGAATGGGCGCAATGTGCGGGACAAATTGATCAGCCACGCGGTTAAACAAGCCTATCAGGACGTGATGTATGGCGGGCGACACCCTGCTTTTGTGCTGTTTTTAGAGCTAAATCCGCAATGGGTGGATGTCAATGCACACCCCACCAAACAGGAAGTGCGTTTCCGCGAGGGGCGATTGGTACACGATTTCCTGTTTCGTACCTTACACCAAGCGATTGCGGATTTGCGCCCTAACGCTGAACAAACCAACCCAGCAACACCTACCGCATTCACAACACCCGACATGGACAGCAGCCGTGCGGAAGTAACACAGCAGAATGCCCCACCCATTTCATACCCACCTGAGCACAACGCGAAACCGCAATGGGGCGGCAATTATGCCCAGCAATCGCGCTTACCCATGCCCGTGCGTGAAGCAATGGATGTGTACCAACAGCTTTACCAGCCTATTATCCCGCCTAGTATTCCAACAGATACTGCGGATGCAGGGACTGCCTGTGAACCACTCCCCGCCGCGACGGATGCGGATGAAATCCCGCCACTGGGGTATGCTTTAGCGCAATTGCACGGCATCTACATTTTGGCACAAACTGCGCAAGGCTTGATCGTAGTGGATATGCACGCCGCCCATGAGCGCGTGACCTACGAGCATTTGAAAACCAGCATGACGCAAGACGCGATTCGTTCCCAACCGCTACTCATGCCTGTGAGCGTGAATGTCAGCAAAAAAGAAGCCGACATCGCCGAAGAATACCGCGACACCTTCCGTAGCTTGGGTTTTGAATTAGACCGCCTAGGGCTAGAAAAACTCACGATTCGCGCCGTTCCCAGCCTCTTAAAAGACGCAGATACCGCCACGCTGGTACGCGATGTACTGGCTGATTTGATCACTTACGGCACAAGCCAGCGCGTACAGCAGGCAATGAACGAAATTCTTGCTACAATGGCGTGTCATGGTTCGGTTCGCGCCCATCGTAAACTCAGCATTCCCGAAATGAACGCCCTATTACGCGACATGGAACGCACCGAACGTAGCGGGCAATGTAACCACGGTCGCCCGACATGGGTTGCATTAAGCCTCGAACAAATCGACAAACTTTTTTTGCGTGGCAGATGAATCATTCCCCTACCCCATCTCACACCTTACCCAAAGCCATTTTTCTAATGGGTCCCACAGGCACGGGCAAAACCGACCTTGCGGTGGAACTGTACCGACATTTTCCGGTGGAAATCATTAGCGTTGATTCAGCATTGGTATATCGTGGCATGGATATTGGCACTGCCAAACCTGACACAACCACACTCGCCCAAGCTCCCCACCGTTTGATCGATTTTCTTGACCCAGCACAACCCTATTCCGCTGCCGACTTTCGCACCGACGCATTACGCGAAATGGCTGATATTACTGCCGCTGGCAAAATCCCCTTACTAGTCGGCGGCACAATGCTGTACTTTCGCGCTCTGGAATACGGTTTATCGCAATTACCCGAAGCTGACCCTGACATCCGCGCTCGTTTAGAAACCGAGGCAGCTACGCACGGCTGGCAAACTTTGCATGATCGTTTGGCCCAAATTGACCCGATTGCCGCTGCACGGATTCACCCCAATGACCCACAACGTTTGCAACGCGCCCTAGAAGTTTACGAATTAACAGGGCAATCCCTAACCGCCTTGCAACAAGCGGCATGGCACGATGCCTGCCCTTACCAATTACTTAAAATCGCCTTAATTCCCGAAAACCGTACATGGCTGCATGAACGCCTTGCGCGGCGTTTTGATTTGATGTTAAAACAAGGGTTTATCGATGAAGTAACCCAACTTTGGCAACGTGGCGATTTAGATGCACACTTACCCGCGATTCGTGCCGTTGGTTATCGTCAAGTCTGGGATTATTTAAATGAAAAAATAGACTACACTCAAATGCGTGATCGTGCTATCGTCGCCACGCGGCAGCTTGCTAAACGTCAAATGACTTGGTTACGTTCCGAAAAGGATATTTCCGTGTATAATCCCCAAGAATGTAGCCTTTCATCGCTTATCAGCAACGTTTCAGCGTTTATTGGCGGATGAAAGGATATGTCCGACAAACTGATGTTCTGGCAAAGCGGTAAAACAGGTAAGCTTTTAGGCGTCGATGGAAAGAAGCGACTGGCTTGCAACTAATTCCTGCTTTAGTTGTAAGACCATAACAACCACAAACCCAAAGAATTATTTTAGGAGAAGCTCATGTCGAAAGGGCACACTTTACAAGAACCCTTCCTTAATGCTCTGAGAAAGGAACGGATTCCGGTCTCGATTTATTTAGTCAACGGTATCAAACTTCAAGGGCATGTTGAATCCTTTGACCAATTCGTTGTACTACTGGGGAACACAGTCAGCCAATTGGTTTACAAACATGCTATTTCCACTATCGTTCCAGCACGCCCAATTAAGTTAAATCTGGCTCCAGAATAAGTTGAAACCATGTTGGGATTGCAAACGCAAAAGGTGTTGATTGGAATTATTTGAACGCCCCGGTGGTGGCGAAAATGCTGTTTTGGTTCAAATCAGCTTTCCCACAACGCAGTCTTCACCAGATGCGACTGAGTTTATTGAATTAGCCCGCTCGGCTGGTGCGAAAGTCACCAGCCTTGTGACGGGTACGCGCCAAAATCCAGACCCTCGCTACTTTGTTGGTGAAGGTAAAGCCCAAGAGATCCGCGAACAACGCGAATCTAACGACGCGGATTTGGTGATCTTCGACCACACACTTTCCCCCGCCCAAGAGCGCAACCTCGAAAAACTGCTGCAATGCCGTGTGTTGGACCGCACAGGTTTAATTCTCGATATTTTCGCGCAACGCGCCCGCAGTCACGAAGGTAAATTACAAGTCGAACTGGCACAACTCAAACACCTTTCAACGCGCCTAGTGCGCGGCTGGACACATTTGGAACGGCAAAAAGGTGGGATTGGGATGCGTGGCCCCGGAGAAACGCAATTAGAGACCGACCGCCGTTTGATCGGCGAGCGCATTAAGCAAATTCACAAACGTCTCGAAAAAGTCCAGAATCAGCGCGAACAGGGGCGGCAATCACGCAAAAAAGCCGACATTCCTACCGTTTCGTTAGTAGGCTACACCAATGCGGGTAAATCCACGCTATTTAATGCTCTAACGAACGCCGATGTTTATGCTGAAAACCAATTATTTGCCACACTTGACCCAACACTGCGACGTGTTTGCCTGCCTAACCAGCGGGAAATCATTCTCGCCGATACTGTGGGTTTTATTCGTAACTTGCCACACGATTTAGTCGCCGCCTTCCGCTCGACACTGCAAGAAACCATTGACGCAGACTTGCTGTTACACGTTACTGATAGCCACGATGAACAACGCGAGTTATACCGCGACCAAGTAAATAAAGTCATTGCTGAAATTGGTGCGGAACATGTTCCCCAAATCGAGATCATGAATAAGATCGATCTTGGTGGGCAACAGCCACATATCGAACAAGGCGACGGACTTAACCCTACGCGCATTTACGTTTCAGCGCGGGAACATTTGGGTCTGGGTGCTTTATTGGGGTATTTGGGTGATTATTTTGCAGGGCAATTATTTAAAGGCGAATTGCAACTTGCGCCACACCAAGCCCGTTTACGCGCTAAATTGTATGCGGACAAAGCCATTCAAACAGAAACCATTACAGACAGTGGTGATTTCTGTTTAAGTCTTGTGATTGACCAACAGCGTTTAGAACACTATTTACGAGAAGAACACTTAACACTAGATGATTTAACGGCTTAATCCCCGCATTTCCCTCACTTAATGATAAGCAGGGAAAATGCAGGAAGTCGCGATTTTATCCGCGTCGCATCACGTCAAAGAACTCGCTGTTGGTTTTGGTTTTAGATAATTTGTCGAATAACAATTCCATTGCTTCCAACTCATCCATACCGTGCAAGAATTTGCGCAATACCCACAAGGTTTGTAATTCGTCTTGTGTGGTGAGCAATTCTTCGCGGCGCGTGCCTGAACGATTAATGTTAATCGCTGGGAACACACGTTTTTCGGAAATACGACGATCAAGGTGGATTTCCATATTACCCGTACCTTTGAATTCCTCGTAAATAACCTCATCCATTTTCGAGCCAGTATCGATCAAAGCAGTCGCGATAATGGTTAAACTACCGCCTTCTTCGATATTACGCGCTGCCCCAAAGAAACGCTTCGGGCGGTGCAACGCATTGGCATCCACACCACCTGTCAGAACCTTACCCGATGAAGGCACAACCGTATTGTAAGCGCGGGCTAGACGGGTAATGGAATCCAACAAAATCACCACGTCGCGCTTGTGTTCGACCAAACGTTTGGCTTTTTCGATGACCATTTCTGCGACTTGAACGTGACGCGCGGCGGGTTCGTCAAAGGTAGAAGAAATAACCTCCCCTTGTACCATGCGCGACATTTCCGTCACTTCTTCAGGACGTTCGTCAATTAATAAAACGATTAAATAACATTCAGGGTAATTAGAGGCGATACTTTGCGCAATATTTTGCAGCATAATGGTTTTACCCGCCTTGGGAGGCGCGATAATTAAACCCCGTTGTCCTTTACCAAAAGGTGCAACAATATCAATCACCCGTGCGGTAATATCTTCGCGGCTGCCATTACCGCGT
>CAZEQX010000122.1:0-7601 GCA_964514635.1 uncultured Thiothrix sp.
TGAAAAACAAGCTAATCGTCACATGGCGGCGGTGGATTGGGCAGCATGGATGGCGATTAAAACCGTTGGGCGTGCCGTGCAACACACCAATACCGACGATTTCGCCAAACTCCGCGACTTTTTGAGCACGCCGGATAATGCATTGGATGGTACGAAAGGCAACGCGAGTGATTTCCGCCCGTGGGATCATCAATTGCGCCAGCCATTATTATTATCCACGGATAATTGGGTAATCGAACGCGCCCCTTTACAAGGTTTTCTACACCAAACCAATAACTTAGATACGTTGGGCTTCGAGCAACGCGATAGCCTGTGTAAGTTCTAACCGGAGTTTCTATGACTTTACAACGTAATTTGCTGGTCAGTTTGATCAGCACCTTATTGTGCGCCCCGTGTTTTGCGGATGAGGATCATGCAGCAGAAAAAAACCAAGCCTTAAATGACTTCTTCCAAACGGAGTCGGTGTTTAACCAAGAACAAGGCGAATGGCAGATTTCTCTCGGGGCGGATTTTGGCAAAGATGATGAGGCCAAAACCACTGAAGTCAGCACAGGCCTAGAATACGGCTTAACTGACAGTTTGCAGTTGGAATTAGAAAGCTCGCCTTACATCCGTATCAAACCAGAAGACGAAACCCTTGAAACCACTAGAGGTCGGGGTAATACCCGTTTAGGTTTGAAAAAGAACTGGATGCACATCAGTGGCTCGCCCACCAGTGTTGCCTTGGGTTACGAACACGAATTTGCCAACGGTGACGAAGACATCGTAGGCGAAGATGCTGCCGATAGTGATGAAGTTTACGTTGTTGCCGCACGAGAATTAAGCAAGACAGGTAACACGCAAGCCAGCTTACAAGTCGGAAATGAACGCAGCGATGGTGAAGATACAGCCTTTGCGAATCTGGCAGCATTTCACGCGATGGGTAGCCATGTCCTGACAGGTGAATACAACTGGAGTGAGGAAGAAAGTTGGGTTACACCGGGTATCTTTTGGAAACCCAGCAAAAACTTGGAATTGGGTGCAGGGGTTGGAATCGGTGTCAATGATACCGACGGACACCGCGTCATGACGCGCCTCAACTACGAATGGGATTAAGCCCACTTGCATTTTGCCGCAATACTGGTTTAATCTGGTGCTATGCGCAACATAACCATCCACCATTTATTATCATTGCTGCTTGCCTGCATTCTGCTGGCACAGGCGGCTGTGAGCGCGGCGGATTGGCATGTTGATCTTCCGGCGACGACTCCAAATAGCCAGACCATACATTGTGCTGCAATGGCAATGGTGCAACACCATGTTACCCATCATGCAGGACAACAAGACAGCGTTGGTGAACATCACCACCAATGCTGCCATAGTACAGCAGGGAATGTTGCTGTTCCTACGTCTGCTTTGTCATTGCCGCTCACCCAACTGGGTGCTGTGATTCCGCCTTTTGCTTTTGACTCCTACCGTAATCCGCACGCTGACCTACTGATTCGCCCCCCGATTGCCTGACCGCGTTTTCATCAGTTTTCACCTTTTGATTGTTTGAACCGGATTCAGGAAAACCATGAACAAGAAACTATTGGCTGCATTATTGCCGCTATTGATTGTCGGCTGTGCGACATCCATCGAAAATACCCCTGTGCAAACACAAGGCATCCGCGTCGACGGCGCATCCACCGTGGCTTTTCATGACGTGCGGGTGGAAGGCACAACACTCACAGGAAACCTTGCGCGTATTGGGCATAACCCCGTGCATTTCGGGCATTTGGACTACACCGTGACCGATTCCAACGGCAAAGTACTGCAAAGCGGGCAAACGGATTACAGCGGGGCAATCAAACAACGCCGTTCCCCGAATGCGTCACACTTTCGTATTCCGCTACAACAGCCGTGGCAAGTTGGCATACACCACACTGCTATTGTTTGGCACAACCAACCCCACCAACGATAAGGCGGACAAATCATGCGAAAATTACTTGCAGGTTGCGTATGCAACCTAATGTTCGCCTGTACCACCTTTGCAGGCGATGGGCATGACCACGGTGAGGAGAAGACTCCCCCCACCACTCCCGCCGCGCCGCGTTTGGTGATGGAATCCGCACAATTTGAACTGGTCGGTACGTTAGAACAAGACGGGTTGCATCTGTTTCTTGATGAACACGCCAGCAATGCCCCTATTACTAATGCCAGTGTGGAACTGGAAATTGCAGAGCAGCGTATGAAAGCCGAAGCAGAAAACGATGGCAGTTACCATGCGACATTGCCACAACCGCTCCCAAAAGGGGAATACACAGTACAAGCCAAGATTTCCACAAGTGAAAAAGTCAGCGATACGCTCACAGGCGATATGGATGTACACACAACAGATATAAACTACCTGGAAACCACAACCACCGAGCTAAGCGACGACTGGGAATTTTTTGTACCGTGGCTAATGGGTCTAGGATTAATCGCATTAGTGATTGTCATCCTTACCCTGCACTATGACCGCCAACAACAAAAGGTACGAGCATGAAACCAACGTTACTGTTTCTAGCCTTCCTATTACCCACGTTGGTGACAGCACATGACGGGCATGACAATACAGCCTCCGTCATAATGAATCTCAATACACCACAACGCCAACCGGATGGCAGCGTATTTTTACCCAAAACGACCCAGCGTTTTATCCAAGTTCGCACCAAACCTACTAAATTCGCAACTTTACCGCGCAGCTTTACCCTCAATGCTCAGGTCGTGGCGGATACGAATGCCAGCAGCAAAGTACAGACCCTGCAAGCCGGACGGCTCGACATTGCCAACGGTAGCCTACCCGCGATTGGCGATAAAGTAGCAAAAGGGCAAAACCTCGCTACGCTTACCCTTGCCAAAGACGCACAGGAGACTACCAATCAAGCTGTCGAAATGGCTGACTTGCAAGAACAGCTCAAGTTGGCAGAGTTGGAATATCAACGCCTTAAAAGCGTGGAAGACGTTATTGCACGACGCGAAGTCGATGCTGCCGCCACCGCTGTACGCAGTTTGCAAGCCCGTCTTGCCGTGTTCCGCAAAGGAGCAAAAGGCACTACCGAAACCATAAATTCCCCCATCAGTGGCATTGTCACCGCCAGCCATGCCGCTAACGGGCAAGCCGTGCAAGCGGGTGACTTATTGCTGGAAATCATCGACCCTAACAAACTACAGGTGGAAGCAATCACCTATGATCCCGCCTTGCCCGCCAACATCGCCGCCGCCAGTGCCAGCATCGGCAAGCAAACCCTGCCGCTACGTTACCAAGGGCAAAGCCCACAACTACGCCAACAAGCACTACCCCTGCGCTTCAGTGTCGAAGGTGAGGCACTTGCCCAGTTCGCCGCAGGCTTACTCGTACAAGTGACCGTGCAAACCCGCGAAACCCTGCGAGGTGTTGCTGTCCCTACGGAAGCTCTTGCGCGTAACCCCAGTAATCAAACAGTAGTATGGGTCAAAATCGCACCAGAACAATACGCCCCGCGAGTGGTGCAATACCAACCACTGGATAGTGAACGGGTGATGATTACCGCTGGGTTACGAGACGGTGAGCGCGTAGTGGTACAAGCCACTAACCTAATTAACCAAATCCGTTAGGAGACCGTCATGTTTAACTGGTTATTGAATGCCAGCCTTGGCAACCGCCTGCTGGTGTTGGTGGCAAGTGCTATCCTGATGGCATATGGTGCAATGCAATTGCCGCAAACGTCGGTGGATGTATTCCCTGATCTCAATCGCCCAACGGTAACACTTATGACCGAAGCGGGCGGCATGGCTTCCGAAGAGGTCGAACGCTTAATCAGCTCGCCACTGGAAACCACCCTTAACGGCTTGCCGGGGATAGAATCTGTGCGCTCGGTTTCTAGTGCTGGATTATCGTTTGTTTACGCCGTTTTTGACTGGAATACTGACATTTACCGCGCCCGTCAAATGGTCAGCGAACGCCTCAACACAATGGAAAGCGGTTTACCCGCTGGAATCATCCCTCAAATGGGAGCCGTGTCGTCGGTCATGGGCGAAATCATGATGGTGGCAATTCCCATTGACTCCACCAAGATTGAGCCAATGGCGGTACGCGAGTACGCCGACTGGGTGTTACGCCCGCGCTTACTGTCGATTGCAGGTGTGGCGCAAGTCATCCCGATTGGCGGTGAGGTGCGCCAGTTTCAGGTACAGCCGGATATGCGCCGCATGACGGATTTGGGGATTAGCCTAACCCAACTGACCAATGCACTGGAAGGATTTGCCAATAATACCTCCGGCGGGTTCATGGAACTGAATGGCAAGGAGTATTTGATCCGCCATATTGGGCGTACTTCCAGCCTCGATGATTTACAAAACCTTGCGATCACTGCCAATGCGGGGCAAGCAATTCTACTCAAACAAGTAGCAAGTGTTACCTTCGCACCCAAAACCAAGCGCGGGGATGCGGGGTTTAACGGGCAACCTGCTGTCATTTTAGGTATTCAAAAACAACCCAGCGCGGATACCATCCAACTGACCCAAGCAATAGAAACCGCTCTAGCATCCATGAAAACCAGCCTGCCACAAGGCATGGCTGAACCGCGCATCACCTTCCGCCAGGCCAGTTTCATTGAAGCTTCCATCGGTAATCTGGAACACAAGCTAGTACTGGCATCAGTGCTGGTCATGGTGATCCTGTTCCTGTTTTTAGGGAATTTCCGCACCACTTTCATTTCCCTGATGGCGATCCCGCTATCGATCTTGTGTACGGTGTTGGTATTCCGTTATCTAGGCTTGTCGATCAACACCATGACCTTGGGCGGCTTGGCGATTGCCATCGGCGAGCTGGTGGACGATGCAGTAGTAGGGGTAGAAAACGTCATCCGCCGCTTGCGTAATAACCGTTTGCACAAAACCCAACTCACACCGATGAAAATCGTATTGCACGCCACGCTGGAAGTGCGTTCGGCGATTGTATACGCCACCATTATTGTGGTGCTGGTGTTTTTGCCGCTGTTCGCCTTGCCGGGAATGGAAGGCAAATTGTTTGTGCCGTTGGGCATTGCCTATATTACCTCGATTCTAGTGTCGATGTTGGTGTCTGTAACCCTCACCCCCGTTATGGCGTATTATTTACTGCCGCAAATGAAACAGCTTGACCACCCCGAACCGTTGTTGGTGCGCTGGCTTAAACACGGTTATGCCAAGGCTCTGGAAACCATGCTGGATTTCCCGCGCACCTTGCTTGGCATGGGGTTGGTGGCAGTATTACTGGCGGGTAGCCTTGTACCATTATTCCCAACCACATTTTTACCGCCGTTCAATGAAGGCACATTATTGGTAAGTGTGCGTTTAACCCCAGGTGTGACCTTAGCAGAATCGGTACGCATTGCTGCCAAAGCCGAAACCTTGCTGCAAGCCGTACCGGAAATTGTTCACGTTGGGCGGCGTTCTGGACGTGCCGAACTGGACGAACACGCCGAAGGGGTACACAATAGCGAACTGGACATTGCCTTAAAACCCTCAGCACGCCCAATGGACGTGGTGTATGCCGACATCCGTTCCCGCCTTGCCTCCTTACCCATCAATGTGAGTATTGGGCAACCGATTTCCCACCGTATTGACCACATGTTGTCAGGGGTACGGGCGCAAATCGCCATCAAGCTGTTTGGTGATGATCTTGACACGCTCCGCTCTCAAGGCGAACGCTTGCAACAAGCACTGGCTACTGTTGACGGCGTGGCAGACTTGAACATGGAAAAACAAGTGCTTGCTCCCCAAATCAAAGTTTACGTTGATTATGCAGTAGCGGGGCAATATGGCTTGTCGGGGGCGGCATTATTACGCGAATTACAAATGCTGGTCGATGGTGCAAGCATTAATGAAATCGTTGATGGTAATCGCCGCTTCAAGTTGGTGTTACGCTTGCCGGAAGCAGCACGTTCCACCGCTCAATTGCAAGATTTGCTGATCAATACCCCATTGGGGCAAGTGCCATTAAGCAAACTCGCTAAAATCGAAGAAAGCGATGGACCTAACCAAGTAGCACGCGATAATGGGCAGCGACGCATTGTATTATCCGCCAACGTGCAAGGGCGAGCCTTATCCGATGTGGTGGCGGCTATACGCGCAAAAGTGGCAGATTTCCCCTTGCCCGAAGGGTATTTCATCACCATCGGCGGACAGTTTGAAGCGCAGGAACAAGCCGCACAACGCATCACACTATTGGCAGGTTTGGCAGCATTGCTGGTATTTTTGACCTTGTATAGCCGTTACCAGTCCACCACTTTGGCATTACTGATTATGGCAAATATTCCGTTGGCACTGGTGGGTAGCGTGATTGGCTTGTGGCTATCGGGGCAACCGCTTTCTATCGCAGCACTAATCGGCTTCATTACTCTCGCAGGCATTTCGACGCGCAACGGCATTCTCAAGACCAGCCATTACCTCAACTTAATGCGGCTCGAAGGAGAGCATTTCAGCCGTACGATGATTATTCGTGGTTCGTTGGAACGTCTTTCCCCCGTCTTAATGACCGCATTGGTAGCCGCATTCGCGCTCATGCCCTTGCTGTTTGAAGCCGAACAACCCGGAACGGAAATCTTGCATCCTGTCGCCGTAGTGATTTTCTCTGGCTTAATCAGCTCCACGTTATTGGATACGTTTTTAACCCCAACAATGTTCTGGTTGTTTGGACGTAAATCTGCCGAAAAACTACTAGACGTAAACAGTACAGAAGCTTTTTAATGTCAGTATCAATCCTTAAACATTGTCAAAAATCAATGAACAAACCATTTCAATTTGAAGAACCGATTCAAACCGTTAGCCTCGCCCAAATCCTCATTGCGCTAGTGGTATTGGGCATTGTTGGAACATTATTCTACCCAGCGTGGATACAACCTTGATAAAAATCATAACGTTTGTCTGCCTTTTCTTGCCTTTCCCCCTAGATTCGCTTGACACTTTTCGTTGACTTGATTGGGCGTAGTGCCATTACCCCAGTCGCTAATCAATACAAGCGTTTTAGGAGGGGCTAATGGCTAGGTATATCCGTTTATTTATCTCTGGGCTACTATTTAGTAGCCTAGGTTGTGGCATGGTTGCAAAGGCAGAGGACACACCTTCTCCTTCCCTTTCCGACACGCCGTCTACAGCCCTGCGACTTGAATACCAGCCATCCATACGCATTCAACCCAAAAGCCGTATCACACTCGACATACAAACGCAGTATCCCCCCCCGACAGACAACCTAAGCTTGGGCAGTGAACACACCCTAGCCAATGATGATCATTTCACCGCAGCAGTCACACTTGGCGAATACAACCGCAGCAAGCTCAAACGCTGGGTCACGCCCGGCGTGTATTGGAAACCCATCAAAGGCATGGAACTCGGTGCTGGTTTATCCTTTGGGCTAGGTGATAATGACAGTAAAGGCAAAGGGTTAAGGTTCATGACGCGCTTTAAGTACCAATGGAATTAAACCATTGCCACGCTATTTAGCCAGCCGTTAAAACAGGTTTAACCGAGAATGCAGCAACAAATCGGCGTGTTCATGAAATAATCCTAACCACCATAACACGATAGCAAGGACACCTCATGAGCACCTTAAAATTACTCGGCATTTCCGGCAGCTTACG
>CAZEQX010000123.1:0-4828 GCA_964514635.1 uncultured Thiothrix sp.
GTGGTGGTCACGGGGTGTCTCGAATTTGAGCTTGCCTTGATTGTGCATGGCCAATCAGGGCTGCTACATCATGCGTCGTGCGTGGGCGATTGTCCAACAATAAGCGACCGTTTACCCAAGTATGTGTGATTTGGTTGCGGGTTGTGCAATAAACCAAATGTGAAACAGGGTCATATAACGGTTGGCTTTCCAGCACGCCAAAATCAATGGCAATCAGGTCGGCGGCTTTGCCTAATTCAAGCGAGCCAATGGCATGATCCAAACCCAAAGCTTTAGCACCATTGATGGTGGCCATGCGTAAGGCTTGGCTGGCGGGAATCGCGCTGGCATCGCCTGCGACGGCTTTTGCCAGTAATGCAGCGGTGTGCATTTCCCCTAGCATGTCCAAATCGTTGTTGCTGGCATTACCGTCTGTGCCAAGTGCGACATTCACGCCCGCCGCGCTGAGTTTGGCAATCGGGCAAAAACCGCTGGCGAGTTTGAGGTTGGATTCGGGGCAATGCACGACATGTGTGCCTTTTTCTGCCAATAAAGCGATTTCCTCATCGCTTAATTGCGTCATGTGTACCGCGAGAAAATGCTGATCCAATAAACCCAAACGCGCCAAGCGTGCCAACGGGCGTTCGCCGTGTTGTTCGGTGGCTTGCATCACCTCGAAGGCCGTTTCGTGAACGTGCATGTGCAAGGGAATGTCATGTTCCACCGCTAAGGCGTGCATTTGTTGCAAAGGTTCGTCCGAAACCGTGTACGGCGCGTGCGGCGCGAATAGGGCATTCAGTAAGGGTTTGTCACGGAATGATTCACGCAATGCCCAACCTTTTTGTTGGTACTCTTCCTGCGTGCTGGCCCAAGCGGTTGGAAAGTCGATACGAATCATGCCGATAGTGGCACGAATCCCGCTTTCCTCCACGGCTTTGGCGGTGGCTTCGGGGAAAAAATACATATCGTTAAAGCAAGTTGTGCCAGAACGTAGCATTTCTGCAATCGCTAGTTTCGCTCCGTCGTAAACAAATTCGGCATCCGCCCAACGCGCTTCGGCAGGCCAAATGTGATGTTGTAACCAGTCCATGAGCGGTAAGTCATCGGCTAAACCTTTGAGCAAGGCCATTGCCGCATGAGTGTGAGCGTTGATAAAACCGGGCAATAAGGCGTGTTGCGCTAACACGACAGTTTGCTCAGGGATGTATCGTGCAAGCGCATCATCAATGGGCAGGATGTCGAGAATCTTGCTATCATTGATGGCTACCGCATGGTGCTGTAGTACTTGGTTTACCGCGTTTACGGTAATAATCCAGCGGGGAATAATGAGTAGTTCAATTTTCATCTGGGTGTTGTAAGATTGCAACTTCAGTTACCTTAACCTATTTATGCTGAAAACTGTCATGAGTCAACACGATTCTATACGCGCCGTCGAATGGAAAGATAATCATTTAGTCCTATTGGATCAGCGCAAGCTTCCGCAGCACGAACTTTATGTGCAAATTTATAGCGCGGAAGACACCGCCGAAGCGATTCGCAACATGGTTGTGCGCGGTGCTCCGGCTATCGGTATCGCTGCGGCTTATGCAGTGGTTATGGCTGCTCGCAAAAGCTATAAACAGTACCCCAATGATTGGCGTAATCGCCTTGCCCTTGAAGTGGAAACGCTGAAAAACTCGCGTCCGACAGCGGTCAACTTAATGTGGGCGTTACGACGCATGTGCAGTGTGTTGGACGGTATCCAAGGCGAACCAGAGCCTGTGTTATTAGACATGGCTAAACGCATTCACCAAGAGGATATTGATGCCAATTACCGCATGGGACAATTGGGCAGCGAGCTGATTATGCCATCACACGGGGTTTTAACCCACTGTAATACAGGCTCATTAGCCACGGGCGGCTATGGTACAGCATTGGGTGTGATTCGCAGTGCTTATGGAAGTGGTAAAATCGAAATGGTTTACGCCGATGAAACCCGACCCTGGTGGCAAGGTTCACGCTTAACCGCATGGGAATTGGTGAAAGACAAAATCCCAGCGCGTTTATTGTGCGACAGCGCAGCAGCGCACCTAATGAAACAGGGTAAAGTGTCGTGGGTGATTGTGGGTTCAGATCGTATTGCCGCCAACGGTGATGTGGCGAATAAAATCGGTACTTACAGTTTGGCGGTGAATGCACGTTATCATGGTGTGAAATTCATGGTGGTTGCGCCGACGAGCACGATTGACCTTGAAACGCTCACGGGTAATGACATTCCGATTGAAGAACGTCCGCAAGACGAAGTGTTACAAGTCGGTACGACTCGCGTTGCTGCCAGCCAAATTCAAGCGTGGAATCCTGCTTTTGACGTAACACCCGCGACGTTGGTTGACGCGCTGGTAACGGAAAAAGGCGTGATCGAACGCCCGAATGCCGAGAAAATCGCGGCACTCATGGCGGCGTAACGGTTTTAGACAGCCTGTTGCATGTACAAACGCTCGTGTAACAGGCGTTCTAATGCGGTTAAATCTGTCGCAATGCCAAAATCTGCCAACACACCACTCTCTGAATGAGTTTGAGTGTGTGATTTGGGTAATGCCGCGCACTGCCAACAAATCCCGCGTTTGGTTTGCAGGCTAAGTACAGTGATGGGTTGTTGGAAATAGTGCTGGTGAATGGTTTCAGGCAGGCTGGTTTTTAATGGCTCATGCTCTGGTAATAATGTCTCTGCGATCTCAAAAGCAGCAATTTGTGTGTAGGGGATAAATTCTTGTTGTAGGTGCAGGATTTGATCCGCTACTCGTTCATAAAAACCGCTACTCATTAACACGCCATGTTCCGTTAAAACCCAAAGCTGCAAATACGTCAAGCGGTAAAGTGTATGCGGTTGTGTTGATGTTACTGGTTGCAATGCACTGATCATGTGATTTTCATTCGTAAAAAACCATTGGTGCAGTTCAGTATCTTGTTGTAAAGGAAGTTGCAACACCCCCCAGCTTTCCAAGCCAAATAAACGCCACTGCCGCTTATTTAGGTTCTCACGGATATTCGATAACTCTTGTGGGTGCAACAAACTACCCAACGCTTGGCGTAATAGGCGTTTGACCGCGAGTTTATAGCAATGAGTAAAATGGGCGTACTCTACTACTGTGGGCAAGCTGGCTAATTGGTCCTGTAGTTGCCAATATTGTTCTCGTAAGTCCAATAACGCCTGTTTATGTCGTTGCATTTCAAGCTGTTTTTTTTGAATCCCTTTATCGGTATATAGCCAAAATGCCGTCAGCAAGGTAATCGGTAATAGCGTTAAACCAAAATGACCACGCGCACTGAGAAATATCACCAGCACGAAGACCAAACTAAATAAAGCCAGACGTGGTGCTTGCTGTGTGCGCAATTGTTGTCCGAGTTTCTGCGCTTCTTCCATTAACTGTGCGGCGTAGGGAATATGTGGAAGTTGTGCGACATCAGGGGTATGAAAATACAACCAGCGACGACAATAATCATCCTGAAGTGCTTTATCTTGTAACGTTTTAGCGGTGGCATGTTGTTTACAAGCACCATTATAAAAAATAGGGTAGCTTAATAAGTTGTCGTCATATTGTTGATAAATCAGTGACGACGTGTCGTTAGTAGCAGTTTTTTCTGCTCGTTGCCGAAACTCCGTGTATTCACGCAAGGCGTGCTGAACCAGCACGCGCTGATGGTATGCAGAATCATTCATATTTTGCCCCAAACTATTCGCTATTGTTTTTATCGATAGCTTACTAAAACTCACTTAATATTGACAATTGATCTGCGAAAAAGTGCAAAAAGTATACAAAAAAAGCCATAAGCGTGTGCCAATAGGGGAACTCAACACGAATTTAGGTATCCATGTATAGTGAGGGAGGCGCGTGAGTGGAGCACTAGCAATACCGCGCATGACATGTACAGAACACACCAAGCATGGTAAGGTATTAAGCTTAATGCCTAAACAATAAACAAATTTTTGATTGATTTTACCTTCAGGATTTATGTAACGATGTATAAGAAACTAGTTTTGGGCGCAGTAGTCAGTCTCGCGCTGGTTAGTGGTTGGGCAATGGCAGAAGAACCCGCAAAACCCGCTCCTGCTGCGGCAGATGCTGGCGTTCCGGCTGATTTGGGCGATAAACTGAAAAGCGTGTTAGGGGCGAAACCGGATGCATTGAAAACCACTCCGGTTGCTGGCGTGTTTGAGGCAGCATTCGGCGGTGAAATTCTCTATGTCAGTGCGGATGGTAATTACATTTTTAGTGGTGATTTACTGGATGCAAAAAATAAAACCAGCCTGACAGAACAAGCTCGCGCTGCGGGGCGTAAGGACTTAATGGCAAAAATTGATGCTTCTAAAACCATTGAATTTAAAGCCAAAGGTGAAGAAAAACACGTCCTTTATGCGTTTACAGATGTGGAATGCCCGTTCTGCGTTAAGTTGCACAAAGAAGTTCCAGCTTTGAATGAAAAAGGCGTGACAGTACGTTACTTAGCGTACCCGCGTGCTGGGGTTGGTTCATCTGCTTACAAGAAAATGGTGAATATTTGGTGCGCGGATAATAAGCAAGAAGCATTGGGGAAAGTGAAGAATGGTGAAGAGATTCCAGCCAAAGAATGCGCTAACCCTGTCGCTGATGACTTTGAATTAGGGCAAAAACTGGGTGTCAATGGCACACCTGCGTTATTCACCGCTGATGGCATGATGATTCCTGGCTTCCGTCCAGCGGATCAGTTAGTACAAATGCTTGAAGGTGCAGGCAAAGCGAAAGCAGAAACCAAAGCCAACTAATAAAGAAGATATAAAAACGAAAAAGACGACCTGAATAACCACAGGTCGTTTTTCTTTAGGCTTTAA
>CAZEQX010000123.1:4928-7499 GCA_964514635.1 uncultured Thiothrix sp.
TTAGGCTTTAAGTAGTTTGCGCAGACGGTACAATTCATCCAACGCTTGCCGTGGGGTAAGTTCGTCGGGGTCAACGGCTTGTAACGCCGTTTTCACTTTTTCTGCAATATTGTCTACGGTTGTTATTGGGGGCGCGGTTTCAAACGTTAGTGGTAGGGTTTGACCTTCACGCGGCGTTTGCGCACTGTGTTTTTCCAATGAAATCAGTTTCTTCTTCGCTTGAGCAATCACAACTTTGGGTACACCTGCGAGTTGCGCGACTTGCAAGCCGTAGCTTTGGTTCGCAGGACCTTCTTTAACCGCGTGTAAAAATACAATCTTGTCACCGTGTTCCACGGCATCGATGTGGACATTGGCTATGGTACTGATTTGTTCAGCAAGTGAGGTTAATTCAAAATAGTGGGTAGCGAATAAGGTAAAGGCCTTGCGTTCACGAGCTAAATAATCAGCAAATGCCCATGCCAATGACAAACCATCAAAAGTGCTTGTACCGCGCCCAATTTCATCCATTAATACCAAACTATGCGGTGTGGCATTATTTAAAATATTGGCGGCTTCGGTCATTTCTACCATGAAAGTGGAACGTCCAGTACTTAAATCGTCGTGTGCGCCAATGCGGGTGAAAATACGGTCGATTTGTCCGATGCGTGCTGCTTGCGCCGGAACGTAACTGCCAATGTGTGCGAGCAACACGATCAAGGCAACTTGACGCATGTAGGTGGATTTACCCCCCATGTTTGGCCCTGTCACCATTAACATGCGTCGCCGTGCATCCATGTACAAATCATTCGGCACGAATGGAGTATCAAGCGTGCGTTCCACTACCGGATGGCGACCGCCTTCGATATGAATACCCGCACCATCCACTAAAGTCGGGCAGTTATAATTGAGCGTGTTAGCGCGTTCGGCGAAATTGGCTAATACATCTAATTCCGCAATAGCTTGTGCGGTTTGGCGTAATGGAATCAGGTGCGCGGTTAAACCTTGTAATAGGTTTTCGTAAATCGCTTTTTCACGCGCTAATGCCCGTTCACGAGCGGATAATACTTTATCCTCAAATTTTTTTAATTCGGGTAAAATAAAACGTTCTACACCTTTTAAGGTTTGGCGGCGAATGTAATCCGGCGGAATCCGATGTAATTGGCTTTGCGGGATTTCAACGTAATAACCGTGAATACGATTATAAGCAACTTTGAGTTTATCAATACCCGTGCGAACTTTTTCACGCGCTTCTAGGTCCAGTAAATATTGATCGGCATTTTCACTGAGATTGCGTAATTCGTCCAGTTCTGCATCGTAACCCGTGGCAATTACGCCACCATCTCGAATCACTACAGGCGGATTTTCAATAATCGCGCTGTCCAGTAAATGACAAAGTTCTTGATGGTAATCAATCGCTTGTAACAAGCTTTGTAAGCGATGGTTATCGAGTTTTTCTGCTAATTGATGAATACGCGGTAAAACATGTAATGAATCGCGTAAAGTGGATAAATCACGCGGACGCGCTGAACCTAAAGCAATGCGGCTGGCAATACGTTCTATATCGCCAATACCTTTTAAGGTTTCTAATAATGGTTCGTAATTGGCTTGATCCAGTAATGTGCCGACCGCTTGATGACGATGCCGTAAGGTTAGTCGGTCACGCAAGGGTTTATTGAGCCAACGCCGTAATAAACGGCTTCCCATGCTGGTTGCAGTTTTATCAATAATCGAAATCAGCGTGTTTTTATGCTCACCACTTAAACTGCTTTCTAATTCTAAATTACGCCGACTAGCAGCATCCAATAAAATGCCTTCATCGCTTAATTCCACAGTTAAAGTGGTAATGTGGGGCAGGGCAGTACGTTGTGTTTCTTGCACATAGTTTAATAATGCGCCTGCTGCGGTAATGGCTTGGGTTAAATGCTCACAACCAAAGCCGGATAAATCGCGCGTGCCGAATTGACGCAGTAATAAACGTTGGGCGGTGTCGTAATCGAAATGCCATGCCGGACGTGCGGTGCAGTGGTGATTACGCAAAAATGCGGGTTTCCAGTCTTCATCGTGCAGAATTTCAGCAGGTTGTAAGCGTTCGATTTCATTCAGCAAATTGGTGCTGGAGTCGACTTCTTGTACGGTAAAACGTCCGGTACTTAAATCAATTGCAGCTAATCCGAACTGTTCGACCGTGCTGGATTTAGCATGGTGTGTAATCGCTAATAAAATATTATCGCGGCGATCTTCCAATAAATAATCATCAGTGACCGTGCCGGGGGTAAGTAGACGGGTGATTTTACGTTCGACAGGTCCTTTGGATTTGGCAGGATCACCAATTTGTTCACAAATAGCGACGGATTCGCCAACTTTTAATAAACGCGCAATGTATTGTTCTGCTGCGTGATAAGGTACACCCGCCATGGGAATTGGTTCGCCCGCCGATGCGCCGCGTGCTGTCAGGGTAATGTCTAATAGTGTTGCGGCACGTTTGGCATCATCGAAAAACATTTCGTAGAAGTCACCCATGCGATAAAACAGCAAAATATCGGGGTATTCCGCTTTGATTTTTAAGTATTGTTGCATCATCGGGGTGTG
>CAZEQX010000124.1:0-7390 GCA_964514635.1 uncultured Thiothrix sp.
ATTTTTTCCCACAGTTTCTCTGCGCCACGTTTAGCCAGAGTGTACTCAGGTTGCAGAGAGCCGCGCAGACGAACTACATCAGCCGCAGAGTAACCACGCTTAACGTTAGCCCAACGTGGGTTTTCTGCCCAATCTTTTTCCAATGCAGCAATTTGCGCTTCACGAGTTGTCATGTAGTGTCTCCTCAGAGTCATTAAAAGTGAACGAAACCGGTAAATAAAAAAACAAAATCTTTAGGCAACTAGCCAACGTTACTGCATGAACCTGTGCAGTACGTTTATCCTCCTCGTGTCCGCTTTAGCGAATCGCGCTCTAGTATAGGGCTAGATTACAGGCAATTACCAGCGGGGTTTTGCTGCATAGCCACATTTATTTTTGGAGCTTCGGCATAGTATTCGACAGTACAATGTGTCGACAATAAAATTAATTTAATATTAACTATTGCCCTACACAATAGTTCGCATAGGGCATTCTGATTTGAAAAATATCAAATTAGGTTAAAATTTATTCAATCCAAGTGTCGACAATGTACGCTGACGCACCTGTTGCAGCAAACCAACGTCATTGGTCAATGATTTTCCGTATGACGGAATCATTAGCTGCAATTTTGCTTTCCACGCATCCGAAGCCATTTGTTTTGGGAAACACTTGTTCAGCACTTGCAGCATGGCTTGGGTGGCAACCGACGCGCCAGGCGATGCGCCCAACAGTGCGGCAACACTTCCATCAGCCGCAGCAACGACTTCCGTACCAAATTCCAATTTGCCACCGAGTTTGGGGTCTTTTTTGATGATCTGCACACGTTGACCCGCGATGGCTAATGACCAATCTTCATCCTTGGCATTGGGGAAATATTCGCGTAGTGCTTTCATGCGTGAAGCACGGGTTTGTAAAACTTCCGTAATCAGGTATTTGATGAGGTCCATGCTCGTCATCCCAACTTTTAACATAGGAATCAGATTGTTAGGACGCACACTTAAAATCAGGTCTAAGAAAGAGCCTTGTTTGAGGAATTTAGTGGTAAATCCAGCGAACGGGCCAAACAGCAATGCTTGTTCGCCATCAATCACGCGCGTATCCAAATGCGGTACAGACATTGGGGGCGCACCGATGGAAGCTTTACCATACACTTTAGCTAAATGGCGTTTCACAATGGTTTGATTCTTACAAACCAACCACTGACCACTGACAGGGAAACCGCCATAACCGTTACCTTCTGGAATACCTGTCATTTGTAGTAATGGTAGCGCACCACCACCGCCGCCTAAAAACATGAATTTAGCGTAGAAAGTAGCACCTGTACCGTCTTTGTGGTTGCGTGTATCCACAATCCAACGACCATCCTCAGCACGTTTGACACCTGCAACTGATTGATTTACCAGTAATTCAAAGTTATCACTCGCTGCCAAATAGCCGACCATGCTACGCGCAACCGATGCAAAATTGACATCAGCCCCGTGTTTAATGCGTGTTCCGGCAATTTTCTGTGAAGGGTCTCGTCCTTCCATCACCAACGGTGCCCATTCTGTCAAAACAGCAGGGTCTTCACTGTACTCCATCTCAGCAAACTGGTGATGCTGACTCAGAATTTCGTGACGTTTACGCAAGTAAGCAACGTTAGCATCACCCCAGACGAAGCTCATGTGGGGAGTTTGGTTAATAAAGTAAGTCGGATTCGGTAAAGCGTTTTGCTCAACCAGATAAGACCAAAACTGTAATGACAGCTCGAATGCTTCATTAATACTGTAAGCTTTCGACGCATTCACCGAACCATCTGGCGTTTCGGGTGTATAGTTCAGTTCACAGTAGGCAGCGTGACCCGTACCCGCGTTATTCCAACCACTGGTACTTTCTTGTGCCA
Organism: uncultured Thiothrix sp.; assembly: GCA_964514635.1. Classification (GTDB taxonomy): domain Bacteria; phylum Pseudomonadota; class Gammaproteobacteria; order Thiotrichales; family Thiotrichaceae; genus Thiothrix. Next base: position 1,862 of record CAZEQX010000124.1, read on the forward strand.
CGTCACTTAATCGCTCAACCATCGCAATCGACAGTGATGGATCAAGCTGCTTTAGCAACATCCCCAAGGTGGAACTCATTGCGCCCGCACCGACAAGTAATACATCGACGTTTTTAGTGACCATAACTACCTTCAAACACCCAGGACAACAAAAAAGCAGATAATAGAATGAGAGGGCAGGTAATTTCTACACATAGGGAGGGTATTTTTCTGCCGATTGTCGACAATCGTGCACACTGCACCAACACAATGCAAGGTTGCACCGTGCATTGCAGCATTCTTTGGCTTTTACCCTGTATTCTGCTTTCAAAGCAAATTTTGTCGGTGTGTAACAGATGTATAAGAAATAATAGTGCGTGAATCAGTAAGATAAGCCCTTTAATTGTCGACACTATGCCAAAAACGTGATGCGGTCATCACTTTGTGAATAATTTATTCAATCCGACATTATTAGTATTTATAAAATAATAAATTTTAAGAATAACGGATAAATATCTTTTCAAAAAAAGCATTTTTTTGTGCTAACAATCACATTCTTTAAAGCGCATTTACCTTATTCTGCACCCCATACCGCATTCACATAAACAGGAGATGACGACATGTTTAAAGTATTTCTTAATGGTGTTTATCACTCCACACACGACACATTTACTGCTGCCTGCCGCCACGCTCGTATGCAAGCGTCAGTCAGCCAAGATGCTTATTTCACGGTGTTTGAAACAGATGCAAAATCACTGGAAACACAAGAAGATAGCAGCGAAATGATGCAAGGTGTGCCAGATTATATCATCACACCACACCATGCTGAAACCAGTGTGCGTCGTGCTTCCCCTGTTTTGCGCATGAATGCATCCGTTGGTTATTCGGCGGTTACACGTTAAAAATGACAAGTAGATAACACTCAGGCTAAAGGGCTATAGCCTGTTAAGTAAAGCTTTTCACCATAACAGAACGGGCTTAATGTTATTGGTTTTAAAGCTAGAATAAAAGCGGATTTAATCATCCGCTTTCTTTTTTTTGGGGCATTACTTAAATGAACGAAAAATGAATAATTTCTCAAGAATGATTATTTTTTGTTTTTGTGTTTCGCATCACATCACTGCCAAACGTAATTTTTTATGCTTGCTCAATAAAATCGCAAGTAGCAAAACAGGAGTCTCTTAATTATGTTCAATGTTTTTCGTGATGGGGCTTATTTATCCGCACACAAAACATTAGCCGAAGCGTGCCGACACGCGCGTTCGCAAGCAACCCATCATCGAAATGCTTATTTTGCTGTATTTGAAGTTAATGATGAAGCAGATCATACCTTTGAAGGTGGCAGCAGCACTTTATGGGGCTTACCGGAGTACATTATTGTACCAAGAGAATCCAGCACGGAAGCAAAGATCAAAAATGCCATCCCCCTGAGCGAAGCTTCTTCACTACTGCGCACACGCACCGCGCACAGCATCGGGCTATTGGCAGAATACCCTTTGATTTAACCATTGGTTTCAGGGCTAACCTAAGCAGCTCCTTGGCGACAACAAATTTTTAAGTGCCAGTGAGTCTGCTTAGATACCAAAAGAAAAGCGGGGTAAAAACCCCGCCTTTCACTCCTCCTCCCAACGAAGACATGCTTAATATCAGAACTGCACGCTGTATGCAACACCTACCGCGTTCTGATCCATCTTCAGGTCATAAGCATCCAACGGGATGGGTGACGACGACAAGGTAGCGTTACCTTTTACCGTCTTTTCCAATGCGTGAATGTAAGACGCTTGTAATTTAGCTTTAGGTGATAAACGCTTTTCCACACCTAAAGTCACATGGTCTTCCACAACCCCTGGTGCAAGTGTGTTCACGGTCGTGTTACTGGACGTGATTGGTGATTCACCATGATTGAAACCCGCAGAAAGGCTCATATCTGGGCGCACTTGATGCCGTACCCCAACTTTATAAACCGTTTGGTCATTCCATGCGAAACCAGGGCCTTCCGCTGCTCCAAAGGGTACAGTTTTTGCGGTAGCATTACCAATCGCAGCAACATCGGAATAAGCAATCTGCGCAATATCAGCCACAACCGTGGTCTTGGGCGTTGCTTGATACGCAGCACCTACCGTTGCAACCGCAGGCACATCTAATTCCCCACCATCTGGAAACAACCCCTTGTATTTGTCGAGCTTCGACATATTCACTTTAGAACGATAAGACGCACCAAGACTTAACTTATCAGAAACGTTCCCCTGCACCCCAATACTCGCCCCTATCCCTGTCGCGGTATCGTAACCACGTCCCGATAAATTGCTACTATCGCTACTAAACGCCGCAAACGCTTCTAAACCTTCAGCTTTAAAACGTTGAGACACCACATTTGCCGAAGCACCTACCGCAATTTGCTCATTCACTTTGTAGCTAATGGTTGGAGCAACAAAAAGCTGCTCAAAATTAATACCCGTTTTGGCAGGTGTTGCGCCAGAAAAATAACCACTACCAAAGGGCAAACCCTGTTCAAAGGCTGTATTCATGCCTCCTGTGGCATACACGACAACCCCAGCGGCAACTTTTTCATTGAGTTTGCGCTTGTAACCCGCCTCAGGAATGAGAAATAAATCATCGCCGTTACCGTCTGCGGTCTGATCGACAGGTGCACCGTAAGCTTTCCCTTTGAAGGTGACTTCACGGTTTGGCTGGAACAGTTCCAAACCGACATCATACCCATCAGCAATGAATGACGCAGCCGCCGGATTTGTCGCCATGCTCATGGTATTGAGCGGATCAGCAACACCAGCACCACCAACACCACGTTGTGCAACACCTGTTCCAATAGGCAACATACCATTAGTTGCCCAAGCGTTAGGGGTTAGGATTGTTAAACAGCCCAAGACCATACCAATAGCGCGACGATTCCATGCACTTTGACACTCAGTATTACCCATCGGTGAACACCGACAGACGGTTGGATTTGACACCATACAACTCACTCCACGTTATTAAATTTTTACGCAATCCCAAATACAAAATAGATTCGGAAAAATCGATTGCAATAACAGCCCCTATTCTTATTATTGATCCAGCAGCTAAAAACTTTATTTATCTTCTTGATAAGAAAGCAAAATCTTTTCGACTCTTTCTGCATCCTCCAGAGTATCCACGCCAATACTGGGAATTTCTTCAGCAATATCCACATGGATCGCATAGCCGTGTGAAAGAGCGCGTAATTGCTCTAACTTTTCCCACTGTTCGGGGATAGAAGGCGGCAATTGACTAAAAGCACGCAAAAAACCCGCCCGATACGCGTACATCCCAACGTGACGCAGCGCGTAATGGCTGATTTCCACGCCAGCATCACGCGGAAAAGGAATGGGAGCGCGGCTAAAATACAATGCCATGCCCTGTTCATTGCGCACCACTTTCACCACATTCGGATTTTGAAAATCAGTATCTTCCGTAATCGGCGTGGCTAAGGTGGCAATACTAGCATGAGGGTACTTCGCCAGATTACGCGCTAATTGATGCAAATTGGCGACAGGCGTAAGTGGTTCATCGCCCTGCAAATTCACAACAATGGTATCGTCGTCCCAGCCTTGCTGTTGCACCACTTCAGCCAGTCGGTCGCTACCTGTTTCGTGCGTGGTGGCGGTCATTACCACTTGCGCACCAAAACCTTCACACACCTGCCGAATGCGTTCGTCATCGGTCGCCACTAATACGGTAGTAAAACCGGATGCCATTGCGCGTTCGTGCACATGTTGAACCAACGGTTTGCCCACCAATGAATGCAGCGGTTTACCCGGTAAGCGTGTGGACGCATAACGGGTTGGAATCACCAGCACTGTTTTCATGCCGCCAATTGCTCCAATTCTTCTTGGGTCAACGCGCGGGCTTCTTCTTCGAGCATCACGGGAACATCGTCACGAATCGGGTAAGCCAACCGCGCGGCTTTGGAAATCAGCTCTTGTTTGTCTTTGTCATAAATCAATGCACCTTTAGTCACGGGGCAAACCAAAATTTCCAGTAATTTCTTGTCCATGTGTTTCAACCTTCAACAATCATTCGATAAACGCGCCAATAAGGCGGTGGTAAAAGCATCATCTAGCACAGCGGTAATGGGTAAATACCAACAATTTTCCGCTGTTACCGTCGCTAGGTTAGGTAATTGCCGACATTTTACCGCATCTTTTTCTGTCATAATCACTGGCAAAGCGTCGGCGAATCGTAATTCATCCCCCGTAAAAGCATGATGATCAGGGTAAGCGTGCAAGATAACGTGCAAACCAGCCGTTTCCAGAGTACGCACAAAACGTTGCGGATTACCGATTCCCGTCACAGCATGAACCGTTTTACCCTGCCATTGGGTTAGCGATTGCGTTTGCCCTGTACTGAGTTGCACTAATTGCTCGAACTGTAAACGCATGGCAAAGTAAGGATGAGGAGCAGTTTCTGCATTAACCACCACGAAATCGCAAGTATCCAGCCGCTTTAATGTTTCGCGCAACGGACCTGAGGGCAAACAATAACCATTGCCAAACTGCCGTGAACCGTCTACCACTGCAATTTCAAGGCTGCGCCCCATGCGGTAATGCTGCAAACCATCATCGCTAATGATCACATTGCATTCAGGGTATTGCTGAAGTACGGCAGCAATCGCGCGATTACGTTGCCGATGTATATATAAAGGTATGCCCGTGCGTTGCACGATGAGTAAGGGTTCATCACCTACCGTCGCGGCGGCGGCATTCGCTTGAACGGCAATGGCTTGTTGATTCGTACTGTGTCGCCCGAAACCACGGCTAACCACCGCTGGCTTAAAACCCGCTTGTTGCAAACGTTCCACCAACGCAATCACCAATGGCGTTTTGCCCGTTCCCCCCACGGTAATATTGCCCACCACCATCACAGGAACAGCGTGTCGCACCTGATGACGCAAATCACGCCAACGTTTGACGGCACTGAGCACACAAAACAACGCAGTCAAGGGTAATAATGCGTACCAACCTAACCGCTGGTAATGCTTACCACCGTACCAAACCGTCAGTAACCATTGCTCAACACGCTGGCGCAATGCCATTACACACGCTCTTCAAGAACGGGCGGCTCATCGTGAAACTGCATGGCGTGTAATCGCGCATATTGCCCATTCAAAGCTAATAATTCCGCGTGTTTACCTGCTTCAATAATTGCCCCATTTTGCATGACCAGAATCCGGTCCGCCGCTTCGATGGTGGATAAACGATGCGCAATCATAAAGGTAGTACGGTTGGCTAATAAACGTTCCAATGCGGATTGAATGTGACGTTCGGATTCGGTATCCAATGCTGATGTCGCTTCATCCAAAATCAAAATCGGCGCATTCGACAAAATCGCCCGTGCAATCGACAAGCGTTGACGTTGCCCGCCGGACAACAATACGCCATTATCGCCAATCATGGTGTCGAAACCTTGCGGTAGTTGCTGAATAAACTCCCACGCATTTGCTGCTTCAGCCGCCGCTTGGATTTGTGCATCGTCCGCGCCGCGCATTGCCCCGTAAGCAATATTATTACGCAC
>CAZEQX010000125.1:0-7224 GCA_964514635.1 uncultured Thiothrix sp.
TCAAAACCCGTATGGGTTATCAGGGGGAAAGTGAAGATACGTTTATTGCGCGTCGCCGCCATTTAGAAGCCTTGAGTGCCACGCAAACCGCTGTGGAAAATGCCGAATATCAGTTACGCACGTTTAATGCGGGCGAATTAATGGCAGAAGAGCTACGCACTGCGCAAGATGCTTTAGGGCAGATTACGGGAAAATTCACCTCAGACGATTTATTGGGCGAAATTTTCAGCTCGTTTTGTATAGGTAAATGATTGATTTTAAAATGTTTAATGGGTTTTTAACCCACCACTTCTACCGCTACTTCCGCAGAACCGTTCAGAATTAGGCCTAATTGTTGAGCGGCAGCTAAAGATACATCCACGATGCGACCAGGTTTGAAAGGGCCTCGGTCATTCACGCGCACGACCACGGATTGCCCTGTTTGTACGTTAGTCACGCGCAATGGTGTGCCAAATGGTAAGTCAGGATGCGCGGCTGTCATGGCGTACATGTCATAAGTTTCACCGCTGGCGGTTGGGCGACCTTGGTATTGTTCCGCGTAGTAAGAGGCTGTGCCGTGCATGGCTTGTGGTGCAGTAGGGTTTGCGTTCGGGGCAGGCGCATTATAACTACCGTTAGTGGGTGCGTAGTTGTCATTGGGTTGGTAATTTTGTTGCTCAGGGTAATGATTCCCTTGTGTGTAGCCTTGGTAGTTATCCACTGGCATGGGGGCATTTTGCGCATTTTGATAACCGTTTACGGTATCTGCCCAGTAGCCTTGATAATCGGCATGAGCGGTAGTGGCAAAGAGTTGGCAAGCGGCGAATGCAAGGCTGGCAATGATAGAAGCTTTACGCATTTTGTTATTGATTTTCATGGCTTTTCTCTCTTTGTGGGTTTGTGTTCTTGTTGGATTAATCTTTTCATAAGCTGAATTAATCATCCTGCTCAGTCGTGATGAATGGCATTTTCGTGTGGATAACTGGAATAAACGGCGGTTTAGTGAAGATAATCGGTAGGAAAAGTCATTAAATCAGCAGGACGAACGGCAAAACATCCATAAAACTTTCTGATACTTATGCGAATCATGCCTAACGGCTTCATCGGAAAAAGCGAACAAAAAGCGAATCTTTAGCAGGTAATTTGATTTGCCTGTTGCGTGATTCGTTCGTATAGTTGGTTCGTGTTTTGTTCGGTTTTTCTGGAAGGAGGTGTCATGCTAACCCGACGACAACAGCAAATTTTGGAGATTATTCAAACCCTTTTCGCGCGTAATGGTTATGTTCCAACCTTAGATGAAATCGCGCAAGCCAGCGGGATTAACACACGCAGTACGGTGCATCAACATGTGCAAAGTTTGATCCGCGAAGGTTGTTTATTAGCCGCAACGGGTAAACGTGCTTACCGTTTGCCGGATGCGATAAGTGCCACTCATCCGCAAACCCATTTACCGTTCGCCGGACGTATCGCCGCTGGTAAGCCGATTGAGGCGATTCGTGGGCGTGATGAAATCAACCCTAGTGATTTGTTCGGCGGTTTTGGGCGTTATGTGTTGGAAGTGCGCGGCGATTCGATGATCGATGCGGGGATTATGGACGGCGATTTCGTGGTCATTCAGCAGCAAGACGATGCGTTAAATGGTGAAATTGTCGTGGCACTGGTGGAGCGCGAGGAAGTCACGCTCAAACGCATTTATTACCTTGAGAATGGTCAAGTCGAATTACGCCCCGAAAACGCTGTGATGCAACCCATGATTTACCCCGCTGATAGCGTACAGGTACAGGGCAAAATGGTCGGTTTATTCCGCAGTTATTAATGGCATGGCGTGAAAATTAAGGAGGGGTAAGCGTGGATAATCATTCAATCGTAGGTCGTCAAAGTGCATTCGCGTGGGTGCGCGATACTGACTGGCGTGAAGTGTGGCAAACCACACGATTGCTATTGGTGGTTTGGGCAGTCGCGGTGTGGGTGTTGCTGATTCTGTTACCTAGCATAACGCAAATACATGATCTGCTTGGGCTTGCGCATTATTTACCGTATGTAGTGATGGGTTTAGGGCTGGTGGGAGCGGTATTGGCCGCGCACAGTTTGCGTCTCGATGGGCATTTGTTGTGGTTTGTGGGGGTGTTGTTATTACTAGCAGGCTGGATGTAAGCCGCAAAGGTGGCGTGAAGAAAGCGGCAACTTTCGACACGCCGAGTTCCTGTTTCATTTGGGTAAACGCGCACAGGAGAGTTTATTATGACGGATTCTAAACCAAACACCAACCAACCCCCTGCTACGGTGTTTGATCGCCCGACGCATTTTAGCCAGACCAAATCGGTATACGATTTGGTAGCCGATTTGCGCAAGGCACAAACGTGGTTGTTGATTGCCGCATTTGCGGCATTTTTAGCGTCGGCATTTTTTGTGGTGAAGTATTTTGCAGGTGGCGATATGCGCCCTTTGCAATGGTCGGGCGAACAATGGGCAAATGCCATGCTGGGTTTGGGGATCACGGCGGTGATTACAGCGGCACAGGCGTTTTTGTACGCCAGTGGTTACAAGGGACAGGCGGCAACGGTAGCGACGTGCATTGTGGTGTTTTTTGGGATTTTCTCGGAAGTGTCGCAATCAATGGAGCGCGAAGATGCAACGGTACGCCATCGTTCGGAAAGCTCGCCTGTGTTCCAAGCAGCGTTGGGCAGTATTAATACCTTGAGTGCCGCAGCGGTACAGGTTTCGCCAGAACAACAAGCTTTAGCTGATGCACGGGGGAAATTGCAGTATTGGCAACAGCTTAAAGCTGACAAGCAGGCGAATGCTGCGGCGGTGAAGTATTCCAGCAATAGTATCGAGCGTAATATTGCGCGTTACCAAAAAACGGTCGCAACCTTGGAACAGCAGTCTGGTTTGCACAGCGCGAATCGCGCGGCGGTGCTCACAGGCGCGATTGCACAGGCTAAGGCGTTGGAATACGACGAAGATAAACATTACGCTATGATTCGCTTGTTGCGTGATTTATTGGGTGTGGAAGGTATTTGGGCATCTTTTGTGTTTTCGTTGATTATTATTTGCACGTTTGAATACGCATTTCACTTTGTTGGCGCGTATGTAGCAGACCACAAAAAAGCCTTATTGTTATTAGGGCGTGACACGCGCGGGGATTGGATTAACCCTTCAGCACAGGCGGTCAGTTTAAACGACACCGCCATTGCGCGTGACTATGGCAATGAGCTGCGTGATAAATACCTGAATTGGGTGACACCAGAGCGTAGCGGTACGGTTGCAACGCCAGAGCCTACCCCAACTACTACAGAAACACGCTCTGAACCGCCAGAAAACAATGTCCACGATTTAACCCGTGAACGCCTCTTTAAATTGCTGTACACCGAGATTCGCGCCCGAGTGATTCGCGGGGAATTGCGTCCTACCGTGCGTCCGGTAACGGATGCAGTGACAGAAGTGATTCGTCACCATTGCAAGGCATTGGGGTTGCAGCCTGCTTTGATTGGCAAACCCGAACGCCAGAAATTAGCCGAAACCATGCTGGAAAAGCTCGCTCAAGAACACGTTTTAACCTTGAATAGTGAACAAGGCATTGGCAAAGCCAAATACGTTCTTGCCAGTCGTTGGGTGCAGAACCTTACGCCAGAAATCCCCAACGCTGAGCATGTTATCCGCTAATGCGTGCAGTTCCCTTGACTGCGGCGTATTATTAATTAAGGAGTCTATCCGGTTGCATTAATGTTGCCGGATTCTTGGCAATATTAATGATAGTCGCGTTGGGTGAGTTAATCATAAACGCCATAAGCCCTTGAGATTCCTGATTACCATAAAGTCTGCTGTTGCGCGGGAAAGTTATGAAACAAAAATACTTGGCTGTTATTTTGCTTGGAATCCTACCAATGACAACGGTAGGGGCAGCGGATTCCTCAATGAAATCCAACCAACTGTATGGCCCGGTGCAAGCGCAAGATACGCTGTGGCGTATCGCTGGACAGTCTCGTCCTGACAACAGCATTACCACGCAACAAATGATGGCGGCGATTCGGGATTACAACCCGCACGCATTCATCAATGGTGATATTCACACTCTGCAAAAAGGCGTGACACTGTACATGCCGAATGCGGAAGAAGTTCATCAAGCACAATTGGTTGCCAGTGCCGCACAACGCCAACAACTAGCGGCGAATGCCAGCAAAGCACAATTGCGTGACGAAATTACCCGTTTGCGTAAGCAGTTAGCCCTTGCACAAAGCCGTAGCCAACAATTGACTAAGCAATTACAAGCCGAACAACAACAAAGCCATGAGTTGAGTTCGCGCTTGCAACAGTTGCAAGCTAAACCGCAAGTTACAACGCCCGTCTCCCCACCCGTTGTTTCAGGTACAGCGGAAAAAGAAGTCACGGAATTAAAACAGCTTTTGCAAGAGCGTGATACACACATTCAACATTTGCAGGCTTCGTTGCGTGAAGCCAGTATTGCGATTAAACGCCAGTACGCTGAAAGTGTCGCTTTGCATCAGCAATTGAAAGCTCTTGATCCAAACAACCAAGAAACCATTCCGCCACCGCCAGAAGAGATCAATGCTGATGGAACAACACCTGCAAAAGCAGGGCTAACCTTGCAAGGTACGACAGAACAGGCGCACAGCAATACGGATGCGAATACACCGCCTGATGGTGTATCCGTTCAGCAATGGTTAGAACAGCAACAAGCCGCCTCGCAACTGACGGGTACGCAAGCTCCCAAAATGCCAGCCGTAACCATGCCTTCGCGCGTGTCGGTTGTGATTGCCTTGCTGGCGGTATTGTTTATTGCTGCTTTGTGGTGGCGTAATAAAGCGCAACAGCGAGCCTTACAACGTGAAGAAGCCGCCTTACGCGCTAAATTAGCCGAAGATTTAATCGCAGAGCCGGATAATGGTACACCAGATGCTAGTGTAGTACCCACCACATCGACCTCAATGTAAAACACTGGAAAAGCCGCCACAGATGCGTTACAAGGCGTGCTGATATTCATTTCTCGTCTGAAAGGTTTTGCATGAAATACCACGTTTTCGGCATCGGCAACGCGCTGGTGGATAAAGAGTTTGAAGTAACTGATGATTTCTTAGCCGCACAAGGCATTCAAAAAGGCATGATGACGCTGATTGATGAAAGCACACAGCAGCAACTCATGGCAGGTTTAAGCAGTCAATTTGGCTTGAAAAAACGCGCTAGTGGCGGTTCGGCAGCGAACAGCATTGTGGCGGTGAGTCAGTTTGGTGGCAAAACGTTTTATGCTTGCAAAGTCGCCAATGACGAAACGGGCGAGTTTTACATGCACGATTTGCACGCCGCAGGGGTGACAACCAAACTGGATCAAGTACGTTGCGCATCCGAAGGTGTGACGGGCAAATGTTTGGTCATGGTGACACCTGATGCCGAGCGCACCATGAATACGTTCCTTGGCATTACGGCGGATTTTTCCGAAGCGGAATTACACCTTGATGAATTGACCCAAGCACAGTACCTGTACATTGAAGGCTATTTGGTCACTTCCGATGTATCACGCGCAGCGGTATTAAAAGCGCGAGAAGTGGCAAAAGCCAATGGTGTGAAAACCGCGATGACTTTTTCTGACCCTGCGATGGTGCGTTTTTTCCGCACAGGTATTGCCGAAATGTTGGGCGATGGTGTGGATATGCTGTTCTGTAACCGTGAAGAAGCCAGCGTGTTTAGCGGGCAAGACGATTTAGAAGCGGCGATTACGGCATTACAACCTTATGCTAAAAAGTTGGTGATTACCTTAGGCAGCGAAGGTGCGCTAGTCGTGGATGAAAGCGGGCGCACCCCAATTGCACCCAACTGGGTAAAAGCGGTGGATACCAATGGCGCGGGTGACATGTTTGCGGGGGCGTTTTTGTACGGCATTACCCACGGTATGGATAATGCGCAAGCCGGACGTTTAGCCAGCCTTGCTTCATCGCAGGTGGTAACGGTATTCGGGGCGCGTTTAAGCCAAGACACACACCAAACGTTATTGACGCAATTGCACGCTTAAGCCTGCTTATTCGGTGCAGGTGAGGAATAATTGCCGCGCCTGTGCCGCATCCATTGCGATTTGTTGTTGTAGGTCGGCAAATGACGCGAATTTTTGTTCATCGCGCAAATACGCCACGGGTTCGACACAAATGTGCTTGCCATAGACTTGTTGTTGAAAGTCGAACACATGCACTTCAAGGCGATTTTCCACGCCATGTACGGTAGGTCGTGCGCCTAAATTGGCCACACCGTTGAGCGTTTGCGCGGCTAAACCGTGAATTTTCACTGCGTACACGCCGCGCCGTAAGGCAATGTGCTGTGGCACGCGCAAATTTAACGTCGGAAAACCAATCGTGCGCCCGCGTTTGTCACCGTGTCGCACTCGCCCCGCAATTTGATACGGTCTGCCCAATAGTTCAGCAGCTAACGCCAATTCAGCGGTACTCAATGCCAAACGAATGCGGGTGCTACTAATGCGTTCATCCGTGTGTAAACAGGTGGGCGTATCAATCACTTGCATACCGTGTTCCGCGCCAATCTGCTGCAAGAGATGAAAATCACCACGCCGCCCTTTACCAAAGCGAAAATCATCCCCCACCACCAAATACTGCACGTTCAAACCGCGTAATAACACGTCATGGACAAACGTTTCGGCTTCCATATTCGCCATATCGCGATTAAAACGCAGGCACGCAAATTGCGCCATTTCCAATTCGTGTAGTAAGCGCAGTTTGTCACGCAGGGCATAAATGCGTGGCGGTGGCGGCTGGCGGAAAAATTCAATCGGTAAAGGTTCAAAACTGATGACCGTCGCGGGTAATTGTCGTTCCCGCGCTTGTGTTGCAACGTGCGCTAACACCGCTTGGTGTCCACGGTGTAAGCCATCGAAATTACCAATGCTGGCAACGCAGCCAGCAGCGGGTGTCACAGCGGGGGAAATACGGCGAATCAGTTTCATCCGTCTTGTGCGAGAAACCCCGCCCTTACTTCGACTGCGCTCAGCACAAGTCAGGGCGGGGAGGGATAGCACATCGGCGTTAGCCGATCCTCTTACTCGCGCCTCCGTTCGTCGTTAGCTACCTTATTGAGTAAAAACTCACAGGATTGTTGCCTATACTGTGAGCCATGAAAGTCAAACGCGCCTACAAATTCCGGTTCTACCCAGACCAGCAGCAAGAAAAGCTGTTGGCTCAGACATTCGGATGCGTGCGTTTTGTCTATAACAGCATCTTGCGT
>CAZEQX010000126.1:0-7193 GCA_964514635.1 uncultured Thiothrix sp.
TGTATTACGCCTTGGACGAGGCAGAAAAACAGGCACGTTTGGACATTATCGCCGCTGAAAAGAAGCGTGGCACGATTGCCGTTACTCGCTTTAAAGGTTTGGGCGAAATGAATCCACTGCAATTGCGCGAAACCACCATTTCGCCTGATACGCGCCGTTTGGTGCAATTGCGTATTGATAATGCCACCGATGTGGAACAGCTCATGGACATGTTACTGGCGAAAAAGCGTGCTTCAGATCGTAAACAGTGGTTGGAAACCAAAGGAAATTTAGCCAGCGTATGATGACTCAAAACCAACTCGCCGAGCATTTGCATCTACTGCACACCAGCTTTCGCCACTACGTCGGGCGCGATTTGGCGGATATGCCGTGGCAAGGCGTGCCCACCGCGCTCGCCCTAGATCAAGCCCCATTTGTCTTGTTATCACACAATACCGCCGCTGACCCGATTTTCACTTATGGAAATCAAACGGCATTACAATTATTTGCAATGGATTGGCAAACCCTAACCCAGTTGCCCTCGCGCTATTCTGCCGAACCACTGGTACGCGAAGAGCGCGAATATTTACTACAAACTGTCACACAACAGGGGTATATTGCAGATTATTCGGGCGTGCGTATTGCAAAAAATGGGCAGCGTTTTTTAATCAAACAAGCCATTGTATGGAACTTACGCCACATGGATGGCTCATATGCTGGACAAGCTGCTTATTTCGATCACTGGGAATACCTTTGAACGCTTCCCCCCAAAGCGTTGGGTACACCACTTTAGGCAAGCCCCCAATGTGGGCATTTAGCCCTTTAGACAAGGAGTTACTGTATGTCGAATGAAATCGAAACACAGATCAACAATGATCTTGCCGCCTTTGTTCAAGACCCTAAAACCTTCATGAATCGCCAACCGCAAAAGTTTGATGCGACAGGCAAACCCATTGCAGGCAAAACGCTATTCCCGCAATCTGCGATAGCGAATCGTCGCTTTATCGAAGCGCATGACCAACAACGTGTAGCCCTGCTGCAACCGGGTGATCAAGAACCGGATGGCGTGGGCACTCGCGCTGCCATTGCCGCCAATGACAAACCCGTGAATCTGGTGGACAGTTTCAAATACACCACGCTCGAAACCATCGAAGCGGCAGGGTTAATGAAAGCCACTCTCGCAGAATCACCGTGGTCTGATGATTACTGGGGTATTTACAAGGGGATTCTAGGTGCACGTTACGCCGACCCCAATTTCCCCAGCGATGCTGATTGGAAGAAAAATTACGACTACATTCGCGCCAACCCCGCATCCGCTATTCTTGCCAGTGGCGATAGCAAACGCATTAATCGCTTATCACCTGCGGAAAAATACGACGCATTGGTCGGCGATACCAGCGAATCACTGACCCGCGCTCTGTGGAACGAAGGCAAAGGCTATTACGATGCCAGCGGTTCAGTCGAAGGCTGGATGGGCATTTGCCACGGTTGGTCGCCTGCTGCGTATGTATTAGCACGCCCCACCAAATCCGTTACGCTGAAAACGCCTAGCAATATTGCGATTACGTTTTACCCATCCGACATCAAAGCTCTCGGCTCATTGTTGTGGGCGAATGCGGCTGGTAATGTAAAGTTTATCGGTGGACGTTGTAGCGACAAAGAACCCGCCGCTGACCCCAATACAGGGCGTGTTAAATCGGCTGACTGTTTTGACACCAACCCAGGCGCGTGGCATTTATCCGTTGTCAACCAGATCGGCGCGGCAAAACGCAGCATGGTCATGGACGTTACCTACGACTATGAAGTCTGGAATCAGCCTGTTTATGCCTATGAATATCGCTACTTCAACCCGCAAAACATGCTGTACGCGACCAATTTAGCCGCTGCTAAAATCGACATGAGCGCGTTCACCAGCGACAAATTCCGCAGCTATCGCAGTCCACAAGCAAAGTTTGTGGTTGGCGTGCAAATGACCGTTTCCTACATTGTGGAAACCACCCCAACCCATGCGGAAACCGACAGCCCCAGTAACGATGCCATTCAGAAAGTAGTCTATTACTACGATTTAGAATTGGATGCGGCGGGTGCTGTTATTGGCGGCGAATGGTATACCAATAAGCACCCAGACTTTTTGTGGACACCTGCTAAAGGGGTTCGTGCGGTGACACGCTACGACGCACAAGCCACAGGCACTTGGAATCAAACGGATACTGTCCCTAGCGCGTGGCGCACGGCGGCGAAATCTGCCTCCAGTACCCAAAGCTCACCCTTGGCGGTAATTGTGGAAAGTTTGATTAAGTTTGCTAATGCAGGACGTGTCACAACTCCGACTACGCCTACAACTCCGACTACGCCCACAACCCCGACCACGCCCACAACCCCAACCACGCCCACAACCCCAACCACGCCCACAACTCCAACGACACCCACTGCGAATAGTACATGGTTAAGCCGGATGTTACGTCGCTGGTTTGGCTAGTTTTCGGTTATTAAAGCATCGCCAGCATGATTATCTGGCGATTGCTTCAAGTTTTTGGCTGCTTGCCGCCGTGCGCGGAAGAACGCTCTCAAGGTTTCTGCGCACGTTTCTTCTAATACCCCACCCACCACCTCAATGCGGTGGTTGTGGCGCGAATCCGTTAGCAAGTCGAACGCGCTTCCTGCTGCTCCGGTTTTCGGGTCAAATGCCCCGAACACCACCCGTTCCACTCGCGCGTGGATCATTGCCCCCACGCACATGGGGCAGGGTTCGAGCGTGACATACAGCGTGGTATTGGGCAGACGATAATTCCCCACCTTTTGCCCCGCCATCCGCAACGCTAACATTTCCGCGTGGGCTGATGGGTCATGGAGAGTAATCGGCTGATTCCAACCCTCCCCTAAGATTTCGCCCTCACGAATCAATACAGCCCCGACGGGCACTTCACCTTGCTCGCCCGCTTTTGCCGCAAGGTTTAAGGCATAAGCCATCCAATGCTTATCTTGCTCACTCATGTTGTTGGTTCTGTCCAAATCACATCGGGAATGCCGAGCAAACGCGCCCCCATATACACAAGGGGCAAACGTTCACGTTCCCACGGGGGAATGCCACGTTCCTGTAATAATGCTTTCAAACTGTGCTTGCCGCCGCGCTGTGGCAAATACACACTTTCGCCGCCTTGTCGCAAACGCACGGTTACGGTTTGCCCTTGGCAATGGGAACGCCATGCTTGCAGTAATTCCGGCTGAAGGGTTTGTTGTAAAGCTTCGAGGTATAACGGCTGGTGAAGATCACACCACTCCCATACTTGTGTCGTATTTAGCGGCATTAATGGCGACAAAGCGTACAAATCATCGCGATAACGCCGCACTTCGCAACCCTGCCAACGCACGCACGGCGCGGCATCCGGTTTAGCAAGCAGGACGCTACTTAATAGTTGTTGCAACTGTTGCGCGGGCGGTTTGACAAAGCCCACCTGTGTCACCCATTCGCGCAAGACCGCTTTTTGCAAAGCCGCATCCAATGCCAATAAACGCTGTATGGATAACGTATTCGCACGGCTACCGTGCAATGCGGGCAATTTTTCCCGCACCAAAACTTCCAACAAAGCACGGCTTTCCGCCTGCCATTGTGCAGCACGCGCCAACGTTTTGCTGGCAGAACCCCAACGCGTGGTTAATAGCGGCATAACTTGTTGACGCAGGTAGTTACGGTCAAAGCGCGTATCAGTATTGCTGGAATCGGTAATAAAATGCAGGGCGTGCGCTTGCGCATAAGTGCTCAGTTCCGCCCGCGTCGTGGTCAACAAGGGTCGCCCCAAACTCCCCTGCCCCAACGCCCGCACCGCTGGCATTGCCGCCAAACCGTCCACACCACTGCCGCGCAATAAATGCAGCAATAGCGTTTCGGCTTGGTCATCTTGATGATGCGCCGTCAGCAACATTTCGCCCGCGTGTAAATGCTCACGAAACACCGCATAACGTGCTTCCCGCGCAACGGCTTCCAAACTCGCACCCGCTGGAATCTGCAATTGCAAACTGACACAGGTAAACGGGATGGCTAAATCATCACACACCCGACGACAATGTTCTGCCCAGTGTGCCGAAACGCTTTGTAAACCGTGGTCAATGTGAATCGCCCGCAAATGAAGGGCGTGTTCGGCGCGTAGTGCCGCACAAGCATGAAGTAAAGCGTGGGAATCCAACCCGCCACTGTAAGCAATCAGATAAGCCGTAGCGGGATGGTGAGCCAGAAAAGCGGCGAGTTTATTCCTCAAACTGCCCAAAGCTCATGATGCGCTGATAACGCTTATCCATTAATTTATCCAACGGCATGATTTTCAATTCACGCAAGTTAGTTTCAATGGCCTCACCCAACATTTGCGCGGCGGCTTCCATATCGCGGTGCGCCCCGCCTAATGGTTCGGGAACAATGTAATCAATCAAGCCCAAAGACTTCAAACGGTCGGCAGTAATGCCCATTGCATCGGCGGCTTCGGCGGCTTTTTCCGCACTTTTCCACAGAATTGAAGCACAACCTTCCGGCGAAATCACGGAATAGGTGGCGTATTGCAACATCATTACGCGGTCGCCCACCCCGATAGCCAATGCGCCACCTGAACCGCCTTCACCCACTACGGTACAAATAATCGGCGTGCGTAACTGCGCCATTTCGTACAAATTACGCGCAATCGCTTCACTTTGTCCGCGTTCTTCCGCACCAATGCCAGGATACGCTCCAGGTGTGTCGATGAACGTAATAATCGGTAAGTGGAATTTTTCCGCCATACGCATCAAACGCAAAGCCTTACGATACCCTTCAGGACGCGGCATCCCGAAATTACGCTTGATATTTTCTTTGGTATCGCGCCCTTTTTGATGCCCGATAACCATGACCGACTGACCACGAAAGCGTGCCAAACCACCCACTATCGCTTTATCGTCGGCGAATGCGCGGTCTCCGTGCAGTTCTTGGAAATCCGTAAATAAATATTTGATCAAATCCAGCGTATAAGGACGCTTGGGGTGACGTGCGAGTTGGGAGATTTGACGCGGAGTCAACTTAGCAAAAATTGAGCGTGTCAGCGAGTTAGCTTTTTCCTCTAACTTACTGATTTCTTCGCTTAAATTGATTTCTGCATCACCAACGTAACGCAATTCTTCTATCTTCGCCTGTAATTCGGCGATTGGTTGTTCAAAGTCGAGAAAATCCGGGTTCATTGCCTATCTTTATCCGTAACCCCATCAATCAAGCGAGTGATTTTACATAGCTTGCACACGGATTACGACTCTAAAAATACTGCTCAGTCGTGATATGCCCTGCTTTGTGGCGTAAATGCCGCTGTAGGTCACGTTTTTCCAGCAAAGCCTTCATGTCATTTAGCATCTGATGATTGCCGCACAACATAACGTGTGAGTCTTGTGGCGTAATGTTTAAGCCTATCACTTTTTCCAACGCTCCCGATGCCAATGCCGTGGTAACACGTTCGTGTAAACCTGCGGGATTCGGTTCGCGCGTAACGCACGACACGAATTGAAACTGCGCTGGGTATTGCGCTTGCCACGTTTGAATCCAGCCCTGATACGCCAACTCAGCGCACAATGGCACGCCATGAACCAATACAATGCGTTCAAAGCGTTGCCAAACCGTCGGCGTTTTCAACATAGAAAGGTAAGGACCAAGCCCTGTTCCGGTTGCCATCATCCACAAATGCCGCGCATTTGGCACTTCATCTAAGGTGAAAAAACCATTGGCAGGCTGGGAAATATCCACACCATCCCCCACCCTCAAAGCGGCTAAGGCATTCGATAATCGACCATTGGGCACGGTATTGAAAAACACTTCGGCATTGGGTTCATCAGGCGCGTTTACCAGCGAATACGATTTAGCAATCAGTTGCGTTTCGCCATTTACCGTGACAGGTAACTGCAAGCGCACAAATTGCCCTGCTTTAAACGGCATCAATTCTGCCTGAATCCGTAACGAAAACAAACGCGGAGTCCATTCGTGCAAACTCAACACCGTTCCCGTTACCCAACTCGAACGCATCACTGTCATGTTACACCTCCGGCTAAAACCTAGTATTTCACTAAACTTTAGCGCGGAATCCACACAATGCCGAAAAACCTCACTCGCCGAAAGCTAAAGCACGACCATCCACCGTCACGGGCATACCCATGATAGTTTGCGCGACGGCTTCAGCAATGCGAATCCCATCCACACCTGCTGACAAAATGCCACCCGCGTAACCAGCACCTTCACCAGCGGGGAACAAACCTTTCACATTCAAGCTTTGCAAATCCTTACCACGGGTAATGCGTAATGGCGATGAAGTGCGCGTTTCCACACCTGTTAAGACGGCATCGTACAAGGAAAACCCTTTGATTTGCTTATCAAATGCGGGCAAAGCTTCACGAATCGCCTCAATCGCATAACGCGGCAAACTGGTCGCCAAATCGGTTAAGGTCACACCGGGTTGATAAGACGGTTCAACCGCCCCCAATTGCGTGGACGGAATACCCTTAATGAAATCGCCAACCAATTGTGCCGGAGCATTATAATTGCCACCGCCCAATTCAAACGCCCGCGATTCCCAAACGCGCTGAAATTCCAGCCCCGCCAATGGCGAACCAGGGTAATCCGCAGGCGTAATCCCCACCACAATCCCCGCATTGGCATTGCGTTCGGCGCGGGAATATTGGCTCATGCCATTAGTAACGACGCGATTCGGCTCAGAAGTCGCCGCCACCACTTGCCCGCCCGGACACATGCAAAAACTGTAAACCCCGCGCCCATTTTTCGCGTGATGCACAATTTTATAATCCGCCGCACCCAACAAACCATTACCCGCGAATTTACCAAACCGCGCCTGATCAATCAGCGATTGTGGGTGTTCAATGCGAAAACCAATCGAAAAAGGCTTTTGCTCCATGAACACACCACGCTCATACAACATTTTGAACGTATCGCGTGCGCTATGCCCCAACGCCAACACCACATGATCAGAACGTAACTGTTCGCCGCTGGCTAATACAACGCCACGCAAATGCCCATTTTCGATTAATACATCCGTAACCTGTTGCTGAAAACGAATCTCACCGCCCAAATTCTCAATCTCGCGGCGCATGTTTTCCACCATCTTCACCAAGCGGAACGTGCCGATATGCGGCTTACTCACATACAAAATTTCTTCCGGCGCACCCGCTTTCACAAACTCTTTTAAGACTTTGCGCCC
>CAZEQX010000127.1:0-6861 GCA_964514635.1 uncultured Thiothrix sp.
AAGGCGATAACATTGCCCAAGAGTTCCAAACCTTGGTCGAAGCCTATGTGCAACGGACTTACGGAGCAGTAGCGTGATGCGTTGTCGGGTCAAAGTTTGTGGCGTAACTAGCGTTGCCGATGTGCAAATGCTGTGTGCAGCGGGTGTGGATGCGGTCGGGCTGGTGTTTTATGCCAAAAGCAAACGTAATGTCAGCATCGAACAAGCATCCGCCATTTGTCGCGCGGTTTCCCCATTTGTTACTACGGTGGGGTTATTTCTGGATGCAGATGCGGATTTTGTGCGCGACGTTTTAGCCACTGTGCCACTCGATGTACTGCAATTTCATGGTTCAGAATCGCCCGATTATTGCCGACAATTTCCACGCCCGTACCTGAAAGCCGTGGGTATGAAAGGTCTGGCGGAAGGTTTCACCACTTATGCGGATCGTTATGCCGATGCACAAGGCTTTCTCGTGGACAGTCACGCGCCAGGGGCAGCGGGTGGTACGGGTGAGATCTTCGACTGGACACAAGTGCCGCACGATTACCCCAAACCCATTATCCTCGCTGGCGGTTTGCATCCTGACAATGTCGCGCAAGCAATTGCCGTCACGCAAGTCTACGCGGTGGATGTGAGTAGTGGGGTCGAGTCTGCCGCAGGTATTAAAGATGCCGCAAAAGTCACCGCGTTTATGCAGGCGGTAACAGCAGCAGAATGACGAAGAAAATCGGGTATGTTACACTGATCCCGTGTTACACGGGTTCACGGGTGGAATAATTATGAGCAACTTGACTATTTCCGTTGATGAGGCGGTCTTGAAACAAGCACGGATGCGAGCGTTGGAAGAAGGCACTTCGGTTAATGCTTTGCTGCGTGATTATTTGGAACGCTATATCGGCAAGGGACAGCAATACCGCCAAGCGACGAATAACATTCTGGCAATCGCTAAACGTTCGGCGGCGGCGAGTCAAGGTCGTCGTTGGACGCGGGATGAGCTGTATGAGCGGTAAGTATTTTGCGGATACCAATGTACTGGTTTATGCCTTCGACAATAGCGAACCAGCCAAGCAGCTCATTGCCCAGCAAATTTTGGAAAAGCAGGGCGGTGACGGGGCATTGGTGGTGAGTACGCAGGTGTTGCAGGAGTTTTTCGTGACGGTTACGCGCAAATTGGCGCAACCGTTATCCATTGATGATGCTTACACGCTGGTTCAGCAGTTTGGTGTGTATCCAATGGTGTCGGCGACACCGGAATTGATTTTGCGGGCAATCAGCCGTCATCGGGATGATTCATTTTCATTTTGGGATGGTTTGATCGTGGAAGCTGCATTACAGGCGGGTTGTCAAATCCTGTGGAGTGAAGACATGCAGGATGGTCGGCAAATTGGGCAACTGGTGATTCGGAATCCGTTTAAGTAGCACTTAAACAGGTTTGATTGCTATCAGTATAGTTATGAAATGGCAAAACTCTTGCTTATAATCTAATCCATAGCTAATATCTATCGACTATTAATAATCATTGCTTATTAATGATTGTTGTTCGGGCTTGTAAAATTTTTCAGTGTCATTATGCAATATGACATACAGAGAGTATTTGTATGCCGATTAAACCCCCACCACGCACTTACGTTTGTTCCAACTGCGGATGGCGCAAAACCGTTGCACCACAAAGCGATGTCCGGCTTCCAAGTGATTTTGTGAGTAAATGTCAGCAATGTGGCAATACAGCTTTGAAAGTAGAGGCTGTAAATTTTTCCAGCCTCATGAGTACATTTTTAGGTAAGTTATTCCGTTGAGTCTGTAACTTAGAGTCGTGACAAACAATGGTTTCTATTGCTGTCACATGGGTTTGCTTGGAAGTCTCAACGACGCTTAGAATTACCACACTATGGTAGACATTTGTTGTTTGAATTGTTTTAGTTTTTCATAGTCGGCTTTCAGGGTTGTAGTTGTAGCTAGGTTCTCGTCTATTTGTTGCTGAACTACACCAATTTGGTTCTGAAATGTTTGCATGATTGCCTCATATGCTGCATTGGTCATGTCATTAGTGACTATCGAACAAATTTGGTCGACTGCTTGATAGAGTTCTGTGGATTGTTGACGTTTACGTTGATTTTCGTACTCTTGATCTGCATTTGCTTTATAAATATCGTAGAAGAACGTTACGACCTGTACAGCTATTGCAGCCTTGCCAGCCCATTGCCCCAAGGTTTTTTCCCAGCGTCCTTTTAAACCCGGAATCTTTAATTCTCTGCCTAATAATAAAACCTGTTTAAAATTTTCTTTATCTTTTAGAGCATTTTTAGCAGTATCTAGCACTGTATCAGTGAGTTGATTGCTTGAATTACCATCTTTCTGTATATGTTTGTGATTGACTGGTAAATACAGCTTATTGTCAATCTTCCCTAATTCATCTTCAAGCCAACTCTCAATAGTCGTGGGTAACTGAATAAAAACACGCTGTAATTCTGAGTCCAGTTCGGCTTGTGAGGCACTATATTGCAATACGCTGCTAACATCAGATTTTAATAGGTTGACTTGTTGAGTAATAAACCGATGGGAATTTAGTTTAAGTAAACTTTGTTCTGTTTCTAATTGTGAGCGTTTTACTTTCAGGTTGATAACGTTTTCATTGTCATTCGCTCCCATTCGGGATTCTAAAACGCCTATTGCAGGGTTATACCAACGTTCATT
Source organism: uncultured Thiothrix sp. (assembly GCA_964514635.1). Classification (GTDB taxonomy): domain Bacteria; phylum Pseudomonadota; class Gammaproteobacteria; order Thiotrichales; family Thiotrichaceae; genus Thiothrix. The sequence continues at coordinate 2,677 of CAZEQX010000127.1, forward strand.
AATCTGTTGTTTTAAGCCTTCTAAGTGTTGTTGTTCATTGTCTTGTATTTGTACCCATTGCCGAAAGCCTTGTAAAAACTGAGAGTAACCTGAGTGTTCTAATAATTTTTCACTATTTTTTACCCTACCATTGTAGGCAGTACGAGCATTGATAGGATATAGCGTAATTTTAGTAATTTCTTCCTGTGTAATTTGATAGCTCGGTGCAAGTTTGCGAATACTGTCATTAACTTTACAGATGGCTAAAGTCTTATCATCTGGATTAGTTAGTTGATGGTTGAGAACGATAAAAACTTTCTTGCCACGTTTTAACATATCAAATAAACGTTCATAAACGTCTCGAACATCTTGATCACCTTCACGAATCACAAAAAGCATGACGCTGGAACGCTTAAGTTGCTCTTCGGTCGTTTTTTGATGTTCAATAGGGGCATTAATACCTGGCGTATCTAGCAAGTGGAAACCATTCCAATCGTATAAGTCTATAGAATCGGTGGTAGGAATATCATTAACTTTAGCTGCTTCTCTTCCCAATAACGCATTGATTAGGGTACTTTTACCAGCGTTGTATGCCCCATATAACATAACCTGTAAAACTTTATTTTCAATGCTTTGTTGTAGTTCTTGTTTTAATGTTGGGTCAATATCATAACATTGTTTTATCAGGGGTAGTGAAGCATCAATATTCTGCGTTAATTGCATCAATGGTGTCATTATTATTTCACTCCCTTAAGCTGTTCGATTTCGTCACGAAATCCATTAATTTCCGTACTAATTTCATCAACCAGTTCCTGCACAGATGTAACTTGTCTAATGGCATCTTGGAATATTTTCTCAATCATCGGCGGCAATTTTTTTTCTTGGATAGTTCGGGTGGTTTGATCAATCATGTTTTCACTCGAAACGCCAACTGTTTCAGTGAGACATTCTGTTTCAAGAAAATTATCCCCGACTACTGAACCTACCGCTCCACCAAATAAACCACCTAATAGACCACCAACTACTGTGCCAATGGGACCTAACATTGAGCCTAACGCTGCTCCACCTGCGGTACCACCTAGGCTACCGATTCCAGTTGATACGCTTTTTGCACCACTTCCCTTTAGCTGGGTAATATCAATGGTAATATCTTCAAATTTGCCAAGTTCATTAGGTAGCAAAGAAATTGAGGTGGTTTTGATGTCTTTGATAAATTCAGATAACACTTGTGGTAGTGCATTATCAACTTCGTTAGCAATAATCTGATTTAATTCATCGACAATGGCTTGTGTGTTTTTAGTGTGTTTGTGTTTATTGATAATGTCAGGTATTTTATACGAAATGTCCGTACTTAACTTTTCGACCAATAACTTTTTTTGCTGGTTGAGCTTATCAATACTTTCTTTTGACTTCTTGGAGAGGCTGTCAATGTTATGTTTAATTTCATATTCTAATGATTCGAGGATTTTCTTGTCTAAGAACTCGATCATTTGTTGTTTGGCTTTTTGTTCCACTTTGTAGCGTTTGGCTTCATCAACCAACGCAACCATTTCTGCTAATAAAGACGTTAATCCAGCCTCTTGTAAAGCTATCGGTGTCTTGCCACCTTTGATATAAGCATGAACAGAAATAGAGATTGGTTTTTTTACTGATGAAATTCCTGGAATTTTTGAAAGTCGCTCTAATACATCTTTTTCCTGAAGCTTGCGATTTTCAGGGGTTTTATTTTTAATAATAGTGATAATATCATCAGTGCGCTCGCAATAATCTTCCTCAAGTAGATCACTGCGGGTAATAACTGGTTGAAGTGGTTTACCTTTTTCTAACTCAATTTTGAGATCATTTAATTCTTGAGTTTGTCCAGGTGAGGTCGAAGGTGTCAACCACAGCACAGCATCAGTGCCATCAATAAATTGTTGAGTCAATGCACCATTTTCAGCCGTGACAGAATGTAGACCTGGTGAATCGAGTAGAACAAAGTTTTTACCCAATTCAACACCTTGAATAGTTGCTGTTGTTTCTGTTACACCTTCAGCAAATCGCTGATTATTCTGAAAATAGTGGACTTCACCATTTTCAAAATAAAAACGCTTGATTTGATCGGGAGGGAACTGTTCCGTAATAAAATTAGCAAAAGAACTTTTACCCGCATTAACTTTGCCAAAAATGAGAAAAATAACACGATCAGCGTATTGTTCGGATAACTGTTGCATGGGGCGTAAATCTGAAAGCTTTTGATCCCAACTATTGATAGCTTCCTGTATGGATTTTTTTAGCTGATTAATGCTGTTAGACAAATCACTGCTATCAGCAATAGCAAAATTGGAATTACGGATAAGGCTTTCAAGGTTACTTTTCAGCTTATCCTTATGTGCAAGCATTTGGGTTTCCATTCCTGAAACTTTATCAAACTCAGTAGCAAAATTTTCCAAAGCATGGATAAAAACATTATCAGTCATATTAATCACTGTTGCTTCAAAATGGTGGATAGAGCGTCAATTTCTTTTAATGCACGCTCGGTTTCTATGATCTGCTCTTGCATACTCTTATGGGTACTTGAGTCTGTGTAAGACATTTGTAATGATTGTTCGCATTTGCTTTGGTTGTTAATAGCTAACTCAGCGATTTCATCTAAAAAACCAAGGGTGAAGGGAATATCATAATCCGTTAGTAACTTTTTCGCTTTACGTTTAGCAGAATCCTTTTGCTGACGTTCTTCTTCTAGTCGGGCTTTCTCTCTAGCGCGACGGCGTTCCGCGAGAGCCTCTTCTTCTAACCGAGCCTTCTCTCTAGCGCGACGGCGTTCCGCTTCTTCTTCTTCTTTCCTACGTTTTTCTTCAGCAGTATCGTTAGCAACTGCTGCGGCAATTGCGACAACAGCAGCTCCAATTAACCAAGGAATAGCCATACATTTTCTCCTTACCTTTTAATTTAGATTGAGTATTGTAAAGTGTATTCGCTTACTGCATTTTTGAATTCATCATGTTTTGACGTTATTTGTTTTTGTAATTCTCTTAAATTCGTTATTAATTCTTGACGTTCTTGCTCTAATGCTGTTTGTATTTTCTCTAGTAGGTTGCTTTTTTCTTGTGTACGCAGCTTTTCAAAGGTTTTAGGTAGTTCTGCGATTAATGAAAATAATTCATTCATGCCGCTTTTTTCGATAAAGATTTCTTTCCCTTCCTTAACCCCTTTTATGTAGCGACTTGCAGAAATAGAGAGTGTTACCAAATCTGGAACTTGTTTTTTAATGGTTGCAATAACCTGTTGAAAGTCGTCTTTTTCTAATTGATCAGTTTGCGTTAAAATCAGAAATATTTTTTTATCATGATTTTCGTTTTGCCGAATTAGATCATGGTATAGCTGTGTCTCATATTGATCTAATTCTCCAGCTTTTACGCTGTGAACTAAGAAAATTAAGTCGGCAATTTCAAAAGCTCCTTTGATTGCTTTTTCGTCATCCTTTCCATCAGGATCAGCATCTAAACCAGGGGTGTCAACCCAGATAATATTATTATGTCTGTATTCACTGATTTCTGCTGTTTCACGTTTATCGGCAACTTTGAAGTGTTCTTCACCAATAATAGTGTTTAATAATGTACTTTTCCCATGATTAAACTTTCCGAATACCGCTACTCGCATGTCATTTGAGTTTTCACCCAAGAATTTTAGGCGTTTTAAGTGTCTTTCTAAATCGTTAGTATTTGATAGTGCGCTTGTGAAACGCTTAATGTCAATATTCATAGAATCACCCTGAATTTTTCATCTAAACCGTACAATATTTGTAGCTTATTACATGTGTTGGCATTTTCTTTGTAATAGTCTTTCTTTGAAATTATTGTGGAAAAGAACTTTTCATAACCAACATCTACCTTGCAGACATCCGGTCTATTTTCGTAAATGGTGCAGCCAACACCTTCAGCATAAAAACGGCAATTACCACTAGCTAATTGATAATCATGAAGTTGTGCAACTTTATCTATGTGTTGACAACATAAACCACATTGGCTACATGGAAAACTCATTTTAGAACTTTCTCACTAATAAAATATTGAAAACCTACAGTGAAAACGAGCAGAGGGATAATGGTGGTTTCTCCATTATCTATTAATTAATTAAGCTAATATCCTAGCACCTAGCACCTAGCACCTAGCACCTGCAATAGATCGGAAGAGCGTCGTGTAGGGAAAGAGTGTGCCTCTATGT
>CAZEQX010000128.1:0-3068 GCA_964514635.1 uncultured Thiothrix sp.
ACCGCTTGCGTGACAGCGGCAATACCGTGGTGGTGATCGAGCACAATTTGGATGTCATTAAAACCGCTGACTGGATCGTGGATTTAGGCCCGGAAGGCGGCAGTCGCGGCGGCAATATCATCGCCGTCGGCACACCCGAACACGTCGCCGAAGTCGCAGGCTCGTTTACTGGGCAGTTCCTCAAGCGGATGTTGTGATACAGTATCAGGAAAAGCATCTTATCAAGACAAGAAACCAGCACTGTAGTTGAAAACGTCAGTGCTGGTACTCATTTGATAGACTGGAAAAATTATCCCGAACTTAGGTTAATTAAATGAGCGGATTCAATTCCGTGTACCTATGCCTTTATTCAGTAAATACAGACTGTAGCTGCTTAATAAGATAATAAAGCCAATAATGACGGTATAACTTACCCATACGTTCATGTCCGCAGTACCTAAAATGCCATAGCGGAAACCATTAACCATGTACAGTACGGGGTTGAGTAATGATACTTTTTGCCAAAAGGGTGATAGCATCGTAATGGAATAAAACACGCCGCCTAAATACGTTAATGGTGTTAAAACAAAGGTGGGGATAATGGTAATGTCATCGAAACTCTTGGCATATACCGCATTAATTAACCCAGCCAATGAAAACAATGCAGATGTTAAGATTACAATGGTAAAAGTAATGAATAAATGCTGGATTTGCAGGTGGCTGAAAAATAGCGATACAAGGGTGACTGCAATCCCAACGCAGAGTCCGCGAGCAATCCCGCCGCTGACATAACCCAGTAGAATAATCCAGTTAGGTGTTGGTGAAACCAGCATTTCGGCAATATTGCCTTGAAATTTTGAGCCATAAAATGATGAAACGACATTGGCATACGAGTTGCTAATCACCGACATCATGATTAAACCAGGAACGATAAAAGTCATGTAATCATGTCCGCCCATTGTGCCAATTTGTGGACCGATTAAATTGCCAAAAATCACAAAATACAGCGCGGTGGTAATCATCGGTGGTACGATGGTTTGTACCCAAATGCGAGTAAAGCGTAAGATTTCTCGGACTAAAATGGTGTAGTACGCAATCCAGCGTTGTTGTAAGTTCATGCTTTATTCGCCTCTACCAAATCCATGAATAATTGCTCTAAACGATTAGTTTTATTACGCATACTGCGGATTTGTACGCCTTGTTCATTTAAAAACTGGAAAACTTGATTTAAAGAATAGTGTGCGGTATGAAACATGACTTCTAATGTAGTTGAATCACGCAGGGTAAAATGGCACAGGTTACTTAATGTTGGTAGATGCGGTGTCGGTTCGACCAAATCAAACACATAACTTTCAGTGTCTAATCGTCCGAGTAATTGTTTCATACTGGTATTTTCGATTAATTCACCTTTATCAATAATGCCGATATTGCGACATAGGCTTTCGGCTTCTTCCAAATAATGCGTGGTGAGAATAATGGTTGTGCCTTGGGCATTGAGGTTCGCGAGAAATTCCCACATGGAGCGCCGGATTTCAATATCCACGCCAGCCGTGGGTTCGTCGAGAATTAATAATCGCGGATTGTGTACCAAAGCTCGCGCAATCATCAGACGGCGTTTCATGCCACCGGAAAGGTTTTTGGCTTGTTCGCGGCGTTTTTCCCATAAGCCGAGTTGTTGCAAAAGGGCATCAGCGCGTTCGTAAGCTTCTTTACGCGCTAAACCGTAATAACCGCCTTGGTTGACGACGATTTCCACCACAGGCTCGAAAATATTGAAATTAAATTCTTGTGGGACAAGGCCGATTTGCGCTTTGGCTTGTTCGCGTTGTGTATCGAGATCATAACCAAAAATCGTGACTTTTCCGGCAGTCTTGTTCACAAGGGAACTGATAATGCCGATAGTGGTGGATTTGCCCGCGCCATTTGCGCCTAGTAAAGCAAAGAAGTCGCCTTGTTCCACGCGCAAGTCAATGCCTTTGAGCGCGGTGAATCCATTGCTATAGGTTTTGCGCAAGCCTTGAATGTCCAATGCTGCTGTCATGATAATTCGCTGTTGGGAGTAAAACGGCGATGTTAGCACGACTCTCACGAGTGTGGTTTTGTTGTGACATAATACGGCACATTATGAATTTATATGGCTGAGTAGCACGATGGTAGTCAAACGCTGGCTGAGTTGGTTGTGGCGTATTCCACTGATTTTAGGTTTATTTATGTGCGGATTCTTACTCATATTCCGCTTTGTGCCTGTGCCAACGTCCGCATTTATGTTGCGTCAAGACATCACGGCAATTTTTAGCAGCGAAACGCCTTTTGTGCGGCATCAATGGGTTAGCTTGGATAAAATCCCCGTTGCGATGCAACTGGCGGTGATTGCATCGGAAGATCAACGCTTTGCCGAACATTGGGGGATTGACATGCAAGCCACCACCGCTGCGATTAATGCCGAACTCAAAGGCAAAAAAACGGGCGGCGGTAGTACAATTACCCAGCAATTGGCGAAGAACCTATTCTTGTGGGAAGAGCGCAGTTATATCCGCAAAGGTTTGGAATGGGGTATCGCAGGTTTGATCGAAGTGCTGTGGTCAAAAGAACGCATTTTGGAAGTGTACTTAAACACTGCGCAATTCAGTAATGCGGATTATGGCGTTGCTGCGGCAAGCCAAAACTTATTGCGCAAACCTGTCGGTGCATTAACCAAAAATGATGCAGCATTACTCACTGCTGTATTGCCAGCTCCGCGTAAATTCAGCGTGGTGAAACCGTCAGGCTATGTGCGCACTCGCCAAAGTCGTGTCTTGCGCCAAATGCGTTATATCGGTGGCACAACCTATTTAAACCGTTTGAATTAACGGTGTAATCCTGAGAATGACTGCGTTAATCCCCTAACATTTGGGCTTAAGCGGGTAATCATGCGTTTTATGGGCTAAACTCCCGCGCATGTTGCGCAAACTCCTTTCTCTACTGCTGATGATTGTTGCATTACTGTTCGTGGTGCAGCTTGGTATTTACGCCTACCGTTGGTGGTTTCCGCCACCGTTGGATTTGTCTGCTATCAGACAAAGCTCATCGTTGGGCATTAATACCAATGA
>CAZEQX010000128.1:3168-6804 GCA_964514635.1 uncultured Thiothrix sp.
TACGATGCGGCTTTGCTCCAGCATCAAGCGGGGCGCGACACGATCCGTTTGAGCGTGGGGAATAATGGGCGGTTGGATGCCAGTTTATTGATTGTGCAGTCGAATCCCAGCAATTACCTGCGTAATATTCGTATTTTACCGTCGGGTGGTATTTGCCAGAATAATCCATTGCAGCGTGTTAGCCATGAGTCAGAATGCGGACGCAGCAAATACCTGCCATTCGTGGATAATTATGCCAGTATTGTGTTCAACCCTGATTACTTGAATTTCATGAAGGATTTTCGGGCGTTTCGTTTTATGCCTATGTCGGGGATTACGCGCAACCCGATTCAGCATTGGACGCAACGTCCACGCATGGAACAAGCGACGTGGGGCGGTGGTTACGGTTCACGCGGCGCACCGTTGGAAATCATGGTGGCGTTAGCGAATCGTTTGCACAAAGATGCGTGGTTTAACCTACCACACGCGGCGGATGATGATTATGTGCGCCAATTTGCCACTTATGTGCGTGATAACCTCGACCCCGATTTAACAATCTACCTCGAATATTCCAATGAAGTGTGGAATCCGACCTTTACCCACGCCGAATACACCCAACAACAAGGCATTGCCTTGGGTTTGAGTCGTGATGCGGTGGAGGCGGGGCAACGTTTTTACAGTCGGCGAGCGCGGGAAGTATTTGGCATGTGGGAACAAGTATTCGGCGGGCGCAAACGGCTGGTGCGCGTGCTTGGCGGGTGGGACACGCATCCCGATTTTGCCCGCGTGGTGCTCAGTTACGATCATACCTATCAGCAGGTCGATGCGGTGGCGATAGCCCCCTACATTGCAGGCAAAATCCAAGACTTACGCCAAGCGCAAACGGTGGATGATGTTTTTGCACAGCTTAATGACCCACAAGCCAGCCGTGGTTTAGCGGATGTGCTGCAACACGTTCAAGAACACGCGCACTTAGCGCAACAGTTTGGCGTGGATTTATTGGCGTATGAAGCAGGTCAAGGTCTGGTGGACTGGGATACGCGCAAGCTGGATCAGCATCCCAACCCTTTGTTTATTCAAGCGAATCGTGACCCGCGCATGGGGGAATTGTACCGCGCCTTTTTGGACGGTTGGCAACAAGCAGGGGGCGAACTTGCAATGCTGTTTTCCGCGCCGCGCCCGTGCCAGTGGTTTGGCTGTTGGGGGCTTAAGGAACACATCCGCCAAGTGGATCAAGACGCGCCCAAATTCATCGCAGTGAGTCAGTTTTTAGCCGAACGTGAAGCTTGGTGGAAGGATACAACACCGCTAAAACCTGCCAATGTGCTACTGCCAGAACTCAAGCGCGACCCTCACCAACCTGTGAATGCACTGCGTCCGGTGCAGGATGCGCATAACCCTTTTGTTATGGAAAATCCCATTGCCTTTAATCAGGTTTTAGAAGGCAAAACATGGGACAAAAAGGATTTTTATGGGCGTTGGCAAGCACATTGGGACGCGAATAATTTGTACCTTACGGTGCGTGTTTACGACGATCATCCCGTGCAAGACTCACCCGACCCGCAAGATGACGATGCGGTGGAGTTGTTCATTGATACGGATAACCAGCGCGGTACGCAAATGGACAGCAAAACCGAATATCACCTGATTTTCCGCCCGCCTAACTCGGTACAAATGGGGAAATCTTCTGCCCCATTAAGCACTGCCGCGCTTAATAGCATCCAAACCCAGATGCGTAACGAAAAGGACGGTTATACCCTAGAAGCGCAAATTCCGTGGCAACTGTTCGGGCTAAAACCGAAAATTCGCGATATTATTGGCATGGAAGTGGAAATCAACGACGACGATGATGGCAATGCGCGTGATGAACGCTTCGGCTGGATGGCAAGCGAAAACCAAGCCGCCAGCAATCCTAGCCTGTGGGCAAGCGTGTTATTTAGTGGACGATAATGGTTTGTTATGGGGGGCTGGATTAATTAACCGTGGGGCGGATTCCTCGCGGTTGCGTCGTGGTAAAAAGCCACCTTTTTCTTGGCGATAACGCAGCAAATAACCACCCAATGCCCCGCCAGCGGTGGTTAGTGTGACAATCCCAAGCGTAATGAATTGCGTGAGTAACAACAAACCGCCCAACCCTGCCAAGCCCGCAAATGCCGCACCCACTTTCATATTGGCTTGTGCGGAAGTACGGCGGATTTCTTGCAAGGTTTCTTTGTGGGCTTGTTGTGCCACCTTTGCCTTGGCGCGTTCAGCATCCACACGAATGGCTTCCCGCTCTTTGGCGTGATTTTCCCGCAAACGGCTAAGCGCATCTTGGCGTTGATGTGCCGCCATTGCGCCAAACCAAAACGCGGTCAATATCCCAGCAATCACAATCGGAATCAACAAACGTAACCAGCCCCAGCCGCTCAAATCCGCAGGCGCGATCCACACCAAACCCACGGTAATCAGTTGCAACAACAAAATGGCAGGCAAAAACTTCAGCATGATTGATGTCCTTTTAGGCTATCGAGTCCACAAGGAAGCATTATAATCGGCTTGCGTCGGGATTGGATAATTGCCTTGCTGGCGTACCCTAAAGGTCGTTCGTGTTACACTCAAGCACCACGCCGAAGCAGTATTTGGAGACCATCCAAGCAGACTTTGGACAGCATTGTTCAATGCTTGATAAGTGACTATTTTAAAGGATTTAACGATGTACATCGAAAAAATCAAAATCGACAAGTTTCGTGTATTAGAAGACATCGAAATACGTTTCCAAACACCCAACAGTGCAACGGCTGACCCTGAAACGGGTAATGTGGTTAATGTCATTGCAGGCGTGAACGGTTGCGGCAAAACCAGTCTGCTAGAAGCTATGTTTATGGCTTTTGGCAATATGGGTGATTTCTTTCACAATAAAAAACATGGGGAAATTACTATCTCAGAACTGGGTTTAGTGCAAGCTAGTAATTGGACTCCACTCTATAATGAGATGGAACGTTTACAAAAGAAAAATCAGGGTGCTGTAAATTTCTATGATGATCCGAGGGTAATTTTTCTACCTTCACAGCAGATTTTTCAGTATGCATCGGTTTCACAATTAACCAATGTTTATTCTTTTGCACAGAAAATTGATGTGAATGCAATATTAGGGCGTGCAGAGCTTTACATTAAAGAGTATGTGCTTAACTCGGTTCTTGAAAGCAATATTGCAGACCCAAAACAGCGTATGGATTTGGCGGTTAGTGCATTCAATAAAAACTTTCTGGATGCAAAGCTGCTCACGCAATTGGTCGGTCTTTCCAAAGAATTATTTAATAAGCCGATTTTTAAAAATGCATCGGGTCATCAAGTGACGATCAACCAACTCAGTGATGGTGAAAAGCAATTATATGGGCGCGTTATTTCGCTGATGATTTTGCAACCCAATAACTCAATGATTTTGATTGATGAGCCAGAAATTGCGTTGCATCCTGCTTGGCAACAAAAGATTATGCAGATTTACAGTCGGATTGGTAAAAATAACCAGTTTATTATTGCTACGCATTCACCGCAAATTATTGCCAGTGTACCTTATCAAAATCGCATTTTATTGCGTAAGGAAAACGGTAAAATTGTACCGATTCATTGTAATCAACCACCATCTGGTTTAGACGTTAATTCCATTTTGTCTGA
>CAZEQX010000129.1:0-6784 GCA_964514635.1 uncultured Thiothrix sp.
GGGCGGTTTGGATTAAATACTCGATCAAATCGTGACTACCCGCCACGAATGCCCCCGCCGTGCCCAAGGCTTTGCCTAAGGTTGCCATTAAAATCGGCACGTCGGTTGCGTTGAGGTGTTCGGCTTCCAGCAAGCCCGCGCCATTTTCACCCAATACGCCAAAGCCGTGCGCGTCATCCACCATTAACCATGCGTCGTGTGCGGCGGCAACATCAGCGAGTTTGCGCATCGGGGCAACGTCGCCATCCATGCTGAACACGCCATCGGTGAGGATCATTTTCTGCCCGCTGGTTTGCGCGGCAAGGCGGCTTTGCAAATGCGCCATGTCGTTATGCGGGTAACGCACCATTTTCGCCCCCGACAATAAACCCGCATCAATCAACGACGCATGGTTTAAACGGTCTTGATACAGCGTGTCGTGGCGTTCCAACAAGGCATTTGCCACGCCCAAATTCGCCATGTAACCCGTGGAAAACAACAAAGCGCGTTCGCGTCCGGTAAATACGGCGAGTGCTTCTTCCAATGCTTGATGGGGGCGCGAATGCCCATTCACCAAATGCGCCGCGCCGCTGCCCACGCCGTATTCGTTCGCTGCTTGTTGAAACGCACGAATTACCGCCGGATGATTTGCCAAACCCAAATAATCATTGCTGCAAAAGGTGAGCATCAGTTTGCCATCAACAACCATGTGCGGCTGTTGCGGCGAATCGGCAAGGCGCGGGCGGCGGTAAAGGTGCTGAACGTGACGTTCATTCAGCACTTGTTGCAGGCGTTGTAAGCGTGGTGAATCACCCACTGTTTGGCTCACAGTTTCTTAATGAAAAAAGTATATTCACCATTAACTTGGTTGGATTCGACCAATTCATTGCCTGTTTGTTTGCAAAATGCAGGAATGTCTTGTGCTGAACCTTTGTCTGTTGAAACCACTTTCAGGATGTCGCCTGAGGCCAGACCGTTCATGGCTTTTTTGGTACGCAAAATCGGTAAAGGGCAGTTCAAGCCGCGAGCGTCCAATTCCTGTGTAAATGCAGACATGATTTCCTCGTGTATTGCTCGTGTTAATCGGGGTTAAGCAGGAACGCTAAAAATATAAGGCTGATTAACATAACACAAAATCACGGACTGACCCTATCTTTGTTAGTTCGTTGTATACTAGGGGTTTATGCGGCAGCCAGCCGCAGGGTTACACGAGTGAGGATGAAAGCAAAATGCAAGCAAACGGCATGGAACTGCACTTCAGTAAAATGCAGGGTTTAGGGAATGATTTCGTGGTGTTAGATGGTATTAATCAACACGTTGCCCTGTCACCTGAGCAAATTCGCCGTATTGCGGATCGTCATTTTGGGGTTGGGTGTGACCAATTACTGCTGGTGGAAGCCTATGATGGCGATGATGCGGATTTTCGCTACCGCATTTTCAATGCCGATGGTGGTGAGGTGGAACAATGCGGTAATGGTGCACGCTGTTTCGCGCGTTTTGTTTATGATCAAGGTTTAACCCAAAACACGACCATTCCGGTAATGACAGCGGGCGGGCGCATTGTTTTACAAATCCAAGCAAACGGTCAGGTCACGGTGAACATGGGTGTGCCGATTTTTGAACCTGCCCAGATTCCGCTCATTTCCCCACAACGTCAAACCCTTTATACTGTCGATATTGAGGAGCAGGCCGTCGCGTTCGCCAGTGTGTCGATGGGTAATCCTCATGCGGTGGTTCAAGTTAAAGCGTTGGACAGTGCGCCTGTTGCAACCCTCGGTGCTCAACTGGAATCACACCCCTTGTTTCCTAAGCGTGTCAATGTTGGCTTTATGCAGGTTGTTGCGCGTGACCGTATCCGTTTGCGCGTCTTTGAGCGCGGTGCAGGGGAGACATTGGCTTGTGGTACGGGTGCTTGCGCCGCAGTCGTGGCAGGGTGTATACAAGGTTTGTTGGATGACAGCGTAACGGTGGATTTGCGCGGCGGGCAGTTGCAAATTCAATGGCAAGGCGAAGGACAGCCAGTCTGGATGACAGGTCCGGCGGAAACGGTATTCAGGGGAACTCTCAGGCTATGAGCATTCAAAACGCACAGGACGTTACCGATCTCAGTGATACACAGGTGGCGAATTGGTTGTTGCAACATCCGGCATTTTTCCGTGAGCACGAATACCTTCTGGATCACTTAAGTATTCCGCACCCACACACGGGGGAGGCGGTGTCGTTGTTGGAGCGTTTGGTGCAGCGGCAACGCATGAAGTTTCAAGAGCTGGAGCAGCGTCAGCAAGACATGCTTAAAGCCGCGCGTGACAGCGAACATGTGGTGAATCGCTTGCACCATCTCGCCCTAGAACTCATGAATTGCGACAGCTTGGATGCTGTAGTTGCGACCTGTAATGATATTTTGCGGGGCGATTTCAAAGCCGATAACGTGGTGTTACGGTTGATCGGGCGGGGTAAAGCGCGGGAAGGGTTGCATTTTATTGACCCTGAAGACAAGGCGATTAAGCAGCTTTCCACGTTGTTTAACAAACGCCAACCTGTTTGTGGGCGGTTGCGTCCGCGTCAGCAAATCTTTTTGTTTGGTGAGGAAAGTTCCGACATCAAATCCGCTGTGTTGATCCCGCTATACGAAGCACGCGAGATTGGCGTATTGGCATTGGGCAGCACAAACGAAGCCCGTTTTCATCCGGGCATGGGGACGTTGTTTATTGCGCAATTAGGGGATTTAGTCGCCCGCGCTTTGGCACGCTATCTCGAACCGCCACTGCATTCGGCGGAATCGCTGGTTTAAGTCGGGTTTGAAACAGGTGGTTTAAATGTCTTCGGTCAGCCAGATGGAGTGAATGTAGGCTTTAGGGGCGATCACGGTGGTGATGGTTTCATTGTCGTTGTAAACCCCAGCCGTACCGTCTGTGGCTGCGACTTGGAAATCAATGTTCTTAGAACCATTGGCAAAACTGGCAAACTCGCGGGATTCCATTTCTGTCCATTGAATTTCGGTTAATCCCCCCAGTTTTTCCCCAGCACTGTGTAAGTTTTCCCCGACACGCACCCCTTGTTCGGTGACAAATTTGGGGCTGACCACACGCACTAACACAGCGGTGTGGTCATATTCGTCGAGTAAGACGCTCATGAGGTTTTCACCTTTGAGGCTGAGCGTCATCCATGTGATGCCTTCACCATCTTTTTCGGTTTTGGCGGTAACATTGGGGAAGGAGGAAAGGATTTCTGCCGAACTCATGCCCAATTGCACCGGACCTGCGGCTTCATTGGTGATTTTGTAAATCGCTTCCTCTTGTGACGCTTGCTGAGGGGCGGTTTGTTGTTGATCGGTAACGTGATCAGCTTCACCACTGCCACACCCATTCAGCAGTAATGGCAAGGTGATCAAACCGATGGTAACTCCCTTTGATAGCATGTGTCCGCGTCTCCCCTGAGTAATGATTATGATAGCCGATAGTGGTGCATATCAGGCTGGGTTTTCAAAGAAAACATAAGAAGTGGAGTAATCGCTAAACTCGAAATAGACTTTCTTTTCGCCGTTATCGACTACGCCATTGAGGTTGGCATCCAACACGCCATAACCAAAACGGTAAGGACGACTGCCACTATCACCTGTACCAGTAGCGGTCGTGAGCTTGTCAATTTTGATAAAGCGTCTGACGAGCTTGTCGCCTGCATAGACTTCCAGTACACCATTGACACCCGTCCAGTTATTGATCTCACGACCAATCCGGTTTTGGGTTTCCTGCGTACATGCGCCCACACCCAGTAATAATGCAATGCTCAAAACGAGGCTTATCTTTTTCATGACAACAATTCCTTATAACAATCTGTCAAAGTGACCACTCAAGAGACTTCGCACGGTCAGCATCATTGTAGTATTGGTCATGCTAGTCTCTTGAGTTTTTATCATGATTATTTCAGGCCAGCATTACAATGATTGAAAAAATGTCGTGCCGTTCGTCCGCTATGACCACCGCGTTGTGTTGCAAAATTCAGAGCTTCTTGATGCAAGAGTTCGGAATCCTGAATCCGCCCTTTAAACAATTTATCAACAATGCTGAGGTAAGTGTCGCGGCTCATGGGGCGAAATGATAACGAAAGCCCGAAACGATCAGCAAGTGACAGCTTATCTTCAAGGGCTTCACCGGGGTGAATTTCGCCATCAATCAGGCTGGTTGCATGATTTTCCGACATTTTTTCGGGCATGAGGTGGCGACGGTTGGAAGTAGCATAGATCAAAACATTTTCAGGCGGTTTTTCTAATGTGCCTTCCATTGTGCTTTTCAGCATCCGGTATTCGCCGCTGCCTTCCTCGAAAGTAAGGTCATCACAGTAAATAATAAAGCGATGGTGAGATGAATCCGCAATTTCATCCGTAATGTCTACCAACAAATGCAGGTCGTCCTTACTGATCTGGATCATGCGTAGCCCGTAAGTGTGGTAGCGCGTCAAAACCGCTTTAATCAACGACGATTTCCCCACGCCCCGCGCACCCCACAACAGGGTGTGGCTGGCTGGTTTGCCGCGCAGAAAGTGTTCGGTATTGCGGAAAATGGCATCTTTTTGTTCATCAATCCCCAACAAAGTGTCAGGGTTGACCAAATCAACATTGCTGATTGGTTTGAGAAAGTGCCGATTTGAACGCCATACTGCTGCAATCGTGCTGCGCCAGTCTATAGTCAGTTTGCCAAAAGCCATCTTATCTCCCTTGAGTGGTTGTGCAAACAGAGGGTCAACATCACCCGTCAAGTGTAGCTGTTTGCAACAAATTTTTCCCCTGCTTTGTGATGATGTACACACGCTATTTATCAATTTACCCAATTAATAGGTATTTGTTTATTTTATGCAAATTTTCTTTAAAGTGTAATGCTATTGCGGGTTTAAAAATAGCCAGAATCGGTAAATATGGGATTAATGCCAGCGATATTTCAGTAATCCAAACCATTCGTGCAAAGCAGTCTGGCTACGCGCTAGGGCATTGGCTTGGGGAATCCAACGCATCCAGCGGTACTGCCAATAGGTATTTGAACCAAAAGTGACAGACGCAGGGTAATACTGAACCCGCCGATTGGTGAAAGCGTGCATGGCGCGAGGCATGTGCCATGCCTGTGTGACGACCCACGCGGAGGTAATACCTTCGTGTGACAATAGTTCGTCCGCATACATGGCATTTTCCCAAGTGGTGCGGCTGTTGCTCTCTTGCCAACGCACGGGTACTTGGTAAGTGTTTTCTAGCACGTCTTTCATGTAGCCGATTTCATTACTACTGCCAGAGATCAAAATCGGGAGATGGGTTCTGCGGTGTAAATAAGCAGCATAGTTAAGGCGTTCGAGTTCGACGCTGCTGCTCATTCGCCCTTGGTATTCGACAGCATTGTGATTGCGTCCCGCGCCTAAGACCACAATCGCTTGTGGCAAGGGTTGGTTTAACCACAATTCGGGTTTGGGTGGGTATTGTTGCTCCAAACTGCTGAGTAATTTATTAGCAACGACGGGTAAGCTGAGAATGGTAATTTGCAACACAGCCAGCATGAGAATGCCAGTCATTAACCCACGCCAACGGTATAACAGCACCGCAAGTAGCAGGAATAACAGCGTATTGCCAGGTGGGAGGAGTAATAATTCCAGCGTCCTGCTCATTATCACAGACATAGTAAGCGATCTTCCCTGATGAAAAACCGCTCTACTATAGCATGATTGACCACAGGTAAAGTATTAAACGATCCCAGCGGCTTGTTGGTCAGCGTGATAAGACGAACGTACCATTGGCGCACTCGCTACTTTCACAAAACCCAGTTCTGTGGCAATACGGGCAAACTCGTCGAACTCTTCAGGAGTCACGAAACGATCCACGGGTAAATGGTGGCGGCTGGGTTGTAAATACTGCCCCAATGTCAACATGTCGCAATCGTGAGCGCGTAAATCTTTTAGCGTTTCAATCACTTCTTCATTGGTTTCGCCTAAACCCAACATCAAACCCGATTTGCTGGGAATGTGCGGGAACAAGCGTTTAAATTCTTTGATGAGATTCAAAGAGTATTGGTAATCCGCGCCAGGACGGGATTGTTTGTACAAACGCGGCACGGTTTCCATGTTGTGATTAAACACATCCGGCGGAGCGGTTTGCAGGATTTGTAAGGCAATGTCCATACGCCCACGGAAATCGGGAGTGAGGATTTCGATTTGCAGATTCGGGTTTAATTCACGCGCCCGTTGGATGCACTTAACGAAATGTTCCGCGCCGCCATCGCGCAAATCATCGCGGTCAACCGAGGTAATCACCACATAACGCAAGCCCATAGCAGCAATGGTTTGTGCCATGTTTTCCGGCTCGTTTTCATCCAATGGTAGCGGTTTACCGTGGGAAACGTCACAGAATGGGCAACGGCGTGTACAAATATCACCCATAATCATGAACGTTGCTGTGCCGTGGCTAAAGCATTCGCCCAAATTTGGACAGGCAGCTTCTTCGCAAACAGTGTGCAGTTTTTGTTCACGCAGAATGGCTTTCAAGCGTTTCACTTCCGGCGAAGTCGGGGCTTGCGCTTTGATCCATTTCGGTTTGCGGCGAAATTCGGTTGTCGGCTCAATTTTGATCGGAATACGCGCAACTTTGTCCGCGCCGCGTTCTTTATGACCGGGTTCTTTGCGTTCCATAAGTAAAATAGGTCTCTCTCTAGCAGATGTTCACGCATTATAAGCGCAAATGCGTGCGAGTGCTTAAATGGCGTGAGATGCGTGCGTGTACAGCGTGTAGCTTTTCCGCACGATAGCCGTTTTAAGTAACGCGCACAGTATA
>CAZEQX010000130.1:0-6693 GCA_964514635.1 uncultured Thiothrix sp.
AATACGCGAAAAAATCGGGAAAAACGGCTCTTTGGGAAGCCAAACGCGCCGAAGGCATTGCGCAAGTTCAGGGTTATTGGCAATTACCGGAAATTGCTAAACTCCGCAACTTATCCGCGTGGGTATTTGTCACCGACGGCGAGCAATTAGAAGCGATTGCCGTACAGCCATTGAGTGCCTAATTCCCCATTTCAACTTGATGCTTATAGCTGTTGAACGCGATTATTTGTGAATAAGCTGATAAGATTTCCGAATAAAATCATGCGAGGAATGAATCATGAAAACTTATCAAGATCGAATCGGTGGTTGTCACGTTGGTACAGTGCCCGCCAATGCCAAACGTCGTAAAGTTGGACGTGCTGCTACTCAATCATTGCCATCAAAAGTGGATTTACGCCCGTATTTAACCGCAGTGGAAGAACAGGTCGGCAATAGTTGTGTGGCAAATGCGTGTGCGGGTGCGTATGAGTATCTTGCCAAACGTAATTTAGGCGATGCGGGCGATGTCAGCCGTTTATTCATTTACTACAATGCGCGTTATGAAGACGATGACGTGGATAATGATGAAGGCACATCCATGCAATCCGCTATTGAAGGGTTGAAGAAATATGGCGCGTGTCATGAGGATTATTGGCCGAATGAAGAAGATGCCATTACCGATGAGCCTTCTAGCGATGCTTATGATCATGCTGCCCATTTTAAAATCGCCGAAGCCGAGTATGTTGAAACGGATTTAAATCTGTATCGCCAGACGCTCGCGGATGGTTATCCCATTGCTTTTTGTTTGAATACCTTTACCTCATTTGATGAAGCCACTGCGAATCGTGGGCGTGTACCTGTGCCTAAAAAAGCTGAACAGCAACGTGAAGAACACGGCTGGCACGCTATGTTATGCGTGGGTTATTTGGACAAAGACCAAATGTTTATTGTGCGCAATTCGTGGGGCAAAGCATGGGGTGATAAAGGTTATTGTTATATCCCGTATAAATACGTTATTCACCCTGATTTAAATGGCCATGATACTTGGATTATTAAAGCCGTTGACGATTTAGACTTTAGTCAGGATTTAGACAATGTGGACGAAGGTTCGTATTTTGCCGAAGACGGTTCTATTCAGTTATTCGATTTTTACGTTGCCACGGATGATGTGGAAGGGTTTGCCACCGCTTTAGAAAGTCTTTGCGAATCGTATGCGGATGAAGAGGCGTTTTACTTTGATTATGAGGAAACCGAAGAGGATGGTATTACTTACTGTGAAATCAGTAATTTTGACATGAGTTTGGATGATCCTGCTGGGTTTCTTGAGGATTTGACCGCGTTATGTGAAGAATGGGCGGAAGATGAAAACTACGATTATACCGTTGAAGGCTTTGATGAAGAAACAGAAACTGAGCCACTTGTTTTAACGGATTTTTACCTTTATACCACGAATGCTGAAAAGGTGGTGGCAAAAATCGATAAGCTATGTGCCAAACACACGAGCAATAGCGACTATTACCAATACGAATGGGAAGAAGATGAAGACGAATATGGTGCTTATATTCAGTTTTCGACGTTTGAGATTAGTCCTGATGACGAAGAGGCTTTTTTAGCGGCTCTGGAAGCTTTATGCGACGATGTGGCTGATGAAAATGGTTATGATTGGAGCTGATTGCATTTGACGGTTGGCAAATACGGGTTGCGCATTACCATCGATTTAAAATGCCACCGATTGCGAAATGTCCTGTAGGCAGGGCTTGGAATGTCGTAGACTTTCGGCGTTTTCTACTGAAACGTAAGATGGACACATGGAATTACCAATACGCACGCATTATGACATGGTAGGTGGTGAAGCGGGAATTTGGCAGTTAGTAAACCGCTTTTACGATCTAATGGATGAATTACCCGAAGCGTGGGAACTGCGCAAAATTCACCCCGAAGATTTGCAGGGTTCGCGCGATAAGCTGTTTAAGTTCCTGTCTGGCTGGCTGGGCGGTCCTGGTTTGTACGAGGCGGAATACGGGCATCCACGCCTACGGATGCGGCACATGCCATTTCCGGTGGATACGCAAATGCGTGATCAGTGGTTATTGTGCATTAACATGGCGCTGGATGAGCAAATCAGCGACGAATTGTTAAAAATGCAACTTAAGTCCGCTTTCGCCAATGTCGCGGATCACATGCGCAATCGGGCGGGGTAATGGCGTAGTTGTAAGGTTTAGGCGAAGTGCGCGGCATCGTGTTGAAAGCGTTCAAACAGCCAGTCGCTGACGGCTTGAATACGCGGAATGCTGCGCAATTCACGCGGAATCACCAGCCACATTTCGCGCTGTAAGATGGGTGTTGCGCCGGATAAACAGCGCAAATTCTGGTGTCGATTGCCCAGAAAACGCGGCAAAATCGCCAACCCAAGACCGTCAGCGACGGCAGTTGCCAGCGCGTCCATGTTATTGCACCGCAAGCTGATTTTATGGGGATTAATGTGTTCGGCAAGCCAACGCATTTCCGGCACATCACTCAAGGAATGTTCATACGCGACCCACGGTAGGCTTGACCACGCCGCGTCTGTGGTGAAGGCGGTAGCAGCGTAAACGCCGTAGGCCAAACGTCCAAGGCAGCGCACAACTAGATCGCCGTCAGCGGGGCGTGCTAAACGGATGGCAATATCGGCTTCGCGGCGGTTGAGGTTTAAGGTGCGGCTGCTGGCGATTAATTCCACCGACAATGCCGGATAACGGGTGTGTAAATCGGCTAAATGTTGTGCAAGATAGTGGGAAACCAGCGCGTCCACCGCTGTGATGCGAATCGCGCCTTGCACCTGCGTTTGGCGGTCACTCGCCCAATGGCATAACGCCATGATTTCCGCTTCAATGCGTTGCCCGTGTTCCAATACCGCCAAGCCTGCGGGGGTTGGGGTTAAGTGTCCTTTACAGCGTTCAAACAAGGGTGTGCCGAGTGCGCTTTCCAAGGCGCGTAAGCGGCGTGAAACCGTGGTTTGATCCATCTGCAAGTGTCGTGCGGCTTCGGCAATCGTGCCGACTCGTGCCACCATCACCGCATAACGCACATCATTCCAGTCGGGTAAGGCTGCAAAATTGCAGGTGAGCTGTGCAGTTTTGTCCATTTTAATCGTTCAAGTGTCTGTTTAATCTGTGTGCTTGTTATCATTCAAGGAACACACATCATGCCCAAGCTCACTACACTGCGCAACCTCGTCGGTTTGCCACAACAGCCCGCGCCTTTGCAAACATCTGCCTTAGTTTTGGTGGATTGCCAGAACACTTATCGGCAAGGTGTAATGGCCCTGCAAGGCGTGGAAGCCGCACTCGATGAAGCCGCTTTATTACTGGCAGCCGCACGCCACGCGGGGATTCCGATTTTCCACATTCAGCATGATGCAGGGGTGGGAACGCCGTATGACATTAGTGCCCCCATTGGTGCGATTGCGGATAAAGTTGCGCCACAAGCCAATGAAGCCATTATTACCAAGCACTTTCCCAACTCCTTTGTGGGGACGGATTTGGAAGTGCTGCTAAAAGCGACGGGTTGTCAGCAAGTGATTGTGGCGGGTTTCATGACACACATGTGCATTAATTCCACCGCACGCGGCGCGTTTAACTTAGGTTTTGCGCCAGTGGTGGTAGCGGGAGCGACTGCGACACGCGATTTGCCAAGCAATGGCGAAGTTGTGCCCGCTGCGGTATTACAAAGCGCGAGTTTGGCGGCATTGGCAGACCTGTTTGCGGTGGTTGTGCCAGATACGGCCAGTTTACTCGACGCTGGTTAAAAGCATTTATGTACGAATGAGATTCTTGGATAATGCCATCACGCATTATCTAAGGAGGATTTTCAATGTCGCGTAA
Organism: uncultured Thiothrix sp.; assembly: GCA_964514635.1. GTDB lineage: Bacteria > Pseudomonadota > Gammaproteobacteria > Thiotrichales > Thiotrichaceae > Thiothrix. The sequence goes on from CAZEQX010000130.1 coordinate 3,843, forward strand.
GCTCGCTTTTTTGTTTATTGCTGCCCTGAGTTGCGTCAGTACGGCAATGGCCGCTGATTATGTTGCGGAAAATGCGAATAAATTAACGGTTGGTACGGGTGTGCGTGTACGCGCTACTCCTGATACCAATGCTGCTGAGGTTGGTAAATTACCTTTGGGCACAGACCTTCATACAACCCAACGGACTAGCGATAAAACCAAAGTTGGTAAGCAATCCGATTATTGGTATCAAATTGAAACGCCTGTTAAAGGTTGGGTATTTGGCGGTTTGGTACGCGATTTTAACCTCGCACAATCGGAACAGGTTTGGTTGGATTTAGCACTGGAAAAACTGGGTAAGTCCGATACGTTATACGGTTATTATGAGGACAAATCGCCATTATCGTTTAGTGATGCAGTGGAAATCGGTGAATTTGCACAGCGGGCGGCGAAAGAAAGCAAAACACCCGCTATTCAAGGGGAACTGGAATTAGCCTATTGGCGAGCGATGCAAATTGCATTGTGGACGGGTGATTCCAATGCACACGAAAAACCACCGTATTCAACATGGCGGAAGACGCTTGGTGATAATGTGCTTTATTCCGAACCCAGCGCGGAATACCTGATTCAGCCCGATGTATTATGGAAGTTGGCAGATAAACACAAAGACGATGCCAGTGGTGATGTTATCGCATGGCAAGCGGCTAATGCCTATATTGGTGGTGAATGCGAAGGTTTTGTGGGTTGTTATTCAGGGCGTACTCTCATGATGCAGGGTGGGTATTTAAAACGTTACCCTCAAGGTAAATACCTTAAACCCGTTTTGGCGGTGGTGAAGGATACGTTTGATAGCATTCGCAAAGACTGGCAAGCGGATGATACGGTTGATGACCTGAACTTAAAGGATTGGGCGAGCATTCTTGAGCCATTGGCTGATTCCCCAGAAGCGAACAAAGCGCGTGCAGCGTTTAAAAAGCTGCAAGCCTTACCCAAAAAATAAGGCTCTGCACCAACGCGGCGTGGTTTTCCAGCAACTCGCCGCGTGGTAAAAGGGGTCATAACGGCGGTAATTGCGCTCGTTCGTTGCTGATCCATTGTTCGACTTGTTGGTTTAAGGCACTGGTTTTCATGCCTTTTGCCTGAATCGGTGCGCCAATACTGACGGTAATCGTGCCGGGTTTTTTGATCCACGCATGGCGCGGCCAGCTTAAACCCGCGTTGTGCGCCACAGGAATAACGGTCGCGCCGATTTGGGTTGCCATTAATGCACCGCCGATTTTGAACGGGACTTTTTCATCCACTGCAACCCGTGTACCTTCAGGGAACATGGCAATACTAATCCCAGCTTCGATTAAGGCTTTGCCTTCTTGTGCCATTTGTTTCATCGCTGCACTGCCTGCGCTGCGGTCAATGCCAATCGGTTTTAACAAGCGCAAACCCCAGCCAAAAAACGGGATTTTTAGCAATTCTTGTTTTAAAACCCAGCTCAAATGTTGCGGAAAAATGCAAGGCAGTGCGAAGGTTTCCCACGTCGATTGATGGTTTGCCATTACCACAAACGCGCCAGACTGTGGGATATTCTCTGCACCTTGGATGCGGTATTTCACGCCACAAGTGACTTCCAGCCACCATAAGTTAAAACGATTCCACAGCGTCACGGTAGGGTAACGCCAACGATCCGGCAGTAACCACAGAACGGTCATCATAATGCCGCCGACGATTAGGGTACTAATCACCGAACCTAGCCAAAAAATGCCAGCGCGAAAACCAAGCCAAAGCGTATTGAACATATCCATTAAAATCTTCCAGTAAGAAGGCAACACAGTGCGCGAGATTATCGAACACCGTCCTACCGCTTGGCAATCGCTCTGGTCTTGTGCAGCCAGACACATCGGAGAGGGGATAATAGACCCAAGAATCTAGGCATCTGCTTGCAAAGCTTCTTGTTGGTACTCGTGGCTGTGATGCGTATCGCTGTGCTTTTCGGGCTGGGGATCGCTGTCACCGCGTCCGTCGTCGAGCAACTTGTTGGCTAAAAATAAGTTCTTTCTCTGCTCTCTCTCACAATAGACATAATCTGGCTGCTTGAAAGACGTAAATCTATCCCTTCAACATCTAAAGGGGATTTTTTGACTTTTGCTGGCGTAAGGTAATATGCCTCTCCGTTGCGTTTATAAATGCAAATGATTCCTTCTTGTTTTGCTGTTTCAAGCACTGATGCAAAGTTTTTTCTGGCTTCGCTAAAGTTATATTGTCTCATCTGTCACCTCCAATACTGTAATGCCCATTTGTTTGGCAACATTTATTAAGTTCTTATCTAAAGTAAGTAATGGACTGCTCGTTAGTTCAGCACATTGAATGAGATAAGCATCATAAGCATAAATATTAAAATTCTTCGTTATATGAAGAGTACGTTCTAGCGGCACATCTATAAACTGTATGGGGATTGATTTGTAAATTTTTAATGCTTTTTCTGCTTCTGCTAAATCAATCATTCTTCTTTTGAACATGGCTGAAAAAGCGTTGCCGATCTCCCAATGCACAGAAATAGGTGCAGCTAATGATGCCCCAATTGTTATCTCTATAATCTTGTCTTTTGTCTTCTCATTGCCAATGACTGCAATCAGTGCAGATGTGTCTATCGTGATGTCCATCTCGTCTCAATCTCTAAGTACATATGTACCACTATAGACATATTCGACTGATTTGTACAGATGTACACTTCTTTTCAGGCGCGAAGAGGCAAATATATAGATAATTGATTATTATGAATTTATCTGATTGAATGATGATTGTGTCGTGAGTGCCCAATTATGCCAACGAGGGTGTAGGAAAACCCCATTTTTGAGGGGTGTTGCTCTTGTAACTATTT
>CAZEQX010000131.1:0-6548 GCA_964514635.1 uncultured Thiothrix sp.
GTCCTGCGCTCCATCACACAATCGCGGAAGAATATGGCTGTGTAAATCAATCATGACTATTACTCTATATTTTTTATCATTGGAAATATGTGAGTCCAGTCACACTATAGCTTAATAGTGGGCGACCATTTGACCGAATGGAATATTTATATCCCTCGTGTGGCAAGTTTTGTGTTGATACCCACTGACATATTGTTCTAGTAAAACGTATATAGTTTCTATATCTCTTTGATTACACGATATTTCTAGGCGTAGCAAGAGTTTCTTAATCATTTCCCATGATAATTCAACTTCATGAGCTTTAAATATTCTGGGGTGAGCCGTAGATTCAGCGTTGTTATCAATCAGTAACTCTTCATAGAGTTTTTCTCCAGCGCGTAGACCTGTGTAATGTAACTCTATATCACCATCTGGATTTCGTTCATCTCGTACTCTCAGACCTGAGAGATGCACCATTCGTTTGGCCAGATCAAGAATTTTTACTGGTTGTCCCATGTCTAATAAAAAGACCTCTCCACCAGAAGCCATCGCCCCTGCTTGAATAACAAGTTGTGAAGCTTCAGGGATAGTCATGAAATACCTAATAATATCAGGGTGCGTAATGGTAATTGGTCCTCCCGATTCAATTTGTTTTTTGAAAAGGGGCACGACTGAACCTGATGAGCCTAAAACATTGCCGAATCTCACCATGCAAAATAAGGTGGAGTTTGATACGCTACTAAAACCTTGAATGACCAATTCACAGAGGCGTTTACTTGCTCCCATAACATTGGTAGGCCGAACTGCTTTGTCGGTCGATATTAATACAAAACGTTCAACCCCAGCGTTAAGTGCTGCTTGGGCAGTATAATAAGTGCCAAAAGTGTTATTTTTAATGCCTTCAATAGGGTTGAACTCTACCATTGGAACATGTTTATAAGCAGCCGCATGGTATATGGTCTGAACCCTATAACACCTTAAAATCTCTTCAACCCTCTGAATATCTTGAACTGATCCTAAAATAGGGATCAGTTTAATGTTAATGCCCGACTTGAGCAAATAGTCCTGAAGTTCTTTTTCGATGCTATAAAGGGAAAATTCTGAAATCTCAAATAATACCAATTTCTCAGGTTGTAGTTGTACGATTTGTCGACAGAGTTCTGAACCAATAGAGCCTCCTGCCCCTGTAACCATCACCCGTTTATTGCGTATATTGAGTGTCAGTAGCTGATCGTTTGGGGTAATTGCTTCACGCCCCAATAAGTCTTCTATCGCAATATCTCGCAACTCGCTAACGTAACTCTTTCCACTGACAATATCGGCAAAGCCTGGAACGGTACGAACATGAATAGGAATGGTTTCCAAATAATTGATAATATCTTGCCTGCGCTGCAATGGAGCAGAAGGCATAGCTAAAAGTACTTGACGAATATTATATTTGTTAATAAGTTCTGGTAGTAAATGGGGAGGGTATATTTTTAACCCATGAATAATGCTGTGTTGCAACTGGGGGTCGTCATCAATAAAGAATACTGGAATACAAGAATGGCCTCTAAATAAAATAGCATTTAATTGACGGCCTGTTTCACCAGCACCATAGATGGCGACCAGCGTTTTACCTTGTGTTTGATTTGCCAAATAACCATAAAAATACCTAACTGCATAGCGAGAGCCACCGATGAGTAAAAAGGCTGTCCCTGCGTAAATGGGAAAGAAAGATTTTGGTATATTAGGAATACCCAAAATAAGAGTAATAAAAACCAGAAATAACGTGGAAACAATAATAGCAGTAAACGTTGCTGTAATGGCTTGACCACCAATGTATCGAATGACAGCTCTGTACAAGCCAAACTTAATAAAAACAGGAACGCTAACTAACGCTGATAAAACCATTAGTGTTTCTATCGGTGCAATGGGAAGATCGCTTTCGGGAGAAAGTGTTCCAAGACGCAGGCTAAAAGCCAACCAGACAGACAATGGGAGTAAAATACCATCCACTGCAAGCATTACTGAACGTTTTTGCCAGCGGGAAAGGGAAAACAGTTTGTTATGAATGTTTGTTATCAGCACGATTATTCCCTCGAGTAATATTTAATTTTTCACCGCTAAATGCATAACCCTTCTGAGAGTCTGACAAGTTTGTTCAATGTGCGATGATGTTAATGTGGGGTGTACCAAGAACATTAAGCTGGTTTCACCTAGTTCTTTGGCGATAGATAGGCGTTTATTAGGTCGCCAATTTGTATGGTCAAAAGCTTTTTCTAAATAAACTTCAGAGCATGAACCTGAGAAGCAAGGAATACCTTGTCGGTTAATTTCCGTCATGATACGGTCGCGATCCCATCCTAGGTTGAGCTGATCAGGTTCGACAAAAACGTAACATTTGTAAGCTGCATGAGTGATGTATGCAGGAATTGTAGGGACGCGTAACCCCAGAAGTTGACGAGCAGTTTCCCAAATATTGTTGGCATGGTCTTGGCGTTGGGTTGTCCAATGTCGCATTCGGTTGAGTTGGATGCGCCCAATAACCGCTTGCATTTCCATCATGCGCCAGTTGGTACCAAAGCTATTGTGCAACCAACGGAAGCCTGATGGATGTTGTTGTTCATACACCGCTACCCAACTTTTACCGTGATCCTTATAGCTCCACATTTTTGACCAAAGATGATGGTCATTAGTTGTAACCATTCCACCTTCACCACCAGTCGTCATGATTTTGTCTTGGCAAAATGACCAAGAGCCGATATGCCCGATACTACCAACCATTCGTCCTTTATACATAGCACCGTGGGCTTGTGCGCAATCTTCAATAACATAGAGGTCGTGAGCTATCGCAAGTTGCATAATTTCGTCCATCTCACAAGGCCAGCCTGCAAGGTGTACACAAATGATGGCACGGGTACGCGGTGTGATCATCGGGGTGATGGTCGCTGCGGTAATATTTTGACTGTCACGGTTCACATCGGCGAAGACAGGAGTTGCGCCTGCGGTAATGATACAGGATACGGAAGCCATGAAGGTGCGCGAGGTAACAATGACCTCATCGCCTTGTCCAATGTTTAAGGCTTTGAGAGCTATATCTAAAGCAACAGTACCGTTAGCAAGAGCAATGGCATGTTCTGTGCCGCACCATACGGCGAATTCTTTTTCAAATTCGCGACATTCGTTGCCAGTCCAATAATTGACTTTGTTGGAGAGAAGTGTATGAGAGACAGCATCGGCTTCTTCTTGGGTGAAAGAAGGCCAAGAAGGGAGTTGGGTGTTTAACATGGTTTTGTCTTTAGCTAGGTCGTGCTGGACAACCGACAACGGTGACGTTATCTGGTAAGTTTTTTGTAACAACTGCACCAGCCCCAACGGTGACATTGTGACCGATAGTGATATAAGGCAGGATCGTTGCGCCTGCACCAATCAGGCACTTCCCGCCGATGGTGACACCTCCACCGAGGGTAGCAGCAGGGGCGATGTGGCAAAAATCACCGATGACGCAATCATGATCAACCACCGCGTTATGGTTGATGATGCAGCCATTACCGAGATGGGTATCAGGGCCGATAATTGCCCCAGCAGTGATGAGGCTACCTAAGCCAATACAAGCACTAGGGTAGACCGTTGCTTTAGGGTGGATAGCTGTTGCTGGTAATATACCCATTTTGTGCCATTCATTTTGCAGGCGACTACGAACGGTATTGTTGCCAATCGCAAAATGAATGATGTAGGGACATGAGTTCTGAATTTGTGCTGGAGAGAGTATAGAAACACCACATAGTTCCCCTCGCATTTTGTCGTCGATGAAATTTTGAACTTTTGTGCCGCTTTGAGTCAGCGTGTGAAAGGCGACCTTACCATGACCGCCTGCGCCGTAGATGTAGATGATGAACATGATTTAATGCGATTTTCTCAGATTGCGGAGTTGTTCTACTTGCTCCAAGCCTAAGCCCGTTTTTTGCGCGATAGTTTGGTCATCAAGAAGGTCGAGCAAGTTGGCTGCAATGCTCTGTGCTTTTTGGTGTTCGCCTTTCTCTATACCTTTCTCGATGCCTTCATGAAGGGCTTTTTCTCGCTCTTCTTTGCGTAATTCTTCTTCGCTGTATTCGTCTTTCATCCGTGCGTGATCTTCGGGGCTGAGTGTGTCGCGGCGGATGGTGCGCAGGACTTTTTGTACACATTGGTTGTGGTAAGCGGATTCATCGACTTGTTCATCGAGACTGTCGTTGATTGCCTGCATCCATTCACGCCAAGCTTCGGGAGTTTCGTCGTTAAGGTATTTGGGGCAGAGATAGATAATTTTGTGAGGTATTTCGCCTAAGCCGATACCGTGGCGGTCTTTGGGGTCGAAGTCGATTATGCTCATGTCACGCGTATGTTTATCACCAGAGGTGAGCACCACAATGGTGTAGACGGCGAGTGCCGGGCGATAGTCTTTGGCTTGTACGGCTTGTTCTAATAGGGCCGCACAATGATAGTGCAAAAAGCGGTGGTAATGATCTGCATGGCGACGGTGCTGAATGTCAACAATAATACGATTAATCTTATCTTCGGCGAACAAATCAAAGTGATTGGCAATATTGCCAATGGCATTGGAGAAGGATTTTTCGGTTTCGACATGATCAATGATCAAGTTAATACCGAGAATATCCTTCACAAACGCGGTAAAAACGTCCGGTTGGGAGAAGGCTTTTTTGAAGATCACGCCATAACGCAGAGAGGCAACGGCTTGCATGGTGGGTGTCCTTGTTATGTTAGCATTGGGTCGATTGTAGCATGGGGGTCAGCCGCCTGTGAATTTCGGCATGGTAGCCTCGCCTTCAGCACTGATACCTTCGCGCACGAAAACCTTTTTCACCGTTAGTAGTAGAATCTTTAAATCAAGCCAGAGGGATTGGTTATCTACATACCATACATCCAGTTTGAATTTCTCATCCCAACCAATGGCATTACGTCCATTAATTTGTGCCCAACCTGTAATGCCAGGACGAACTTTATGGCGACGGGCTTGTTCCGTTGTATAGCGTGGTAAGTATTCCATTAGTAATGGACGAGGCCCAACTAAACTCATCTCACCTTTTAATACATTCCATAGCTCAGGTAGTTCGTCGAGGCTGGTGGATCGTAAAAATCTGCCGAAAGATGTAAGGCGCACAGCATCTGGTAGCAAATCCCCATTTGCGTCCCGCTCATCTGTCATGGTGCGGAATTTATACATTTGAAAAGGGCAACCGTTTAGACCGGGGCGAATCTGTTTGAATATTATGGGCGAACCAAGCTTTATCCTAACTAATATACTAAGAATGACGATGACGGGGCTGAAAATAGTAAGAATAAGCAGGCCTAGGAAAAAGTTTAACTTCTTGCTCATAATATAAACCACACTCACTGTAAAAGATAAGTTTAGTTTATATTTTGCTGATTTATCCCGTCAGTGATGGAGGTCACGTTATATTCATAATTTTAAGTAGGTCGTGATTTATTTTATTAACATCAAATTTTTCTTCAGCTAGGTAGCGACTGCGTTTACCCATTCGTTCCCATTGGTCTTTATTTTCAATAAACCAAATCATGCGCTCAGCAAGGGCTTTAGCATTGGCTTTGGGAACAAGATAACCGTTTTCTCCGGGGATAACCGTTTCACGACAGCCGGGGACATCGGTAGTGAGAATGGGGCGACCTATAGCCATAGCTTCTAGTACGGTACGGGGCATTCCTTCATGATAGGAGGGTAAAACATAAATGTGACAGTTTTGCAGATAAGGGCGCACATCATTTGTAGAGCCAAGGTATTCCAACCAGCCTTTTTGATGCCATTCTTCCACTTCAGTTAAGGAAATACCATCGGGAGAAGGGTCCTCAGGACCTAGAAGCTGGAAAACAACGTCTGGATAACGGCTTTTGACGATCTGGGTAGCTTGGGCATATTCACGAAAACCTTTTTCTCCTAATAAACGCCCGATGGTGAGAAAAACAGGTGGGTTATTAGGCAAGGGTGTGTGGGTGTACTGGCTAATGTCTACGCCCGAACCGTTGACTAAGGCGCATTTGGCGGCTGGCACAATGCCACGTTGGACAAATTCGTTGCGGTTGTCAGGGTTTTGAAAGATCACCCGTTCGGCACGTTTTAAGGCGGTGCGGTAGAGAAATGTGACTAGCTTCACGAGCAGTTTGCGCTTGAACGTTTCACCTTGAAAAGCAAAACCAAGCCCGGTGATCAGGGCGTAAAAGCGTGTATTAGGGAGAATACGGCTTGCCAGCCCACCCCAAATCACCGGTTTAATGGTGTAGGCGAGAATGACATCGGGTTGCAGTTCTCGAAATGTTTGGCGTAGGAATTGCCATGTTTTGAAATCTGCCAGTGGGTTTAGGCTATTACGTTGTACAGGGTAAGCACGGAAATTTACGCCCCATGTGGCTAGTTGCTCAGTGACTTTGGTTTGTCTTTCTGAGGCCATGCCAGTGACTTGGTAATTAGCTTTGCGTAAGGACTGGATGAGTGAGCCACGGAAGTTGATTAAAGACTCCGGCAATGCACCGATAAGAATGAATACTTTTATATTTTTCTCCATTTTAATATT
>CAZEQX010000132.1:0-6520 GCA_964514635.1 uncultured Thiothrix sp.
GTGAAACTATCGCGGCTTTTGCCTTTCTTTTTGAATTGCGGGTACTTCGCACGTCCGGCAAAAAAGTTGTTGAAAGCTGCACCGAGTTGGATAATCGCCATTTGTGGGGCGTTTTTGGTCACGTCCAGCATCCACGGGAACTGTTCACGCTTGATAGCATTGAGTTGTTTGCGCAGTGAAAACTGCGAGGGTTTGGGCTGAGTGTGGTCGTTCTTCCATGCGGCATATTGGGTTTGCCATTCCGCCAATGCCCAGTTGTAAGCAAACCGCGCTGTACCCGCTGCTTTGGCAAAGTAAGTGGCTTGCTTATGGTTGGGATCGAGGCGGATTTTATGGCTGATGATCATGGTCAAAAGAATGCCGTACAGCTTGATATTTGTCTAATCGGCGGTGTTTTTACTGTTGTTATTGACTGACAAACGGCAACGCTTTTTAAAACCTATCCAAAATGGATAATATTGGATAGGTTTGCGTAGGTTTTATGGTAACTGTTTCAAACCCGCGTGAATGGTGTTTCGGTGAGAATCAGTCCTAAACGATTAAACACCGCTAGGGCGGCAAGTGTGGTGGGCAAGTTGTTTTAACTTGTCCATGTCGAGGATTTTGATCAAACGGTGCTGAACCGAAATAATGGCATCTTCCTGTAAACGCGAGAACATACGGCTCAAGGTTTCCACTGCCATACCTAAGTAGTTGGCTAGGTCGTGGCGTGCCATTGGTAGGTAAAATTCGCTGGACGAAAAACCGCGTTCACGATTGCGTTCGGAAAGGCTGGAAAGGAAAGTTGCAAGGCGTTCTTCCGTGCGCATTTGCCCCAGTGTCAGCAACAGCATGTGTTCACGTTCGATTTCCGTGCCGATTTGGCGCAACATTTGCCCACGCATACTGGGTAGTTTACCGCACAGGTCTTGGAAGTTGTCCATGTGCAATTCGCACACTAAGGTGTCGTCTAACGCTTGTGCATCACAGGTGTGGCGATTGTGGGCAAACGCATCAAAACCGAGCAAATCACCTGGTAAGTAAAAGCCCAGAATTTGTTCTTCACCGTCCGGCGTTGAAAGTGAGGTTTTAATCGCACCTGATTTAACGGCGTAAATCGCGCTTTGTTGGTCGTCACGGTGGAATAGATAATCTCGCTTTTTGATCTTCATGGTTTTGTTGATGGCATTTTCCAACAATTCCAGCTCGTCGCGATTTAGGCCGCGCGGAAGACACAATTCACTCAGACTGCAATTATGGCAGGCGACAGCAGATTTCTTTGTATTATGGATAGGAACAGTTTTCATAAGTGGTTCCAGATTATGCAAATTCGTTAAGTTGCGCAAGGTAATTCTGCCATACTGGTCGTAGCTCTAAGGTGTGTAGGCTATCATGATCTGCCTATTCGTTGAAAGTGAGACTGACAAACGAAGCGGCTTACGTTAAGGTTTTTTCATGCGGGAATGCTTGAGTATCGGGCTTTCCCTTGGCATAGTGGTTACTCTGGCAAACAGGAATTATCCATTGGAAGATCAAACACAACATCAACCCTTGCCGATGCGTATGCGTAAGGGAATTTATCTGTTGCCCAATTTAATGACAACGGGGGCAATGTTCGGGGGCTTTTATGCGATTGTTGCGGCAATGCAGGGAATGTTTGAAGCTGCGGCTGTTGCGATCTTTATCGCCATGATTTTGGATGGGTTGGATGGTCGTGTGGCGCGTATGACTAATACCCAAACGGAGTTTGGGGCGCAATATGACAGTTTGGCGGACTTGATTTCTTTTGGTGTCGCCCCTGGTTTGGTTATGTACCAGTGGTCGTTGGTGCATTTACGCGAAGTTTCGATGGCATGGGGTAAAGCAGGCTGGTTAGTGGCTTTTATCTATGTTGCTTGTGCTGCATTGCGTTTGGCGCGATTTAATGTGCAGATTGGTAAAGTCGACAAGCGCTTCTTTGTCGGTTTGCCTAGCCCGACAGCCGCCGCCATGATGGCGGGGAGCGTGTGGGTATTCCATAACATGGAAGTCGCAGGTGCTGACGTGCGTTTGTTTGCATTGTTCATGACGCTGGCTATTGGGCTGTTGATGGTGAGCAACCTCAGTTACTACAGCTTTAAAGATATTGATTTACGCAATCGAGTGCCCTTTTTTGTGGGGCTAATCATGGTGTTGGTGTTGGCACTGACCATGCTTGATCCTTCTAAGGTTTTATTTGCCGTGTTTGCGGCTTATACCTTGTCAGGGCCATTATTGTGGGTTTGGCGACGTTATCGCCGTACTCAACGTCGTAAGAAAGATACCGAATAGCGCTTGCAAGTCGTTTAGTCAGTTCAGGTGCTGCCACTTATCTGATGACAGCACCTGAAAGGCTTGGTAAACCGCACTCCCATAGTATACTTCTGCTCACAACTGCATTAATAAAAACAAGTTAGCAGTGTTGAATATCAATACTTCAGCAAACGTTTTAGGTGGGTAGATCGGATCATGAGCTTCATTAGCCAGTATTACTATGAACTAGTGTCGGTGGGATTGGTCATTACGAGCATTGCTATTATTTATTTACTGTACATTTGCATTCCAGCAGGGCAGGCCTATGTCCGTACAGGTTTGGGAAGGCCTAAAGTCGTGTTTGATGGTGGAATGCTGGTGTTGCCCATTGTGCACAAAGTTACCAGTGTTGATTTGCAAAGCTACACTCTGAACGTGACACTGGTGGATAAACATTCACTGATGTCGCAGGATTTCATACGAATTGATCTCACGGCTGCCATGACGGTGCGCATTGCTGCACAGGCAGAAGGCGTTTTGGTGGCGATGCGTGCCTTGAATGGTACGTCCTTGCAGGAGGGGAAACTGCGTGTCATTTTGGAAGCCGAAAGCATTGCCATTTTGCGTTCTGTGGCGGCGAGTATGAGTTTGGAAACACTGCATCAACGCCGTTACGAGTTCAGTGACGCAGTACATAAACGTTTGAGTTTGCAATTGCAGCAGTATGGGTTGGAGTTAGTTGCTGTTTCACTGTTGGAACTGGAACAAACAGCCAAAGCTTTTTATGACACGAGTCATATCTTGGATGCCAAGGGGTTGGCTGTTTTGGAGCGTTGGCAGGCTACGCAGGCTGGCCCAACGTTGAGCTTAGTGCCGGAGGTGGAAGCAGCAACGGTGCGTAAAATAATGCCGTTGCAGTTGGCGGTTGGTTGAATGGGGGTGCGGTATTTTACGACAGCTTGTGTTATGTTTGAGCCATGCTGAATTACAAACACCTTTATTATTTTCGTGAAGTAGCCACGTTGGGAAGTATCGTCCGTGCGTGTGAAAGCTTGAATTTGACCCCACAAACCATCAGCGGGCAATTACAACTTCTGGAGGATTCACTCGGAGTTAAACTGTTTCGTAAGCAAGGGCGTAATCTGGAGCTAACCGAAGCTGGGCATATCGCGCGGCGTTATGCGGATGAAATTTTCCAATTGGGGAATGCATTAGAACAGGCATTGCAGCATTATCCTGCCAATAAATCCCGACTGTTTCGCGTGGGTGTGGTGGATGTTGTACCTAAAACCATTGCCTATAAGTTACTTGAGCCTGCAATGTCGCTGTCGCCACAGGTGCATATTGTGTGTACTGAAGGGGGGTTTCAGGACTTGTTGGGAAAATTGGCTTTGCACCGTATCGAGTTGGTTATTTCCGATAGTCCCATGCCAAGTAATTTACCCATTAAAGGCTTTTCACACCGTTTGGGGTCAAGCAGCATTAGTTTCTTTGCGCATGATAGTGTGCGACAAGCATTGTGCGGTGAATTTCCTGCTTGTTTATCGAATGCGCCGTTGTTAATCCCCAATGAGGGGGCATCCGTGCGTCATGAATTACTGAACTGGTTTCACCAGCACCGTCTGCGCCCTAATATCGTGGGTGAATTTGATGACAGTGCTTTGATGCGTGCATTTGGTATGGCAGGCGCGGGGATATTTGTTGCACCAACCGCGCAGCGCGATACCTTAGTACAAGACCCTTCCATGCATTGTTTGGGAGAGGCTAGTAGTGTGATCGAAAGCTTTTTCGCTATTTCCATTGAGCGGCGCATTACGCATCCTGCGGTGTTGGAAATTACCAAACACGCGCAGGATTGGCTACAACCTAAGGCGACTTAGCGCATTAAGCGGCGGCTAGTTTTTTGTGACGCAGTGAAGACACAATCGAGAAAGCAATAAAGCCTACACCGATTAAGCCTGTGATCACTTCTGGGATATGGAAATGAATACTCAACAGCATGATCACAGCTAATGCGCCAATGCCATAGTGTGCGCCGTGTTCTAGGTAGATGTATTCGTCCAGCGTGCCTTTGTGTACCAAGTGGATCGTCATGGAACGCACAAACATTGCACCAATGGCCAGACCAAGCATGATAATCACCACGTCATTGGTAATCGCAAACGCGCCGATCACGCCGTCAAATGAGAAAGACGCATCCAATACTTCCAGGTACAAGAAACCTGCCAGGCCATTGCGTTTAACCGACTCGACAACGGCTTCCCCTTCCGCATCATTTTCAAAGAACACATCTAGGCTACTGACCGCGATGTAAAGAATGACACCTGCCACGCCCGCAATCAGTACCGTTAAGCGCGTTTCGGATGAAATTGGTAAAAATTCTTGTAACAAAAACAGCACAACGAGGGCTATCAAAACGCTAACCACGTCCAGTTTACCCATAGCACTCATGCGTTCTTCGATAACGTGAATCCAGTGTACGTCTTTTTCGTGGTCAAACATGAAGCTTAAGAACACCAGTAATAAGAACATACCGCCAAATGCGGCAATGCCTGCATGGCTTGCCGTCAGGTATTTAGCGTATTCCTGCGGGTTATTCAAAGCCATGTCTACGACTTCAACCGTACCTAGTCCGGTAGCCACTGCGACAATGACGATGGGGAAAATCAGGCGCATACCGAAAACGGCAATCAAAATACCGACTGTTAGGAAGATTTGCTGCCATTTTTCGTCCATTTCTTTGAGGATAGAGGCATTGACCACCGCATTGTCGAATGACAAACTGACTTCCATAATGCCCAGCACCACCACGAGGAAAACGGCTGTGGCAATACCCATCGGAGAGAGTGCTCCCCACCAAATAGCGAGTGCGACACCGAGTATCGTAACAAGGATCGAATACTTAAAGTCTTGGAACATAAATAATAGTTTTTCTCAAGTCATAGAAAAACAGGCATCCTGAAGAAGATGCCTGTCACGAAGTTACCGCAATGAACACATTGCCAAATTTAGCTGGTGGCATACTAGGAAATTGCAAAAAGCGCGGCAACACTAACCCAAAAATTCTGGGTTATTGATTTTAGCATTAATAAGCCACGGATGGTCACACCACACTTGAACTACCGTGTGTTTTCGTGTAGCGTCGGCGAAATGAACATGTATCACAACACATTCCTCTATTGCTTCCTGCGACTGCCCGTCTGGGCGGTATAAATTCCTACGCCCGGCGGGGCAACACGCGCTATCATTACCCCCCATTCAGAATACACGACCGATTAATCACTGCCTGTCAGTTTTTGGAGTAAAACAGGTAGGATTTGGAGCATACGCATGTCAAAACAACGCTTGATTATTTTTGATACCACCTTGCGCGATGGTGAACAAAGCCCTGGCGCGTCCATGACCCAAGAAGAAAAAATCCGCATTGCCTTGATGCTGGAAAAAATGCGCGTTGACGTTATCGAAGCGGGTTTCCCCGCTGCCAGTCCTGGTGACTTTGAATCGGTGAAAGCGATTGCCACGATTGTCAAAGACAGCACCATTTGCGGTTTGGCGCGAGCGTTGGATAAAGACATTGACCGCGTGGCGGAAGCGATTAAACCAGCAAATTCGGGGCGGATTCACACTTTTATTGCTACGTCACCAATTCACATGCAAAACAAATTGCGCATGACACCGGATCAAGTCGTGGAACAAGCGGTGTATGCGGTGAAACGGGCGCGTAACTACACGGATGATGTGGAGTTTTCCTGCGAAGATGCGGGGCGTTCTGAATTTGATTTCCTGTGCCGCGTGATTGAAGCCGCAATTGATGCGGGGGCGCGTACCATCAATATCCCTGACACCGTGGGTTATCAAATTCCGCATGTGTTTGGCGACATTGTAGGGCGTTTGATTCAAACCATTCCGAATGCGGACAAAGCGATTTTCTCGGTGCATTGCCACAATGATTTGGGTTTGGCAGTGGGTAATTCCTTAGCGGCGGTAATGCAAGGGGCGCGTCAGGTCGAATGTACTATCAATGGTTTGGGCGAACGCGCAGGTAATGCGGCGTTGGAAGAAATCGTCATGGCAGTGCGTACTCGCCCGGATATTTTCCCAGTAGAAACGCGCATTGATACCACACACATCGTACCGACTTCGCGCTTGGTGTCTAACGTGACAGGTTTCCCCGTGCAGCCGAATAAAGCCGTCGTTGGGGCGAATGCCTTCGCGCACGAATCCGGTATTCATCAGGATGGCGTATTAAAGCACCGTGAAACCTACGAAA
>CAZEQX010000133.1:0-6508 GCA_964514635.1 uncultured Thiothrix sp.
CACGGTGGCGAAGATCATGATCACGCGCAAGAAACTACCGCGCCTTTACCATTGCCCAGCAGTGGCGGCATACGTTGGGAATTGCAATCGCCCGATGTGGAATTACTCGGCATTATCAATGACGGTAAGTTGACATTGTATGCCGATCATTTCGCCACTAACGAGCCAATTGCGAATGCTAGTGTTGAATTAGAAAGCAAAGGGCAAACGCTCAAATTGCAAACCGATCACAATGGTATTGCGCAAAGCGATGCAGGGTGGTTAGCCACACCCGCGCATTACGAACTCATGGCAACCGTGCAAGCCAAGGGTGTGAATGATTTGCTGGTGGGGAAAGTGGATACTGTTCCTGATACCGAAACGCCTGCCGTTACTACACCCGCCGCCCAGCCGTGGTGGAAGTTTTGGTTAGATGCGGTGGTGTTACCCAAACCTGCTTACGCGCACGGTGGCGAAGACCATTCCCACGCAGAAGAAACGCCGCCGCCGATTCCCTCTGTTGCAGGTGATAAACCCAGTCGCTTAAGTGATGGCAGTGTGTTCGCACCCAAAGCGGCACAACGTTTGCTCGGTATTCGCACGGTGGTGGGTAAAGTGCAAACCGTGGCGCAAACTGTGACACTTAACGCCAGTGTGGTGGCTGATCCGAATGCCAGTGCGCGTATTCAACCCACGCAGGGCGGGCGTTTACTCGCACCGAAAGCGGGCTTTCCGCTGTTGGGCAGTCGGGTGGAAAAAGGGCAAGTGTTAGCTTTGCTCGAACCCAGCATTAATAATGTCGACAAAGGTGATCAAGCCGACAAAATCGCCGAGTTACGCAGTGAATTGGTGTTAGCGCAAAAAAATGCCGCTCGTATGGATCAAGTGGTGGGTGTGGTGGCACAAACCGAAGTCGATGCCGCGCACAATGCAGTAGCAACCTTACAAGCTCGCATCAAAGCCTTACAAGGTAGCCTTGCGCAACAGGCGGAAACCTTGGACGCACCGCTTTCCGGCATTGTCAGTGCGGTTAATGTCACGTTGGGGCAGCAGGCTAATGCGGGTGATGTGCTGTTTGAAATCCTTGATCCGGCGCGTTTGCAAATCGAAGCTCTTGCTTACGACCCAGCATTAGCCGCGCAAATCACGGGGGCGACGACGCTTGTGAATGGCAAAGTGCTGGAACTGCAATTCGTTGGCAGTAGTGCGCAATTGCGTAATCAAGCCTTGCCCTTACGTTTCGCACTAAAAAATACCGATGTGGTCATGGCGATTGGTCAACCGTTAAGCATTCAAGCGCAAACCTCTCAAACAGCGCAAGGTGTGGTGTTGCCCGCCGCGAGTGTGGTGAATAACAGCGAACAGCAAGCCGTGGTGTGGACGCATACCAAAGCTGAACGTTTCCAAGCTTTCGTGGTGAAAACGCAAGTGTTGGATGCGGATAACGTGGTGATTACGGCAGGTTTACCAGCCGGAACAGTACGCGCGGTGACACAAGGCGCGGCTCTTCTGTCGCAAGTGCGTTAGGGGGCAATATGTTTAATGCCATTATTCAAACCAGCTTACGCCAGCGATTATTTGTGCTGGTGGGGGCGTTATTGCTGTTGTTGTACGGCTTATTCACTTTGCGCCAATTACCTGTGGACGTGTTCCCCGATTTAAACAAACCTACCGTAACACTGATGACCGAAGCCAATGGCATGGCCCCGGAAGAAGTCGAACAGTTGGTGACGTTTCCGTTGGAAACTGCCATGAATGGGCTGGAAGGTGTGACGCGCGTGCGTTCGGTTTCCGGCGTGGGGCTGTCGGTGGTGTACGTCGAATTTGCGTGGGGAACGGACATTTACCGCAATCGCCAGCAAGTGACCGAGCGTTTAAGTACGGTGAGCAATCAATTACCTGCGGGTATTGTGCCGCAAATGTCGCCGATCAGTTCGATTATGGGGGAAATCCTGTTGGTGGCGATGACTTCCGATGGTACTGCATCACCAATGGAAGTGCGGAGTTTGGCGGATTGGGTGGTACGTCCGCGTTTGTTGAGTATTAATGGCGTGTCGCAAGTCATTCCCATGGGCGGCGAAGTGCAGCAATACCGCATTACCCCCGATGTAGCGAATATGGAACGCTTAAACATTAGTTTGGAACAAATCCAGACCGCGCTATCCGGTTTTGCCAGTAATACCAGCGGCGGTTTTTTGGAAGCACAAGCACAGGAATACTTAATCCGTAACATTGGGCGTACCACGCGCTTAGAAGACATGCGCCAATTGGTGGTGGCACACCGCGATAATGTGCCGATTTTGTTGCAACAAGTGGCGAAGGTGGATTTTGCCGCAGGTGTCAAACGTGGCGAAGCCAGTTTCATGGGTAAACCCGCAGTGATTTTGTCGGTGCAAAAACAACCCGGACAAGACACCGTGCAATTAACCAGTGAAATCGAAAGTGCTTTAACCGAACTCAATCGTAGCCTACCCAAAGGTGTGAGCGTCGATAATATTCTGTTCAAACAGGCGAATTTCATTGCAGCCGCCATTGGTAATGTGGAAGAAGCCTTGCGTGATGGCGCGATCATGGTGGTGGTGATTTTATTCCTGTTTTTAATGAATGTACGCACTACCTTGATTTCACTCACTGCTATTCCATTGTCATTGTTAGCGGCGGGTTTGGTATTTCATGCGTTTGGTTTGTCGGTGAATACCATGACTTTGGGCGGTTTGGCGATTGCCTTGGGTGAATTGGTCGATGATGCGGTAGTGGATGTGGAAAACGTGTTGCGGCGTTTGCGCCAAAATGCGGCTTTGCCACAGTCGCTACCTGTCTTAAATGTGATTGCCGCTGCTTCACGCGAAGTACGTTCCGGTGTGGTTTATGCCACGTTAATTGTGGTGTTAGTGTTCGTGCCATTATTTTTCTTAGCAGGCATTGAAGGGCGTTTGTTCACACCGTTGGGCATTGCTTACATTGTGTCGATTTTGGCGAGTTTGCTGGTCGCCATTACCGTTACGCCCGTGCTGTGTTATTACTTATTGGGTAAAACAACCGTCAATCATGCTCACGATAGCTTTGTCATGCGTGGGTTAAAACGTGTTGATACCCACATTCTGCATTGGTCATTTCGCCACGCTAAATTATTGTTGGGGGCGGCTTTGTTCGTGGTGGTGGTCGCGGCGGCGAGTCTGCCGTTTTTCCCGCGTGCGTTTTTGCCAGCGTTTAATGAAGGCACGCTCACCATTAGTTTGTTATTGCAACCGGGAACGTCACTAAGCGAATCCAATCGTATGGGTACTTTGGCGGAGCAATTGCTGTTACAAGTGCCTGAAGTCAAACAGGTTGGGCGGCGTACCGGACGTGCGGAATTGGATGAACATGCTGAAGGTGTGCATTCCAGCGAAATCGATGTGGATTTAGTTGATTCAGCACGGGCAAAAACCGCCGTGTTAGCTGAAATTCGTCAGCGTTTGGCAGTGATTCCCGCTTCGATCAGTATTGGGCAGCCGATTTCACACCGTTTGGATCATTTATTGTCGGGGGTGCGGGCGCAAATCGCGTTAAAAGTGTTTGGCGATGATACCGATACCTTACGCAGTTTGGCGACGGATTTGCAAACACGCCTGAGTAAAATTAACGGTTTGGTCGATTTGCAACTGGAAAAGCAAGTACGCATTCCACAGTTGCAAGTGCGTGTCGATTACCAAAAAGTGCAGCAATACGGCGCGACTCCCGCCAGTATTAACCAAGCACTGGCAACCCTAGCTAACGGGACAACCGTCGCGCAAGTTCTGGATAACAATCGTCGTGCTGACGTGGTGATTCGGTTACAAGATAGCGACCGTACTGCCGAAGGTTTGCGCAATTTGCTGGTGGAAACGCACGCCGGATTCATTCCTTTGCGCATGATTGCCACGATTGAGAATAGCAGTGGTCCGAATCAAATCGTGCGCGAAAACGGGCGGCGGCGCATGGTGTTATCCGCGAATGTTGCCAGTGATGCGGACATGGCTAAAGTCGTTGCTGAGATTCGTCAAGCATTGGCAACATTCCCATTACCTGAGGGCTATTTCACTAAGCTCGAAGGGCAATTCCAAGCGCAAGAACAAGCCAGTCAGTTGATTAGCATTCTCGCTTTGGTGTCACTGACATTGATTTTCTTGGTGTTATACAGCCGTTACCAGTCGGTAAAGTTTGCGCTGATGATCATGGGCAATATTCCACTGGCTTTAGTGGGTGGCGTGGTGGCGCTGTGGTTGGCGGGGCAAACCTTATCTGTCGCCAGTTTAGTCGGCTTTATTACACTGGCAGGGATTAGTACGCGCAATGGGATTTTGAAAATCAGCCATTACCTGCATCTGGTGCAATACGAAGGTGAAACCTTTGGCATTCCCATGATTGTGCGTGGCAGTTTAGAGCGTTTAACGCCTGTGTTAATGACCGCTTTGGTTGCGGCTTTTGCACTGTTGCCGTTGTTGTTCGCCAGTGATGCGGCGGGAAAGGAGATTCTACACCCTGTCGCTTTGGTCATTTTCGGCGGTTTAATCAGTTCTACTTTACTCGATACCTTATTAACGCCCGTGATGTTTTATTACTGGGGCGCAAAACCGTTACAACATTATTTAACCCAAACTGGAGAAAATCCATGAAATTACTGAAAACCACGTTATTGCTTGCCACGCTCGTTATGGCAGGTCACGCCTTTGCACACAGTGATGAGTATCTGGATTCACAGCCCACGCCACACGGGGGGCAAATCCGCATGACGGAAAACTACCATTTGGAAATGCTGATCAAAGACAAAGAAATCACCGTGTATGTGATGAATCACAGCAATGAGGCGCAACCCAGTGACGGAATGCAAGCCACCGCCACGGTGTTATCGGGTGAGGCGAAAACCGAGGTGAAACTTGAGCCAGCAGGCGATAATCTGCTCAAAGGCACGGGTGATTTCAAAACCAGCGATGATATGAAAGTCGTGTTGTCGGTGATACCAGCACCGCAAACCGCACGCTTTACGCCATTTGAAAAAGCCAGTGCAGATGCCGCCAAAACAGATGTGAAAAAGTAAGTTTCCAGACAGGGTATGAGGTTTGTATGGGTTTTGTTATGCTCGCGTTTTTATTGCGGAGCGTGCTATGGATAAGCAACAAATCGTGCAAGCCTTTGCCCCGTTGGGTGAACCGATGGACAACCAACCGTGGCTGGATTATGCGCAGTATGGCATAACAACCGCAGACGCTTCGACGCTGGTGGAATTGGTCGCGGACGAAAGTTTTTTTGAAAGCGAGGGGGATGACAGTTGGATTCCCTTGCACGCATGGCGAGCGTTAAAAGCGTTAATGCCACATGGTTTGCCTGAGTTATTGGGTATTTTGGATTTGTTGGTGGAAGATGACTGGGCATTAGAAGAAATTCCTACCGTGATTGCCGCCGCGAAGGCCGATGCTATCGAACCATTGTTTGCTTCGGTGATGGACGCTGATAATGATGAACTGGTATGTATGTGCAGCGTGGATTGTTTGGCAGAAATTGTTAAGCAACAGCCTGAATTACGTTCCCTTGTTTTAGACAAGCTAGTGATAGCATTAGAACTGTTACCCCAGCACGATACGAGTTTAGCAGGCATTGTGGTAGCCGCATTATTGAATATGAAAGGTGTCGAGGCTATTGAGGTAATTCGTCAGGCCTATCACGAAAATCGGGTGGATTGGAGCATCTGTGGCGATTTAGAAGACGTTGAATTAGATTTAGGCCTGCGCACGGAACGGGATACGCCACGTCCACGTTATAATCACCTGCCAGATACCGTGATGAGCAGCGACTCGCAGGCTAATGATTGGGATGACGCTGAAGCAGTGGTGCAGCAAGTGATTCGCCTTGAACCGAAAATCGGGCGTAATGATCCGTGCCCTTGTGGTAGCGGGAAGAAATATAAAAAGTGCTGTTTATTCGTTTCATTTCAGTAATAAGTCTTTGGTAAAGCAGGCATCCACGATGGCGTACAGCGGTAATAAAGGGTTAAAGCGAATCATTAAAGCGGGGCAGTATTCTTGGCAAGGCCTTCGCGCGGCTTATAAACATGAGGAAGCTTTTCGCCAAGAAGTCTGGTTATTATGTGTTGCTGTGCCGTTGGCATTATGGTTGGGGGAAAATGGGCTAGAAAAAACCTTAATGATCGGCAGTGTCTTGTTATTATTGATCGTTGAATTGCTAAATTCCGCCGTCGAAGCCGTGGTGGATCGTACAGGTTTAGAGCCACATAAGCTATCTGGGCGAGCCAAGGATATGGGGTCTGCCGCAGTATCCGTAGCGCTGTTAAATGCGCTAGTGATTTGGTTTTTCATGCTTTCTTGACGTATGTCATAAAGCGCGAATTGCAAGCCCCAAAGCTTATTCTGAAGCCGTTTCACCGTCAATATTAACGTTTTCTTAAGTGGCGTTTTCCTGTATGCTTGCGGGGTAATAAAACTATCTCCATTTTTTAATCTTGTTATCTTGAGGGCATACGATGGCTCATAGTGCTGCACTCTCTTCGGAG
>CAZEQX010000134.1:0-6464 GCA_964514635.1 uncultured Thiothrix sp.
GTACCTACGTTTACGTGCGGCTTCGTGCGCTCAAATTTACTTTTTGCCATCGTTACTCACCTTTCTCTTTTTTGATGATCGCCTGAGTGATTGCCGCAGGCGCTTCTGCATATCTTGCAAATTCCATACTATACGAAGCCCGACCTTGGGTTGCAGAACGCAAGTCGGTGGCATAACCGAACATTTCACCCAGTGGTACTTCCGCACGCACAATCATGCTGCCGTTTTCTTCATCCATGCCTTGAACCATGCCTCGCCGACGATTTAAGTCACCGATCACATCGCCCATATAATCATCAGGAGTGGCTACTTCCACTTTCATAATCGGCTCTAACAAAGCAGGACTAGCCTGCATCACACCTGCTTTCAAAGCCATCGAGCCTGCGATTTTGAACGCTAACTCGCTTGAATCCACATCGTGATAAGAGCCATCGAAAATAGTGGCTTTAAAATCGACCAGCGGGAAACCAGCCAAAACGCCATTCGTCATCTGCTCTTGGATACCCTTGTCTACGGCTGGAATAAATTCTCTTGGAACAACGCCGCCGACAATGGCATTTTCAAATTTATAGCCTTCTGCTTCAGCAAGTGGCTCAAGGCGTAACCAAACGTGACCGTATTGTCCCCGACCACCCGATTGACGCACGAATTTACCTTCGACTTCTACTGTCTTACGAATCGTTTCGCGGTACGCCACTTGTGGAGCACCAACATTGCAACTCACTTTGAACTCACGCAACATGCGGTCAACAATGATTTCGAGGTGTAATTCCCCCATACCTGCAATGATAGTCTGCCCTGTTTCTTCGTCAGTGCGTACACGGAAAGATGGATCTTCTTGCGCTAGTTTACTCAACGCAATTCCCATACGTTCCTGATCCGCTTTGGATTTCGGCTCGACAGCAACCGCAATCACCGGCTCTGGGAAATCCATTCTTTCCAGCGTGATGATTTGGTTCATATCGCATAGTGTGTCACCTGTGGTGACTTCTTTCAGACCAACAGCAGCGGCTATATCACCTGCACGCACTTCATCAATATCTTCGCGGGAATTAGCGTGCATTTGCACCAAACGCCCAATACGCTCACGCTTACCTTTGACGGGGTTGTACGCCACACTTTGCGAGGTCAGCACACCTGAGTACACACGGAAAAAGGTTAGCGTTCCTACGAATGGGTCTGTTGCAATTTTAAAGGCCAGTGCAGCAAACGGCTCTGAGTCTGAAGCATGACGCTCAGCGATTGTTTCGTCTTTGTCATCCAAATGCCCTTTAATGGAAGGAACATCCATAGGCGATGGCATCAGCTCAACAATCTTATCCAATACAGCCTGAATACCTTTATTCTTGAAAGCTGAACCACAGGTCATGGGAACGATTTCAAGATTAATAGTACGCTTACGCAAGCCCTGAATGATTTCGTCGGAAGACAAATCCCCTTCTTCGAGGTATTTATCCATCAACACTTCATCCGCTTCCGCAGCAGCTTCGAGCATTTTTTCACGCCATTCTTGGCAGGTATCAACCATGTCAGCGGGAATATCGACCGCCTCATAGGTTACACCTTTGTCTGCATCGTTCCACATGATGGCTTTCATGCGAATCAAGTCAACGATACCGACGAAATTCTCTTCTGCACCGATAGGCAGTTGCAAAGGAACGGGATTAGCATTCAGTTTTGCTTTTAACTGCTCATATACACGCAGAAAATTAGCACCCGAACGATCCATCTTATTCACAAACGCCATGCGAGGCACATGGTACTTGTTGGCTTGCCGCCAGACGGTCTCGGACTGCGGCTGTACACCACCAACGGCGCACAGCACGAACACCGCACCATCTAATACCCGCAAAGACCGCTCAACTTCGATAGTGAAGTCAACGTGCCCTGGGGTATCGATAATATTGATGCGGTGTTGCGGGAACTGTTTGTCCATTCCCGACCAAAAGCAGGTAGTCGCGGCAGAGGTGATCGTAATTCCACGCTCACGCTCTTGCTCCATCCAGTCCATCGTCGCAGCACCATCATGCACTTCACCAATTTTGTGAGAAACACCTGTATAAAACAGAATGCGCTCCGTAGCGGTCGTCTTACCCGCATCAATGTGAGCCATGATGCCGATATTACGATAATGCTCAATAGGTGTAGTGCGTGCCACGACTTGCAGCTCCTAATTACCAGCGGAAGTGCGCGAACGCTTTATTCGCCTCGGCCATACGGTGCACGTCTTCACGTTTTTTCACCGCAGTACCGCGCTTTTCAGCCGCATCTAACAGCTCGCCAGCCAATTTACGCGCCATTGACTTTTCGCCACGCTTACGCGCTGCATCAATCAACCAACGCATGGCCAATGCATTTTGACGAGAAGGACGTACTTCAACCGGAACTTGGTAAGTAGCACCACCGACACGGCGAGATTTCACCTCTACGCTCGGACGCACGTTATCCAGTGCACCTTCCAGCACATCCAGACCATCACCACCTTTTTTACCAGCGATTTCGTCTAATGCACCGTAAATGATCTTTTCCGCAGCAGATTTCTTACCATCTTGCATGATGGCATTCATGAATTTAGTCAGCAACTGGCTTCCAAATTTAGGATCTGGCAGCACTTCGCGCTTAGGGACTTCTCTTCTTCTTGGCATAGCTCAATTCTCGCCTATCAATTACTTCTTAGGACGCTTAGTACCGTATTTAGAACGGGCTTGTTGGCGACCTTTAACACCTTGCGTATCCAAACTACCACGCACGGTATGATAACGAACACCCGGCAGGTCTTTTACACGACCGCCGCGAATCAGTACGACTGAGTGCTCTTGCAGGTTATGGCCTTCACCACCGATATAGCTGGTAACTTCAAAACCATTGGTCAGACGCACACGCGCAACCTTACGCATCGCGGAGTTCGGCTTTTTCGGCGTAGTGGTGTACACACGAGTACATACGCCACGACGTTGTGGGCAAGCTTCCAATGCTGGTACCTTGCTTTTCTCTACTTTGCTTTGGCGCGGCTTGCGCACTAACTGGTTAACTGTTGCCATAAATCTAAAATGTCTCCTACCTGCTACGAGGAACTTGCCTGGCTTGCGATGTCCCCATAAAGACAACAGACCGAAAATCGGTCTGCTTAAGGACGCAGAATTTTAGGGACTACACCTTGACCTGTCAAGACAAGTTATGAAATAAAACGCATAAAAACACAGAGTTTGCAGTGTGTTATACAACGAGAATAGGCCGCTCTTTTCTTTTCAGAGAAGAGCGGGACTACAAACCTACATGACGCTTGCTGATCGCTTAGTCAGAGTCCATGTCTAATGGTTCACCGAAGCTAATACTTTCGGAAACCGATGCAGGACGTTCATAAGCAAATTCATTGCGTTGGCTACGACGATCATCATGATACGCTAAACCCGTACCTGCCGGAATCAAACGACCAACGATAACGTTTTCTTTCAGACCACGCAGCTCGTCACGCGCACCACGCACTGCTGCTTCTGTTAGAACGCGCGTCGTTTCTTGGAACGATGCCGCTGATACGAAGGAATCCGTCACCAAAGACGCTTTGGTAATACCCATTAACAAACGCTCGTAAGTAATTTTGAGCTTACCTTCGCTATTAAGGCGTTTGTTTTCTTCCACCACGCGCCAATAGTCGGTTTGTTCACCGCGCAAGAAACGGCTTTCACCTGAGTCAACGATTTCCACTTTACGCATCATCTGGCGCACAATGACTTCGATGTGCTTGTCATTAATTTTTACGCCTTGCAGACGGTAAACGTCTTGAATCTCTTTAACTTGGTATTCTGCCAACGCAGT
Organism: uncultured Thiothrix sp.; assembly: GCA_964514635.1. GTDB lineage: Bacteria > Pseudomonadota > Gammaproteobacteria > Thiotrichales > Thiotrichaceae > Thiothrix. Next base: position 3,817 of record CAZEQX010000134.1, read on the forward strand.
TGCACCCAATAAGCGCAGGATGTCATGTGGGTTCGGCTCACCATCGGCGATAATTTCACCACGATTAACCTTTTCACCCTCAAATACATCCAAATTACGCCATTTTGGAATCAACTCTTCGTATTGCTCACCATCTTCACTGGTGATAATGACGCGCTGTTTACCTTTGGTTTCTTTACCAAACGAGATTGTTCCGGTTTTCTCCGCGAGAATTGCCCCGTCTTTTGGCTTACGCGCTTCAAACAAGTCAGCAACACGCGGCAAACCACCCGTGATGTCACGAGTTTTGGAAGATGCTTGTGGCAGACGCGCAATAACCTCACCGACCTCTACGCTTGCCCCGTTAGTCGAACTAACGATTGCACCCGCTGGTAATGGGTATTGCACCGGAATTTTCGTACCTTCAAAGAATACACTTTCGCCGTTGGCATCCAACAGACGCACGGTTGGGCGTAACTCACGACCTTGGCTTGGACGATTGCGTGGATCCATGACCTCGATAGAGGCCAAACCAGTCATTTCATCGACTTTGGTTTGTACGGTAACACCATCGATAAAGTCACTAAAGTCAACACGACCTGTCACCTCGGAAATGATCGGATGGGTATGCGGATCCCATGTCGCCACTTCTTGACCAGCCGCCACTTGTGCGTATTGTTCAACGGACAAAATCGCACCGTAAGGCAGTTTATAACGTTCTTTATCGCGACCATCGCTGTCAACCACACTCAGTTCACCCGAACGCGATACAACGACCAGTTTGCCATCTTTGTTACGCACGGTTTTAACGTTGAGTAAACGTACCTGACCAGCGGATTTGATCGCAATACTGCTTTCTGCCGCTGATCGGCTGGCTGCACCACCGATATGGAAGGTACGCATGGTCAACTGTGTACCAGGTTCACCGATGGATTGCGCCGCAATAACCCCAACCGCTTCACCTTTATTTACCACATGACCGCGTGCCAGATCACGTCCATAGCAATGGGCGCACACACCATAACGTGTTTCACAGGTAATCGCCGAACGCACCACGATTTCATCAATCGCCAACGAGTCGATTTGTTTCACCCATGCTTCATCCAAGAACGTTCCGGCTGGAATCAGTACTTCCTCGCCTTTTTTCACGTCTTGGGCAACCACACGACCTAATACACGTTCCGCCAACGCTTCTACTACGTCACCACCTTCGATGATTGGACGCATTAAAATGCCTTGCTCTGTACCACAATCATCAACCGTTACCACCATATCTTGAGCCACATCGACCAAACGACGTGTCAAGTAACCGGAGTTTGCCGTTTTTAACGCTGTATCCGCCAAACCTTTCCGCGCACCATGCGTCGAGATAAAGTATTGCAGAACGTTCAGGCCTTCACGGAAGTTAGAAGTGATTGGTGTTTCGATGATCGAGCCATCTGGCTTTGCCATCAAACCCCGCATCCCTGCCAACTGACGAATCTGAGCCGCAGAACCCCGCGCTCCAGAATCCGCCATCATGTAGATGGAGTTAAAGGATTCTTGGTAAACCGTTTTACCTTCAGCGTCGACAACTTCCTGCTTACCAATTTTTTCCATCATCGCTTTGGCGACTTTTTCATTGGTACTTGCCCAGATGTCAACGACCTTATTGTAACGCTCGCCCTGTGTCACCAAACCGCTGGCAAATTGGCTTTGAATCTCCAATACGGCTTCTTCAGCTTCAGCCAACAATTCGACTTTTTTCTCTGGAATCATCATGTCATCCGCACAGAAAGAAACCCCTGCGCGGGTTGCATAACGGTATCCGGTGTACATCAGTTGGTCAGCGAAGATAACCGCTGCTTTCAAACCAACACGACGATAGGCTTCATTAATCAGCTTGGAAATGGCTTTTTTCTTCAACACCACGTTGAACAATTCAAACGGCAAACCGTCCGGCATGATACTGGTCAGCAAAGAGCGCCCAACCGTGGTATCAATCAAACGTGTGCGTTTAATAAACTCGCCATCTTCGTCTTTGATTGTGTCTGTGATTCGTACTTTAACTTTGGCGTGTAACGAGGCATTGCCTGTTTCGTAAGCACGTTGCGCTTCAGCCGGATCAGCAAAGACCATGCCTTCGCCCTTGGCATTCACCGCATCACGAGTCATGTAATACAGACCTAAAACGATGTCTTGCGATGGCACGATGATGGGATCACCGTTCGCTGGGGAAAGCACGTTATTGGTTGCCATCATCAAGGTACGCGCCTCTAATTGCGCCTCCAAGGATAATGGAACGTGAACCGCCATTTGGTCGCCGTCGAAGTCCGCGTTGAACGCTGAACACACCAACGGATGCAACTGAATCGCTTTACCTTCGATCAAGGTTGGTTCAAACGCTTGGATACCCAAACGGTGCAAGGTTGGTGCACGGTTCAGCATAACCGGATGTTCGCGGATAACTTCGGCGAGGATGTCCCACACTTCTGCGGTTTCGCGTTCAACCAGTTTTTTCGCTGCTTTAATGGTGGTCGCTAAACCACGACGTTGCAGCTTGCCGAAAATAAACGGCTTGAACAGTTCCAACGCCATTTTTTTCGGCAGACCGCATTGATGCAGACGCAAGGTCGGACCAACCACGATAACCGAACGACCAGAGTAGTCGACCCGTTTACCCAACAAGT
>CAZEQX010000135.1:0-6431 GCA_964514635.1 uncultured Thiothrix sp.
GTGGTTCTTTGTCTTCCTGATTGTCTTTGTTGTAGGCTAATGGTTGACCTTTCATCAACGTTAGTAGCGCGAATAAATGCCCAAATACACGCCCGCTTTTGCCGCGTACCAATTCGGGCACATCGGGGTTTTTCTTTTGCGGCATGATGGAAGAACCCGTGCAGAAACGGTCGGGTAGGCGGATAAAATCAAACTGTGCCGATGTCCAGATGATTAATTCTTCCGAAAAACGCGACAGGTGCATCATGATTAATGCTGCTACTGCATTAAATTCAATCGCAAAATCACGGTCACTAACCGCATCTAAAGAATTTCGAGCAGGGCGTTCAAAACCCAGTAGTTCAGCCGTGTAGTGGCGGTCAATCGGGTAAGTTGTACCCGCTAAGGCTGCTGCACCTAACGGCATAACGTTTATGCGTTTGCGGCAATCTTGCAAACGTTCAAAGTCACGTTGCAGCATTTCAAACCATGCCAACATGTGATGCCCGAAGGTAATCGGTTGTGCGACTTGTAAATGTGTGAAACCGGGCAGGATGGTCGCTGCTTCGCGTTCTGCAACATCGACCAAGGCGTGTTGGAGGCGGCGGAGTTCATGGCTGATGCCATCGACTTGTTCGCGTAGCCACAAACGCACGTCGGTGGCAACTTGGTCATTGCGTGAGCGACCTGTGTGTAATTTCTTACCCGCGATCCCAATACGGTCAGTTAGGCGTGCTTCGATGTTCATGTGGACATCTTCCAAGGAGACTTTCCACTCTAATTCACCGTTATCGGCCATTTTTTCAATAATATCTAAGCCGCTAAGGATTTGTTCAACTTCGCTGGAGTTTAATATCCCTACTTTGCCAAGCATTTGAGCATGAGCGCGTGAACCTTGAATGTCGTGTTTGTACAAACGTTTGTCAAAGTTGATGGATGCGGTAAATTCTTCGACGAATGCGTCGGTGGATTCACTGAAACGTCCGCCCCAAGGTTTGTCCTTGGCGGTTGCTTGTTGTTGTTCGTTCATGAGTTAATGTCGGTTTTTCATCAGGTTGCTAAAAAAAGTTGCCAGACATTATCACAGTGTGGAAGAATTAAAAACGCAACTGTAATGCTGAATCTGTGCAACCGTTAAGTCGTTGCGCGATAGTATATAAGGAATTGCTCAACCTGCGATGGCAGGTCAGGGAATAACAAAAAAAATAAATTTTAAACTGAGTCAGGCTACTACTTATTCGTTCCTTACACGTTAAGCAGTAATTGTCCTGATTGAGAGCGGAAATATGCCATCATCGACTGGAAAAACACTAGGTTATCTACCCAACTTATGTCTGCCACAAGCACTGTTACGCACCGTCGTGGTCGCGGAACTGTTAGCCATCGTCTTGGCCTTGGTCGTGGCGAATGACCTAAGCGACTTCCTAATGGGGCTGGGGTTGTATTCTCTGTTTGTGCAATGGGTGACTCTAGCATCGGTGTTTACCCTTTGCGTATTGAGTCGTTTTTTCCACAAACCCTCCGTGCTGAAAGCCAGTAGCATTGTGCTGGCGGTGACAACCTTTTTTACCTTGGTTGCGTCGCTGATGGGATTGCTAGTCGCGGGTCATCGCGCTGGCATTGATGGATTATTATTCGATGGTTTATTCCTATTTAAAAATTTAGTGATTAGTTTTGTCATTAGCATCGTGATGTTGCGTTATTTCTATATCCATAGCCAATGGGAAGAGACCGTTAAAGCGGATTCCGCTGCGAAATACGATGCCCTACAAGCGCGGATGCGCCCTCATTTTTTGTTCAATAGTCTCAATACGATTGCGCATTTGGTTTACAAAGAGCCAGGTAAAGCCGAAGAAGCTTTGTTGGACTTGGCCGATATTATGCGTTTAACCCTCGATAAACGGGCGCGGATTTCACTGAAAGAAGAGTTAGATTTGACCCTCGCGTATTTGCGCATGGAGGGGCTGCGCTTGGGTGAAAAACGTTTGCACGTCAAATTGGATATGGATCGTAACAGTCTTCCATTGGATATGGATATTCCACCTTTTCTGTTGCAACCACTGGTGGAAAACGCGGTTTATCATGGGATTCAGCCGCGTCAAGATGGTGGTTTGCTCACGGTCAGTCTTTACGATGCCGGAAATCGACTGGACGTTTCTGTCACTAACCCGTTACCCCCATCGGGTGTGAGTACTCATCAAAAAGGTAATCACATTGCTCAGGAAAACATGGTTAATCGTTTGCGATTGGCGTATGGCGACCGAGCAAATCTGAAAATACAAAAAAGCGTTCAGCAGTATCGAGTGTCGTTTTCCATCCCCAAGGAGTAAGAATAACTATGGCATTAAAAATTTTGGTAGTTGATGACGAAGAATATGCCCGCGAGCGCATTAAGGGGCTATTAGCGAGTCAAGTTGACTATGTGGTTTGTGCAGAAGCCGAAAACGGGGTTGATGCAGTGATCATGACCGAGCGCTATCAACCAGACATTGTGTTGATGGATATTTCAATGCCCGCGATGGACGGGCTAGAAGCGGCACGACACATTTCGGGCATGGATAGCCCACCTGCCGTCATATTCACCACAGCGTATGGTGAGTATGCTTTGGAAGCCTTTTCAACAAAAGCAACAGGGTATCTTATGAAACCGATTAGACAAGAACAATTATTACAAAGTCTGGAACAAGCCCGCTCACTGAATCGTGCACAACGTTTAGAAGCATTGGAAAACCGTGAAGGTCGTAATCTGATGTCGCGTAAACACATTTGTGCGCGGATGCGTGGCAATTTAGAGTTGATTCCCATTGAAGATGTTGTGTATTTCCAAGCCGACCAGAAGTATGTAACGGTGCGTCATAAAAAAGGCGAGGTGATTATTGAAGAATCGTTAAAATCGTTAGAAACGGATTTGGCAGACCGTTTTATTCGTATCCATCGCAATGCGTTGGTGGCAAAAAGTGCAATTTCTGGTTTATCCAAATCTTCCATCGGTCGCACCCAAGTGGTGTTGGATAACGTCAAAGACCAGTTGGAAGTGAGCCGCCGCCACTTGGCAGAGGTGCGCCGTTTCGTGCGCAATCGTTAAGCTATTTTCCCCCGTATCAACGATACGTCTTTGAACCCTCTTTCTGCTTCTACCCTTCACTTGAAGGGTGGATAGCGGATAAGGTGTCTTTTTCTTGATCATTCTCAAAAACTTTGTAAAAAAACACAAAATTGCTCCCTTTGTGTCGGATAGTGCCCAAGAATAGGGTCTTGCCTAGGCAATTTGTTGTGGCGATTCGGCGTGGAAGGATTATATAATCCCCCCCTGTTTAGAACTCCCGAGTATCCATAATCAGCGGTTGACCGCTCATTTAGAATATATTTATACTCCGTCGGGATTTGAGAAGGGGGAGGAGACGTTACCCGTCATCCTCTGAAAGAGGAGCAGATGCAAAGTATACTCATCATACAGTTCATCCTGATGCTTGCAGGTGTTGCGGTGTCATACACCTATCAGGGTGAAGCAGCGATGCTTCCAGCCTTCTACGGTGGTGCTATTGCACTCGCGAATACCATGCTGTTGTCCCGTCGTGTTGCACAGGCAGGAGAAATAGCGAAGATAAACCCACAGCAAAGTGTTTACGCTTTGTACTTTGGTGTTGTACAACGATTTGTGTTCGTGTTGGTTGCGTTGGGTTTTGGTTTGGGTTACTTGAAACTCGCACCGATTCCAGTACTAGGTACATTCATGGTCGCGCAACTGGCCTATATGCTGATGGGAAGCCGCCAGGCACGGTGATCCCTGAAAAGATTTTTTAACTTTATAGTATGGGGTGAATTGTGAGCGAGTCTAATGCGCCAGCAATCTCAAATCCTGTCGAGTACATCCAGCACCATTTGACTAACTGGAGTATCGGTGTTGAGCACGGTGAGAACGTCAAAATTGTTGACTTCAGCGTGTTTCACATTGACGTATTCTTGTTTAGTGTGCTGCTCGCAGGTCTAATTGCTTATTTTGCCTGGAAAATTGGCAAAAACTTGAGTGCCGACCAACCAACGGGAGCGCAAAACGTTGCGGAAACCGTGGTTGAGTTTGTCAATCAACAAGTCAAAGACATTTTCCCCAATGCTGATGGTCTTGTTGGGCCTTTAGCCATTACGATCTTTGTCTGGGTTCTGTTAATGAACTCTATGGACTTCCTGCCAGTTGATTTACTGCCTTCATTGTGGGGTGGCTTCTTAGGCATCTTTGGTGCGGATCCACATCATGTATACCTGAAAGTTGTTCCAACCACTAACTTGGATACCACCTTTGGTTTAGCCATCTCTGTATTTGGTTTGATTCTTTACTACAACATCAAACACAAAGGCTTAGTGGGTTACATCAAGCAATTCTTGTTCCACCCATTTGGACCATACTTAATGCCAGTCAATATCATCATGACTGCCATTGAAGAGCTGGCGAAACCAGTCAGTCTCGGCCTTCGTCTTTTCGGAAACATGTTCGCAGGCGAATTACTGTTCTTGCTGATCGCACTGTTAGCGTTCTCTGTATGGGCAATGCCTGCGCAAATCGCGTTGGGTACATTGTGGTCCATCTTCCACTTGTTGGTTGTTCCACTGCAAGCATTCATTTTTATGCTGCTGACAGTGGTCTACTTGGGTCTGGCTAGCCAGAATGATGAGCACCACTAAGTCGTGGTAAACCGTTTTAGTTTTTGATTTTGTTTTTTAATTTTTAACTTTTGGAGACTTTACGATGGATGCACAAGTTGTTGCAATGATCTATTCCTACACTGCAGTAGGCGTTGGCATCATTCTGGCTGCTGCGGGTCTGGGTTCCGCATTAGGCTGGGGTATGATCTGTTCTAAATTTATCGAAGGTATTGCTCGTCAACCTGAAATGCGTGCTCAGTTGACTGGTCAAATGCTGTTCACTGGCGGTCTGATGGAAGCGTTCCCAATGATCGTATTGGGTATCTCCATGTGGTTCATCTTTGCTAACCCGTTCGTTGGTGCTGCTCAATCTGCAATTGGCGGCTAATCATCCGTTTGTTGGTTGAATATTGTTACTAACACTCGGAGGTTAACATGAACGTAACACTAACGCTGATCGGTCAAGTCATCGTTTTCTCGGTGCTGGTCTGGTTCATCAAAAGTGTACTGTGGGAACCGATGCTGAAAGTGCTGGAAGATCGTAAAGCGCGTATCGCTGACGGTCTTGCTGCTGCCGAAAAAGGCAAGCACGAAGAAGAGTTGGCTCGCCAGAAAGCACTGGACGAACTGAAAAAAGCTAAAGCTGAAGCTGCGGACATCATCACACAAGCGCAAAAACGTGCAGGTGAGATCATTGACGAAGCTAAAAATGCGGCACTGGACGAAGCTGGTCGTGTAAAAGCGGCTGCTCAAGCAGATTTAGAGCAAGAAGTTTCTCGCGCTCGTGAAAGTCTGCGTACTCAAGTTGCTGCATTGGCCGTTGCTGGGGCAGAGAAAATTCTGGGTCGCGAAATTGATGCTGCTGCACATGCAAAAGCATTGGATGAATTGGCTGCGCAAATCTAAGGTGGTGAACCATGTCTGAATTGACAACCGCTGCCCGTCCTTATGCCCGCGCGGTGTTTGAGATGGCGCAGGAAGCTGGTGTGCTGCCACAATGGTCAGCACAACTGGCAGCCATGTCTGCGGTAGTCGCGGCAGAAGGTTCGGCATCTTTGCTGAGTCATCCTCGCATGACCAAAGAACAGAAGGCAGACGTTTTCGCTGAGATTGCAGGTGATGCGCTCAACGATCAAGGTCGCAATCTGCTCAAGGTTCTGGCAGAAAATGATCGCTTTATCCTCGTACCTGAAATTGCTTCCATCTTTGAAGAAATGAAGGCGGAAGCAGAGGGTGCGGTTGAAGCAGAAATCGTTTCTGCACAGGCAATGACCGATGACCAGCAGCGGACAATCGCTGCGGCACTCCAGAAACGCTTAGGACGTGAAGTAAAATTAGTCGCTAAAGTTGACCCATCGTTAATGGGCGGCGCGGTGATCCGTGCAGGTGACTTGGTGATTGATGGCTCTATCCAAAGCAGGCTGAAAGATATGAAGGCGGCGTTGGCTCGCTAAGCCCCGCCTAACTAGAGGAATAGCACATGCAACTTAACCCAACTGAAATCAGTGATCTGATCAAGAAGCGTATCAGCAGCTTCGAGGCTGGCGCTGAAGCACGCACAGAGGGTACGGTTGTCTCCGTAACGGATGGTATCGTTCGCCTGCACGGTTTAGGCGATGTCATGTCCGGTGAGATGATCGAGTTCTCCAACGGTTCTTATGGCTTGGCATTGAACTTGGAGCGTGACTCTGTCGGTGCGGTTGTTCTCGGTGACTACAAAGGTATCACTGAAGGCGACACTGTAAAATGTACCGGACGTATTTTGGAAGTGCCACACGGTCGTGGTTTGCTGGGTCGCGTTGTTGACGCGC
>CAZEQX010000136.1:0-6400 GCA_964514635.1 uncultured Thiothrix sp.
TCCTGCGTGAAAACATGGCGGGTCGTCATTTCCGTTTAGCTTGCCAAGCGCAAATCCTCGGTGATTGCAAAGTTAAACCTGCTTGAGTGTGATTTAAGGAGGAATCCCCATGCCATTAATTACTTTTTCTAACCCCGACTACAAAGATAAAACCGTGTATGCCGTAGCGGGTAGCTTTACGGAAACTGTTTTAAAGATTGCCAAAACCAATAAAATTCCGATTGAGTTTTCTTGTGAAAATGGTGAATGTGGCACTTGTGTGGTTAAAGTGACACCGCTTGGTAATAAAGCTCCAATGGGTTATCACCTTGAGGAGAAAGAAAAAGCGGTATTACTCGAAATCGGCAAAGTGACTAAAGCTGAATTGGAAGACATGATCGTTAATGACCTGCCCAGCAAATGGCGGTTGGCTTGCCAATTTATTCCGCGTGATGAAGATATTCTTGTCGAATATTGATTGAATCAAACATTGTATGAATGAGAAAAGGGATAACAGGTGTTGTCCCTTTTTCTTTTTATGGGTTTGTAGATTTCGTGGTTTGTGTACCTTTCCACACAATTAGGGCTGACGTTGCAATGTGGTAAAGCCGACATTGTGTTGCATTGCAAGGTTTAAGTGATTGAATTTTTTGGTTTTTGATTTGCTGGCATAACACTTGCTTGATCTTTGTCATTCATTTGATAAAAGGAGAACGCTATGTCAGAGACCGACCTCGAACTCGATCTGGAAGATTTGGTCAGTGCGGAAGATTTCTTGAATTACTTTGCGATTCCATTTGATCAAACTACTGTTCACGTTTACCGCCTGCACATTTTGCAACGTTTTCATGATTATTTGGCAAAAGAGACTAAGCCCACTGATGATGAGGGTTTGCGTGAGCAATACACACGCTTGTTGACCAAGGCGTATGAGGATTTCTTGCATTCGGATGCGAAAACCGAAAAGGCTTTGAAAATCTATAAGATGCAAGGGCCGCAAACGAGTTTTGTGTCGTTAGAAAGTTTGTTTGCAGCAAAGGGTTAAGCTTATGCGTCCACGCTTTGATTACGGTGATCGGGTGCGCGTAACCCGTAATGTGCGCGACGATGGTACATTCCCCGGCGCGAATATTGGGAACTTACTCATCAGGCGTGGCAGTGTTGGGTATGTGCGTGATATGGGAACGTTCTTGCAGGATCAGTTGATTTATTCCGTACACTTTTTCGAGCAACAAAAGATGGTGGGTTGTCGGGAAGAGGAATTAATTGGTGCAGATGAGCCGTGGACACCTAGTCAGTTTGAGTTTCGTGAAAAAGTCACGCCCAAAAAGCAGTTGAGTGTTAATGGTGAGGTGATTGCGAAACCGGGGGATGTGGGGCAGGTGTTGAAGGTGCTGCGTGATGTGCCAGAAGCAGCGTACCATGTGCGTTTTCCTGGGCGTACTTTGCAAATTCCTGAGGCTTTATTAGACCCCGCTCCTAGCAATGCGCCGGATTTGCCTGACCTCATGGATGAGGAGGAGGAAAGCGATGACTGATGTAATGCCTGATTTGAGTTTTGCGGTGATGGGTAAGCCGCCTGTTTATCGTTATCACTTGTTACGCAATGCTTTGGATAGTTTCCAAAAAAACTTGACCCAATTGGATAGTAAAGAATTTCAGCGGGTGCGTTTGCGGGCGGATCGTAGTTTTGATTTGGAAAATCTGGCATTGCAAAGCCCTGAGGCGGCACAGGTGATCGTGCCAGAAGATCAAATCGATGCGGCGGTGCAGGAAATTGCCGAGCGTTATCCGAACGACGAAGATTTCACTATAGACTTGAGTCAAAATGGTTTGACTCCTGAAACCTTGCGCCAAGCGTTACGCCGCGAACTGTTGTTTGATAGCGTGCTACGCAAAGTGGGTGCGAGTGGGTTGTTGGTCAGTGACATTGACATTCAGTTGTATTATGAGCTGAATAAAGAGCGGTTTACGCGCCCTGAAACGCGCATGGCACGCCACATTTTAATCACGATTAATGATGATTACCCCGAAAATCGCCGCGATACTGCATGGCAGCGTATTCAAAAAGTGGCAGCGCAAGCCACGGGTAATGTTAAACAATTTGCTAAGTTAGCACGGCAGTATTCCGAGTGCCCGACTGCAATGGAGGGCGGTAAATTGGGTAATGTGCCTGTCGGACAGCTTTATCCTGAGCTTGATGCGGTATTGTTTGCACTGCCCGCTGGGGCGGTGAGTGTGCCGATTGAGTCCAGCCTTGGTTTCCATGTTTTGCTGTGTGAGCAAATCTTCCCCGCGCAACAGATTTCATTGACGAAAGCCAAACCGCAAATCCGTAGCTTGTTGGAGGAACGCAGCCAGCGCAATTGCCAGAAAGCGTGGTTAAAGCAATTGGAAGCCCGCATGACCTTGGAGGTATCCCCATGAGTGATAAAACCCCCGCTTGCTCTTTTTGCGGACAAGTACAAACCCCTCAAATTCCGTTAATTGCGGGTATGAATGGGCACATTTGTGAAGCGTGCGTGCGTTTGGCGCATCAGGTGATTAGCACTTGGAGTCGTAAGCGTAATGTTGCCGAGCCGTTGAAACATCCACCAAAACCTTTGGAAATCAAAGGGATTCTGGATCGTTATGTGATTGGGCAGGATACGGCAAAAGAAACCCTCGCGGTGGCTGTGTATAACCACTTTAAGCGGTTGCGTTTGGAAACCGACCAGCCGCGCATTTGTACGCATCCTGATAAGTCCGTGGTGGAGTTGGATAAGTCGAATATCCTGCTATTGGGGCCGTCGGGTACTGGGAAAACCTTGCTTGCTAGTACCTTAGCGAAAATCGTGGGCGTACCTTTTGTGATTGCGGATGCGACCACGCTGACCCAAGCGGGTTATGTGGGTGAAGATGTGGAGAGCATTATTGCCCGTCTGATGGATAGCGCGGAAGGTAATAAGGAATTAGCCGAATGGGGCATCGTTTACATTGACGAAATCGACAAGCTGGCGCGTAGTGGGGAAAATTCTCACGGTACACGCGATGTCGGCGGCGAAGGTGTGCAGCAGGCTTTGTTGAAGCTGGTGGAAGGTACTCAAGTTAAAGTGCCAGCCAAAGGGCGCAAAGATCAGCCGCCATTAATGGTGGATACGCGCAATATTTTGTTTATTGTCGGTGGGGCTTTTGCAGGTTTGGAACGTTTGCTGGAAAAACGCTTGAAACCAGGCGCAAAAGGCATTGGTTTTAATGCGACTCATGCTGAACCTAGCAATACGACATTGGATAAAATACGTTTATTTTCTGAAGTGCAGCCGGAAGATTTGCGCCATTTTGGGTTAATTCCAGAGTTTATTGGGCGTTTCCCTGTGATTACGGCTTTACACGATTTGGATGAAGCGGCATTAATCCGTATTCTGACCGAGCCGCAAAACGCGCTGACCAAGCAATATCAGCAGTTATTTGCGTTGGATAATACCGAGCTGGATTTTACCGACGATGCGTTACATGCGATTGCCCAAAAAGCGATTGCCCACGGTACGGGGGCGCGGGGGCTACGCGGTGTGTTGGAAAATTTGTTGCGTAAACTGATGTTTACTTTGCCATCGGATGACAATGTGGTGCGTTGTGTGGTGACGGGTGAGATGGTGAAAGGCAATGCTGACATTGCTTTGGAGTATCGCACGCTTGTTGATGCGGAAGTGGAACAGGCTGAGGTGCAAGTTCAGGAAGCTTAAATGCGCATCTGTCATCTGCCTAAAGGGGTGGGGCGTGAGTTGCTGTACAATAGCGGCAACGTACTTAACCCCGATAGGCAGACGAGTTCATGAGTGTGGTAGATAATAAATCCATTTTCATTGCGATGAAGCAGGATGGGCCATTCGCTGTCCGTGATCAGATAGTGTTTGACCATCCATTTAGTCGGCAACATCGGTTGTGGGCGAAGCATTTCCAACAAGATCGGCAATTAGCGACTAAGTATCGTGCTGTGCGGGATCAGTTATTTGATTTGCTGCAAATCGAGTGTTTCAATGATATTCCTGCTTTGATCCGTAACCCTAGTTTGCGAGCGCAACGTAGTCAGCGTGCTTATCAATTGTTGGGGAGTTTGTTTGGGATTAACGGTGGATTACCGGAAATTCAAACGCGCATTCACGAGTATATGAACACCGCCGATGCGGCAATTACGCAGTTAAAAGCTAAAGTCTTAGCGTCGTATAGTTCTCATATTGAAATCAGTAATGAAATTGAAACGCTGAAAAATCCAATTGATTTGTTATTGATTGTGTTTGATGACCGTTATCATAAGAAAATCCGTTTTGAAGCTAAACGTAAGTTGGTTTTAATGGGGCTGGCGGGGTCTATTGATCAACGTGAACGTGAAACCGATATTGAAAATAAGTTTTCGGCTTTTTTGAGTTTTTTGAACCAATATATGTGGAGTCCACAGCTTAAAATCGGTGAGTTGGAAATTGCGTATTTGCACAGTTTTCATGATGCGGCGGATTTTAGTTGTACACAGGTGCATGTTATTGGTGAGCAGGGTGTGCATGACTTGCCGGATTTGGTTGGGAGTGAAAAATTAACGTTGGTGAAGCGTCGGTTGTTTCATGATCATGGGCAGGAAATTCCTGTTTATGTGACGGTACGAAAAAAAGATTCGGCAGCGAAAGTATTGAAGTTATTGCGTAAGAATGAAAAGAACCCAGCAGTAGCAGTGGATGATGAGTTGGGATTAATGGCGGTTTTGGATAATGTGAATCATGTGAAGCGTTTTATGCGGCATTTAACACGGGCGGCGGTTAATGCAGGTTCGATTATGATTTTAGAGGATATTTCCGATACGTTAGCGGGTAGTCAGTATCATGCGACTTCGGTGGGGAGTAGTAGTCGCACGCAAATGCTGAAGTTTTTTGCGCGGATGGGGGGAATGCGGGTGGAGTTTATTATTCACACTAATCAGTCCTATTTGAATTACCGTTATCAGCGTGGAACGTCGCATGATGAATATGAGGTGCGGCGTTTGTTTGATTCGGGTGTTATGGATTTTTTATTCCCGTATGATATTTACCATTTGGATATGAAGTTGGTGCGAGAACAACAGATTCAACGTTTTAGAAAGTTGATTGAGCAGCAAGGTTAATAGAGTCGGGCTATTAGCCCGACAAATAGTGGTGGTCTTTAAGCGGTTTTGAGTGTTGGGGTAATGTTTTGTTGCCCTAACATGGTGAGTAGTCCAGCACTGATAATAATAGCCATGCCACACAGCATGATAATATGAATGGATTCGTTCCATAATAACCAGCCTAATAGCGCGGCGAAAATGACGGAGCTGTAAGTGAATGCACCTAGTTGCCCAGCGGGAGCGTAACCGTAGGCCATTGTTAAAAGTAGTTGTGCGATGGTTGCTAGACTGGAGAGTAATGCCAGCCATGCGATGTTTGTCCATGTTAGTGGTAGCCAATGAAGAATGGCTGGAATGATGGATAGTAAGGTGGCAAAGGCTGCGAAGTAAAATACAATGCGTTGCGCGGGTTCGGTGGCTCGCATTTTACGAATCGAGGTTTTACTTGAGCCTGCGAGAATTGCTCCGGTTAATCCGGCTAGTACGCCTAGATTAAGAAAGTCGTTTTCCCACGGATTTAATATCAGTATTACGCCAATAAACCCTAATAGAATGGCTAATCCAGTACGCCATGAGAATGTTTCATTTACCCAGAAGAAGGCGACAATGGGAATGAAAAAGGGGGATGTTTGTTTCAATAAGGCGGCTTGTGCCAGTGGTAAATGTGCCCAAGAGTAGAAGAAACATAGCATGGCGATTACGCCGATAAGGGCGCGAGTGAAGTGTAGCGATAGGCATTGCGTGTGAAGCGTGCTGATTCCATTTTTAGCCAGCCACGGTAATAGCAGGATGAGGCCAAATACATTCCGAAAGAAAACAATTTGTTCGGTGGATACTTCACCGTGAAATTGTTTAATGATTGCGCCTGATAACACTAGAAACAGTTCCGAGGTTACTAATAGCCAAGCACCAAACGTTAGATTTTGAGCGGGCATGATTGTCCAGAAAAAGTGGCTATTATACCGCAACCTTAGCTTAACGCTTGTTGACGCAAAAAATGTGTTACGACTTTTCAGGATTCTTCTGAGCTGTTGCCGTTGGCGGTGGTGTTAATCGCGGCGGTGGCTTGGTTGTATTACCAGCAGTGGCATCGGGAACGCGAAACCACGCGCAAGGCGCATTTTCTGAATCAGGTGGCGCATGAATTGCGCACGCCTTTGACGAGTATTCGGTTGTATGCGGAATTGGCGGAAATGCGTAACCCTTGCGATGCTAAGTTACGTCAGCATTTGCAGGTGATTATGAGTGAATGCAACTTGTGCGTGTGCCTGCTACTCGTGATAGTGTGGGGAGTGGTTTGGGTTTGTCGAT
>CAZEQX010000137.1:0-6394 GCA_964514635.1 uncultured Thiothrix sp.
ATAGAGTCCTGCCCACCACCACTATACAAATGATTTATTTGTATTGATAGTGCAATACACGACCATCCTGTAATGACACATAAACATCATTGTCGGTTGCACCCACCGCAACAGCTACGGGTTGCTCTGGGGTTTTCCATTTGGCAAGGAAGTTACCATTACTATCGAATTTTTGAATTCGTTGTTTGTCCGCATCCACGACATAAATTTGGTTTAAAGAATCTAGTGCTAAACCACCTGCATCTGTCTTCGTTTTAAAATTGTATCCGACAGTCCATTGCACCTGCCCACTTTCGTTCAGTTTAAGCAATGAATTACTGTTTAAGATATAAAAACTAGCATCGCTACCAACGACCATTTCACTCAAACTATTCGCAGGATAAGACAATGGGATACTTTTCAGCAAAGTACCATTTTGAGAAAACTTTAGAATTTTATTATTATCATCATTGAAAACATAAATATTATCGTTTGTGTCTACTGAAATAACACACTCAATACAATAGATATCCGCTGGCAGTTTTCTAATAACAGTCAACTTACCTGCTGTTGTAAGCTTCATTATTTTGCTGGTATCACTTTGTTGCTTTAGGAAAACAAGACTACTATCTGACAATGGTTTATTAGCAACACTATGAATATCATCGTAACTAGCCTTATTAACTTTAAAGTTAGCAATGTAATTGCCATTAGCATATTGCTTGAATGCCACATAATTACCGTAATAATCACCAACATTCGTTAATGCATTTTCGTCATCATAACCAGCATAACCCGCTTGCTCACTATCAAAAACAAACACATTATCTTGCTGATTAACTATAAGAGTTCTTGGATAATCTAATTTAGCACTAGCATGTTTATGCGTTGCTAGAGTATTCATCAGCTTTGTATTCAAATCAAACTGATAAAGATCAGGAGAATGGTCACTTATATCATTAATCAATAAATTATTGCCAATAATAGTAAGTGATTGAGTATGATGAAATATTTTCTCCGACAGTTTTCCTATTGAAGCATAATTTTGATCTAAAACATAAATGCTATTATTTTTTATACCAAGATACCATTGACCAGAGGATTCATGTTTAGCAATACTAATGACGTTTTTGTCATCAAAATCCGGCAATGAAATCCAATTTGCTTGGTTATCTTTATTAACCGAAACAAGATAAGACTTTTCAGAGACATTTTTACTCACTCCTCGGTGAGCAACGCCGTGAATTGTGCCCTCATTGTCAACAAAGTTAAAAGCAAAAGAATCTAGGTAATCTTTATACTCAGACCATTTTTGTGTTACCGTTGATGCCGTATTATCTAACTTAACTAAATACAGAACATAGTTATGATAACCTTGTGTTCCTGCAAAAACTAACCCCCTTCCCGATAAGTAGATATTGTCTTTACTGTCTAAAAGCAAAGTACTAGGTCTAGTCGTATAGCTGGTCAAAGAGTTTAAGTAAGGTATTAACAGCGTAGTCAAATCTTTTGTTTCTAAAAAACTACCATCTTGAGCGTAAATTGCGAGTTTTACGCTACTTTGACTCGTGTGTAATAATAGTACTTTTCCCTCTGTATTCACAGCTATTGAGCTGGCATCAGCTTTGACAGGAAACTTGCTTAGATAATTACCTTGCCTATCAAGCTTGTAAAGTAATTGAGTTTTTTCACCGCTAGCATTCGTTTGATAGTCATCGTCTAAGGCATAGATGTTACCTGACTTATCGACTGCGACTTGTTGCGGATCTTTCATTTGGGAAATGGGGTGTTTTCCCCAACTGGCAACTAAGCTTGGTACATCCGTTGGTGCAGCCGCTTGTGCAGTGGTGTTACTGATCGACATTATGCCAGCGATCAGTGCAAAAAATAGGGGTTGCCACCACAAGTAGTTCGAGCTAATGGCCGTTAATGTAACTTTTTTCATAATAACCTCTTTTTTGTTAATGATTACTTTGTATAGAACAAGGCCTATTATTTATCCATAAATAATCTATAAAATATTTCATGACTCAGTTTAAAGGTGATAAATAACAGTCATATAGTTACGCTGACAAGATGATGAGTGATAGCGAAGATTTGTTAGTTGCCCCCGTGGGGGCATAACAGCGATAATGCGCAGTTCTCAAACGTTTACATGACGACAGAAACACGGATAACGCAGACAATGGCTGGCAAAATTTATATCGAAACCCACGGATGCCAAATGAATGAATACGATTCAGCGAAGATGCTGGACGTGTTGCACCACGCGCAAGGCATGGAACTCACCAATGACCCAGAACAAGCGGATGTGTTATTGATGAATACTTGTTCGATCCGTGAAAAAGCGCAGGAAAAAGTTTTCTCACAACTAGGGCGTTGGAAACAGCTCAAAGACCGCAAACCACACATTGTCATTGGCGTGGGTGGTTGTGTTGCCAGTCAAGAAGGCGAAGCCCTGCGCGAACGCGCCCCTGTCGTTGACATGGTATTTGGCCCACAAACCTTACACCGTTTACCCGAAATGATTAAACAGGTGCGCGTCGAACACAAACCTGTGGTGGATATTTCTTTCCCCGAAATTGAGAAATTCGATAACCTGCCCGAACCGCGTGCCGAAGGTCCTACTGCATTCGTGTCGATCATGGAAGGTTGCAGCAAATATTGTACGTTCTGCGTTGTGCCCTACACACGCGGCGAAGAAATCTCCCGCCCCTTTGATGACGTAATTGCCGAAGTGGTGCAATTGGCAGCGCAAGGCGTGCGTGAAGTCAATTTGCTGGGACAGAACGTGAATGCCTATCGCGGCAAAATGCACGACGGTTCGATAGCAGATTTAGCACTATTAATTACCTACGTTGCGGCGATTGACGGCATTGACCGGATTCGTTTCACCACTTCGCACCCGAATGAGTTCGGCGATAACCTGATTCAGGCTTATGCGGATGTGCCAGAATTGGTTAGTCATTTGCATTTGCCCGTACAAAGCGGTTCGGATCGCATTTTGGCGGCGATGAAGCGCAACCACATGGCACTTGAATACAAATCCAAAATCCGCAAGCTACGCAATATTCGCCCGCATTTAAGCATGTCGTCCGATTTCATTATCGGCTTCCCTGGCGAAACCGAACGCGATTTTGAAGACACCATGAAACTAATCGATGACATTGGTTTTGATTACAGTTTCAGCTTTATTTACAGCGCACGCCCTGGTACACCTGCGGCGAACTTGCCCGATGACGTGTCGCAAGAGGTGAAGAAAGCTCGCTTGCAACGTTTGCAAGCCCGCATTCTAGAACACGCCAATGGAATTAGCCGCGCCATGATCGGTACGGTGCAGCGCGTGTTAGTAGAACGTCCGTCCAAAAAAGACCCAAACCAACTCGCCGGACGCACGGAAAACAATCGCGTGGTAAATTTCGATGGTCATGCACGTCTGATTGGTAAGTTCGTCGACTTACACATCACCGAAGCCTTGCCTAATTCCCTGCGTGGAGTGGTGGTCGCTGTAGAAAGTGACGACGAGCGCATGAAAATGCTGCCTATCATTTAAAATGACGTTGTTGAGACTGGTTGCAGCGTTATACTGCAACCAGCCGCGTGTTGTGATTATTGATTACCGAATGGATTTTTGCCCAATACTTTCCATGCAGGGCAGAATGAGAAGTAGCCCGTTGCCAGCAAAATCAGCCCTAATAACAACAGCCATTTGCTCATAAATAAGCCCAATAATACCAGCACTGCACCTGCCCCCAGACGCATACCGCGTTCTTTGCTGCCCATATTCTTTTCCATCTGACACCTCTGTAAATTACGCTTTCGTAGGATTCATGTTAGCATCCACTCACTCAATCTTAGCAACAACCAAGCAGATTTCATGGAATTGCAGCCCATTATTCGCAAAATTCTTGCAAACGAAACATTATCCGCCGCTGAAATGAGTCACGCTATGCAGACCATTATGACCGGACAAGCAACCCCTGCCCAGATTGGGGGCTTTTTAGTAGGGTTGAGAATGCGTGGCGAAACCGTTACCGAAATCAGTGCCGCCGCCCAAGTCATGCGCGAACTGTCCACCAAAGTCAGTGTAAATAGCGAATACTTGGTCGACACTTGCGGTACAGGAGGGGATTCTTCCGGCACATTCAATATTTCCACCGCCAGCGCGTTCGTTGCCGCTGCTGCTGGAGCGCGTGTTGCCAAACACGGTAATCGTTCGATCTCCAGCAAATCCGGCAGCGCGGATGTATTAGAAGCAGCAGGCGTTTACCTCAATTTAACCCCTGAACAGGTCGCACAATGTATCGAACAGGTCGGCGTGGGATTTTTATTCGCACAATTGCACCACAGCGCGATGGGACACGCCAGCACACCACGCCGGGAATTAGGCATTCGCACCATTTTCAACCTATTAGGACCGATGGCAAACCCCGCCAATGCCCCTAATCAAGTATTGGGCGTGTTCGCTAAAGAATGGGTGCGCCCAATGGCGGAAGTGTTACAAACGTTAGGCAGCCGTCATGTGATGGTGGTTCATGCCGCTGATGGTTTGGATGAAATTAGCATTGCCACCCCAACCTTTGTCGCGGAACTCAAAGACGGCGTAGTACGCGAATACACCATTACGCCGGAAGATTTCGGTTTGGCTCATGCCAGCCTTGACAGTTTGCGCGTTGCCGATGCTGCCAGCAGTTATGCGATTATTCAGCGCGTATTTGCAGGGGAAAACGGCGCGGCGCGGGATATTGTCTGCCTGAATGCAGGGGCTGCGATTTACGTTGCGGGTCTGGTTGCTTCACACGCCGAAGGCATTGCTAAAGCCCAACAAGTGATTGATTCTGGCGCGGCTGCCCAACGCTTGCACGACTTAATCGCTTTAACCAACCGTTTTAAAACCGCTTAAAACCGAGAACAACGATTGTGAGCACATCTGATATTTTGCAAAAAATCCTGACTACCAAGCAGGAAGAAATTACCGCACGTTCTGCCATTACCAGCCTTGCGCAATTACGCGAACAAGCCGCTGTCGCTTCGCCCGTGCGTGGTTTTTTGCGCTTTATGCAAACCCAAGTGGCATTTGGTCGCCCTGCAATTATTGCCGAAGTGAAAAAAGCCTCACCTAGCAAGGGCTTGATTCGTGAAAACTTTGATCCGGTAGCCATTGCACAAAGCTATGCCCAAGCGGGTGCTGCGTGTTTGTCAGTATTGACCGATGCGCAATATTTCCAAGGGCATGAAAGCTATTTACAAGCAGCACGCGCGGCGTGTGGTTTGCCCGTGATTCGTAAAGATTTCATCATTGATCCGTACCAAGTGTATGAAGCGCGGGCGATTGGTGCAGACTGCATTTTGCTGATTGTCTCGGCATTAGACGATGCGCAATTAACCGATTTGTACGCGCACGCTACGGGTTTGGGCATGGACGTGTTGATCGAAGTCCACGATGGCGCGGAACTCGAACGCGCATTACGGTTAAATGCCCCACTAATTGGGATTAATAACCGCAACTTGCGTACTTTCCACACCAGTTTGCACACCACGCTGGATTTGCTGCCGAACGTACCTAATGACGTATTGTTGGTGACAGAAAGTGGTATTCATACGCCTGCTGATGTGCAGTTAATGCGCGAGCATAATGTGAATGCGTTTCTGGTGGGTGAAGCGTTTATGCGAGCACCAGAGCCTGGT
The DNA here is from genome assembly GCA_964514635.1 of uncultured Thiothrix sp. Classification (GTDB taxonomy): domain Bacteria; phylum Pseudomonadota; class Gammaproteobacteria; order Thiotrichales; family Thiotrichaceae; genus Thiothrix. The sequence goes on from CAZEQX010000137.1 coordinate 5,668, forward strand.
GCGGAATTGCGTAAATTGTTTTTTAACGATGACGAATAAAGCGAGCGAGTTAATTCATGTTTATGCACCCTCAACTTGATCCGGTTGCTTTGTCTTTGGGGCCACTCAAAGTACATTGGTACGGGTTAATGTATGTCATTGGTTTTTTAGGCTTTCTAATCCTTGGTAAATTGCGTTCTAAAGAACCTAACAGCGTCATGAATCCTGATCGTGTCGATGACATGATGACATGGGGCGCGTTGGGTGTCGTGGCAGGCGGGCGCATCGGTTACATGCTGTTTTATAACCTAAAAGGTTTAATCAGTGACCCGATTTCGCTGTTCTACATTTGGGATGGCGGCATGAGCTTCCACGGTGGCTTAATCGGCGTGATTTTGGCCATGATTTTCTTGGCGAGAAAATGGGGCTTAACTTTCTTCCAACTCAGTGATTTCGTCGCGCCACTCGTACCCATTGGTTTGGGTGCGGGGCGTATTGGCAACTTCATTAATGCGGAACTCTGGGGTCGCCATACCGATGTGCCGTGGGGCGTGATTTTCCCAGCGGTGGATAATATCCCACGTCACCCGTCACAGTTGTATCAAGCCTTTTTGGAAGGTTTGGTGCTGTTTATCTTGCTGAACTGGTTCAGAAAATTATCACCACCCGTCGGCGCGATTTCTGGCTTATTCTTGATTGGTTACGGCTTTGCACGGATTTTTGTGGAATTTTTCCGTGAACCGGATGC
>CAZEQX010000138.1:0-6374 GCA_964514635.1 uncultured Thiothrix sp.
ACATTGCATCCGGCTGCGTATTGATGCCGTCTTACGTCAATATTGGTGCGTATGTGGATAGCGGTACAATGGTTGATACATGGGCAACGGTGGGTTCTTGTGCGCAAATCGGTAAAAACGTGCATTTGTCCGGCGGTGTGGGCATCGGTGGCGTATTAGAGCCATTACAAGCCAACCCGACCATTATCGAAGACAATTGCTTTATCGGTGCACGTTCCGAAATCGTTGAAGGCGTGATCGTCGAAGAAGGCTCAGTGATTTCAATGGGCGTTTACATTGGTCAAAGCACGCGCATTTATGACCGTGAAACGGGTGAGATTATGTACGGTCGCGTTCCAGCGGGTTCGGTTGTTGTGTCGGGTAATTTGCCATCCAGCGATGGTAAATACAGTCTGTACTGCGCCGTGATCGTGAAAAAAGTTGACGCAAAAACGCGCGGCAAAGTCGGCATTAACGAATTATTACGCGACATCTAAGCCTTTCCGCGCTGTTGTTCGACGGCGCAAAATGCCTATCAAGCAGGGGAATACTGTCATTCGCAGTATTCCTGTATTACAGTTGGGAACTTTTCCATACCGTTTGGTATCAAACATAATGTTTGTGTATTTTACATATTAGCAATAACTAATATACTAAGTGTTAATCATAGCTAATGGGGATTAAGGATTAATACCATGCAACGCTTTTTGAATCATGCTCACAGTGGTTTGGCTGTGTTGGTACTGGGGTTATTTGTAGCTTCAACAGCTTATGGCAGCGATTGTTCGTTAAATGCGAAAAGTATCGAACAACGCGCCGATATTCACCAAGACTCCATCAGTAAGTACGCTGATAAATACGGTGTGGATCAGGCAATGGTCAAAGCCGTGATAGCGGTGGAATCGTGCTACAACACCGCTGCGGTTTCACCAAAAGGGGCGCAGGGTTTGATGCAGCTCATTCCCGAAACGGCGGCGCGATTCGGCGTGGAAGATTCTTTAAACAGCAGCCAGAATATTCACGGCGGTACGCGCTATTTGAGTTGGTTAATGAAGCGTTACGATGGCGATTTATACAAAGCGATTGCGGCTTATAATGCTGGTGAAGGTGCGGTAGATAAATACCAAGGCATTCCGCCGTATAACGAAACCCAACATTATGTACGCAAAGTGCTAACGGCTTATAACCAGCTTAGTGGTCAAGCGGTTGCATTGCCTGCCGTGACAACAACGGGTGCTACAGCGACGGTTGCAAAAATTCCTACGACAACGGTTTCGTTAGTCGGGGGAGCAGTGGTGAAGAAAACCAGTGCAGGTGGGCGCGTTTCCGTGACGTATCAGCCGCCGAAACTGGGTATGGCAAAGCCAGGGCGTGCGGGGTGGCAGGCGAATAAAGCCCTAGCACCAGAATTGTTCAAACGCTGATGCGCGGTAGGGGCTAATCAATTTAGCCCCTCTGTTCCGCTGTTTAGCCCAAGACGGTTGGGGTTAGACGCTGCATCAAATTGGTTTGCGCGGCAATCGGGGTTTCGCCCGTTTGCGGTTGGCGGCGCACATAAGAGCCGTCCGCTTGCAGTTCCCACGCTTGGGTATTGTCATGCAGGTACAGTTCAAATGCTTCTTCAATCACGCGCTTGCGTAACTTTTTGTTTAAAATTGGGAAGGCAACTTCGACACGTCGGAAGAAATTGCGCGGCATCCAATCCGCACTGGAACAGTACAATTCTTCATCCCCACCGTTTTGGAAGTAGAACACACGCGGATGTTCCAGAAAGCGTCCCATCACCGAACGTACATGAATGTTTTCAGAAACATTGGGTAAATTAGGGCGTAAGCAGCAAATCCCGCGCACCACCAATTCCACGCGCACGCCAGCTTGTGAAGCTTGATACAAAGCGTGAATGGTTTGCGGTTCGATAAGCGAGTTCATGCGGGCGCGAATCAAGGCGGGTTTGCCAGCGCGGGCGTGTTCGGTTTCGCGCTCAATCTTTTCCATGATCGCTTTGTGCAGCGTAAAGGGTGACGCGAGCAAATGCTTGAGGTCTTGAATGCGCCCTAAGCCCGTGAGCATTAAAAAGACTTTATGCACGTCTTCGGTAATGGCAGGGTTAGCGGTGAGTAACCCGAAGTCGGTGTACAAACGTGCTGTTCCAGCATGATAGTTACCCGTGCCAAGGTGCGCGTAACGGCATAAACCGTGTGGTTCGCGGCGCACGATCAAACACAATTTCGCGTGCGTTTTGTAGCCTACCACGCCGTAAACCACATGCGCCCCCGCGCGTTGCAATTGGCTGGTGAGGTTGATATTGGCTTCTTCGTCGAAGCGGGCGCGTAATTCCACGACAACGGAAACTTCTTTACCCGCACGAGCTGCCCGAATCAGGTGTTCGACCAGTACGGATTGTTTGCCCGTGCGGTACAGCGTCATTTTAATGGCGAGAACGCAAGGGTCAGATGCGGCTTGGGCGATAAAGTCCAACACGGTTTGGAAGCTTTGATACGGGTGGTGCATCAAAATATCGCCACGTTGGATTTGCGCGAACAGTTCCGCTCCTTGGCGTTCTGCCAATGAGGGGGCGGGTTGAAAAGCAGGAAAGCGCAAATCAAGGCGTTCGACCAAATCCGTGATTGCAATCAAACGGTTGAGATTGACCGGGCCATTCACCAAATACACGTCTTGCGTGGTGAGATTGAATTGTTCCATGAGGTAGTCGATATTGTCTTGTGGACATTGGTCCGACACCTCTAAACGTACCACTTCGCCATAATTGCGTTGTGGTAGTTCGCCGCGCATCGCTTGCAACAGGTCGTCGACTTCTTCTTCGTCTACATACATATTGCTATTGCGTGTCAGGCGGAATTGGTAGCAACCTAACACGTCCATGCCGGGGAACAGTCGCTCAATGAACGCATGGAGAATGGAGGATAAAAACACAAAGCTGTCATCGCTTTCTGCCATGTTTGCAGGTAAACGAATAATGCGCGGTAACGTGCGTGGAGCTTGCACAATGGCGGTGTCGATTTCGCGTCCAAACGCATCCGTTCCTTGCAGACTGACAATGAAGTTCAGGCTTTTATTGAGGATATTGGGAAAAGGGTGTGCTGGGTCTAATCCCAAGGGATTCAGCAATGGCATAAGCTCGCGGTCGAAATAGTCCGACAGCCATGCGCGTTGTTGTTCTGTCCAATGGTTGCGTCGCACAAAATGAATGCGTTCTTGCGCAAGGGCAGGAATCAATACCTCGTTTAGGAACTGGTATTGTTGTTCGACCAGTTGGTGTGCCGTTTCACCAATGTGGCGCAAGGCGTGCAACGGTGACATGCCGTCTGCACCAATCGAACCCAGTGCAAGGTTGAGCTGTTGTTTGAGGCTGGCGACCCGAACTTCAAAAAACTCATCCAAATTAGAACTGGAAATACACAAGTATTTCAAACGTTCCAATAAAGGGACATTGGTATCCTGAGCCATTGCTAACACGCGCTGGTTGAACGCTAGTAGGCTCAGTTCGCGGTTTAGGTAAAAGGTAGGATTGTCTAAAGCCACTGGTAAAGTCAGTGAAGTGGAAGTTTCCGGTATCATGGCGTATTCCCTGCTTGTGGTTTTATCCGGTTGCGGGCAACCATAGTGTTGTTCCGTGACATTTTGATGACAACGATGGTAGATAAAGTCATCTTCACCTTGTAAGAAAGTGTAACGTGGTGGAACTAATGTAGGGCTAAAGCCGTGTGTTGTTGTGGTTCTCATTCTGATAGCTGCGTTATGTTATTCTTCATTTATTCGCTTGCAAAAATCACTTATGATAAACGATGCGGGCTAACAAATAAAAAATGAGGCGATATACTGTATGTTTGAATTAATCAAGTCCGGCGGCATTATGATGTTTCCGCTGATCTTCAGTTCGGTCGTGGCAATGGCCATTATTATCGAACGCTTCTTGGCACTCCGGTTGCACAAAGTTGTTCCCCCCGATGATATTGAATTAGCAAGAAAAATGGCGGGTAGTAGCAAATTGAGTGACGCGCAAATTGATGAATTACGCAACAGTTCACTCATGGGGCGGGTGTTAGCGACGGGGTTAGAAAGTCGTGAATTGCCGCGCCATATTATGAAAGAAAATGTCGAAGAAGCAGGGCGACACGCTGTTCATGATCTGGAGCGTTACTTACCAGCATTGGGAACGGTGATCACGATTGCACCCATGATGGGGTTGTTGGGGACGGTTTTAGGTATGATTGGTGTATTCAGCACCATCAATGCCGCAGGCGTGGGCGACCCGCAAAAAATGGCAGGCGGGATTTCTGAAGCGTTGATTACGACGGTGGCGGGTTTGTTGATTGCGATTGTGACCTTGGTCTTTGAACGTTATTTCAAAGCCAAAGTCGATGGTTATGTCGCCACAATGGAACGCGAAGCTTTGCGTTTGATTGAAATCGCTAATGCCAGCCGTAATAAAGTGTTACCAACAGGGGCAAGCAGTACCGCCAGTGCTGCTGCATCGCGCCCTAGCAGTGCTGCCGCCCCGACGCGAACGGCCTCTGGTAATGCAACACCGCCGCAACGTCCGGTTGCTGCTCCAGAGCGCGGAGGTCGTCCGGCATGAAATTTCGTACCCGTGAACGCCGTGAAAGTGGGGTCGATTTAACATCGTTGATTGACGTAGTATTCATGTTGTTGATCTTCTTTATGGTGACGACGACATTTTCCAAAAATGCGGAATTGAAAATTGCTTTGCCTACCGCGAGTAATACTGCCGCTGCAACACCAGAAGATAAGCTAGAATTAGTGATCGATGGGCAGGGACGTTATTACATTAACGGGCGTGAGGTGTTAAACACCACACCAGAAACGTTGTTCCAAGCGATGAGCCAAACCTTGGATGAATTGCCCAACACACCGCCGTTGGTGATTTCTGCTGATGCTAATGTCAACTACCAAGCCGTGGTGACAGCGATGGACATTGCAGGACGTTTAGGCTTAACCAATTTCTCCATTGCGACCACGCAATCGGAGCGTAAACCTCAGGAATAACAGGATTAGGATGACCCCAACACACCAGCCCCTTTATGATGGCGTAACGGTTTATCGCCGCTTGATCGGTTATTCCTTGCAGCATGGGCATTATTTGGTACTTGCTCTGTTGGGGTTAGTTGTTAATGCGATTACACAGCCGCTGTTCGCGTATGGGTTGCAGCCATTATTGGATAAAGCCATTTTGCAACGTGACCCTTTGACGATTCAGTGGCTACCGTTAGGCATTTTGGGGTTGTTTTTGGTGCGTGGTTTGGCGATGTTTCTGTCGGGTTATTACATCGGTATGATCGGTCGGCAGGTGACACGCAATCTGCGTGATCAGGTGTTTACACACTTATTGCGAATGCCAACCCGCTTTTTTGAATCCACCTCTGCGGGTAAATTGCTTGCCTACGTTAGTTATCACATTGATCAATTAGCCAATGCCAGTATCAAAGGTATGACATCGTTGGTGCAGGATTCTCTCATTATTGTGAGTCTACTGTGGGGGATGTTCTGGATCAGTTGGCAACTGACTTTGGGAATGTTGGTCATTGTGCCATTGATTTCTGTGATAATTGTGTATGCTACCCGTCGTTTGCGGCGATTAAGTCATAAAGTGCAAGATTCGGTGGGGGATGTGACGCAAATTGCTAACGAAATGATTCGTGGTTACAAAGTTGTGCGTATTTTCAATGGCGAGCATTACGAACAACAACGTTTTCATCTGGCAAATGAGCAAAATATTCAGTTACAGATGAAGCGGATGGTAACTGAATTACTCAGCACGCCATTAGTGCAGTTCATGGTTGCGATTGCAATGGCGGCTATGGTGTTCGTTGCGACGCGTGAGTCCACACTAGGCAGTTTGACAGCGGGCACGTTCATGACTTTTATTATGTCGATGATTCTCATGCTCACGCCGATTCGTAACCTTACCCAGTTAAATGCCCAGCTACAAACAGCTATTGCCGCAGGTTCGAGTATTTTCCAGTTACTCGATACCTCACCAGAAAAAGATACCGGAACGCGCACATTAAGCCATTGCCAAGGTGAAGTGCGGTTTGAAGGTGTGAATTTTGTCTATCCTGCAACCGATAAAACGGTGTTGCGGAACATTAACTTCAGTGTCAAAGCGGGCGAAAAAATTGCATTGGTGGGGAAATCGGGCAGTGGTAAAACCACACTGGTGAATTTATTGCCGCGTTTTCACGATGTTAGCAGCGGGACGATTTATTTGGATGGTATACCGCTGAGCGATTTAACCCTGCAAAGCTTACGCAGCCAGATGGCTTATGTCGGGCAGGAAATCGTGCTGTTTAATGATACGGTGCGTAATAATATTGCTTACGGGGCAATGCGCGGCGCGGACGATGCACAAATCC
>CAZEQX010000139.1:0-6311 GCA_964514635.1 uncultured Thiothrix sp.
CACGCAGTGCGTCAATTTTGTCATAATCAATTTCAGGGAAAATGATTTGCTCTTTGACACCCATGTTGTAGTTACCACGACCGTCGAATGCACGAGCGTTCAAACCACGAAAGTCACGGATACGCGGGATGGAAATATTGATTAAACGATCCAAAAACTCATACATCTTTTCACGACGCAGAGTTACCATACAGCCGATTGGCCAGTTGTCACGAATTTTGAAACCAGCAATAGATTTACGGCTTAACGTAACCACAGGTTTTTGACCTGCAATCTTCGCCATATCACCAGTAGCATGTTCGATAACTTTTTTGTCGCCGACAGCTTCACCTAAACCCATATTCAGAGTGATTTTGGTGATCTTCGGAACTTCCATCACGTTTTTGTACCCGAACTTGTCAGTCATTTCTTTGATGACAGCTTCGCGGTAGTACTGTTGCAGTCTTGCCATTTTACACCTTAAGCGTCTACGCGCTCACCATTGGATTTGAAGACACGGACTTTCTTGCCATCTTCCAGGAGCTTGAATCCAACGCGGTCACCTTTACCAGTGGTAGGGTTGACCAGCATCACATTTGAGGCATCCAAAGGCATCTCTTTTTCGACGATACCACCTTGAACACCTGCATTTGGGTTAGGCTTAACGTGTTTTTTAACACGATTAATACCTTGAACCAAAACTTTACCATTTGCCAGCACCTGCATGACTTTGCCGCGACGGCCTTTATCCTTGCCGGTGATGACAACTACTTCGTCATTACTGCGAATTTTACGCATTTCGTCACCTACTTCTGTCGTTGCAGTCTTACAGCACTTCAGGTGCTAGAGAAATAATTTTCATGAACTTCTCGCCACGCAGTTCGCGGGTGACAGGTCCAAAAATACGAGTGCCGATTGGGTCAAGTTTGTTATTCAACAAAACTGCGGCATTACCATCAAAACGAATTTTGGAACCATCAGCACGACGAACACCGTGCGCAGTACGCACGATTACCGCATTGTATACATCGCCTTTTTTGACTTTGCCACGCGGAATTGCATCTTTAATGCTGACTTTGATAATGTCACCAATACCAGCATAACGACGGTGAGAGCCGCCCAGAACCTTGATGCACATGACTTTCTTTGCACCACTGTTATCTGCAACTTGCAGAATAGATTGCATCTGGATCATTGTCTATTCTCCGTCCCTTATGCCTGACCAGGCGCACGTTCAACGATTTTGATCAAAGTCCAATGCTTTGTCTTAGACAAAGGTCGGCACTCTTTGAACAAAACGGTATCACCCTCACGACATTCATTGTTTTCATCATGAACGTGATACTTTTTAGAACGCTTAATAAATTTGCCGTAAACCGGATGCTGAACTTGACGCTCCATCAGCACCACAATTGACTTATCCATTTTGTTGCTGACTACGCGCCCCATCAGGCTACGTTCGACTTTTTCTTCGCTCATCGTTACTCACCTGTGGCTTGCTTTTGAGCAAGTACTGTCTTGATTCGGGCAATCTGACGACGCACACGCTTCACTTCGGAAGGACGTGACAACTGACCAGCTGCTTTTTGCATACGCAGTTTGAACTGCTCTTTCAGATTTTCGACCAACTCTACTTTGAGCTCGTCTGCTGTTTTTTGCTTCAGTTCAGCAGCTTTCATCACATCACCTGACGGGAAACAAACGTAGTCTTAACTGGCAGTTTTGCAGCAGCAAGACGGAACGCCTCACGTGCAATTTCTTCTGCCACACCTTCGATTTCGTACAGAACTTTGCCAGGTTGAACTAATGCAACCCAGTACTCAACGTTCCCTTTACCTTTACCTTGACGAACCTCCAATGGCTTTTTGCTGATGGGTTTGTCAGGGAATACACGAATCCAGATTTTACCGCCACGACGAACATAACGGTTAATCGCACGACGTGCAGATTCGATTTGACGCGCTGTCAGACGACCACGTTCAGTTGTTTTTAAACCGTACTCACCGAAGCTGACTTTGCTACCCGCCAGTGCCAGACCACGATTGCGACCTTTGAACTGTTTGCGGAATTTGGTTCTTTTGGGTTGTAACATCTCAGACCTCTATCACTTCTTCTTCCGGCCTTGGCCTTGATTTTGAGGCTGGCTGGCTTGCTGCTGTTTTTGCTCCAAGTCGAAGACTTCGCCCTTGTAGATCCAAACTTTCACACCGATGATACCGTAGGTAGTCAGTGCTTCCGCAGTAGCATAATCGATGTCAGCACGCAGAGTATGAAGAGGGACGCGACCTTCACGATACCATTCAGTACGTGCGATTTCAGCACCGTTTAAACGACCTGCAACACTGACTTTCACGCCTAATGCGCCTAAACGCATTGCATTACTAACAGCACGCTTCATCGCACGACGGAACATGATACGGCGTTCGAGCTGACTTGCGATACTTTCAGCAACCAGTTGTGAATCCAACTCAGGCTTGCGAATTTCTTCGATGTTCAACTTTACGCTGTTGACACTTAGCTCAAGGATTGCAGCCGTTTCTGCACGCAATTTCTCAATGTCAGCACCTTGTTTACCGATCACAACACCCGGACGAGCAGTGTGAATGGTAATGAACGCAGATTTTGCTGGACGCTCAATCTGAATACGGCTAACAGAGGCTTCTTTCAGCTTCTTTTTTAAGAACGTGCGGACTTCCAGATCCTTGTGCAGGAAATTGGCATAATCCTTGCCTTCAGCATACCACTTGGAACGCCAGTCTGCTGCGATGCCAAGACGGATACCGGTTGGATGTACTTTCTGACCCATACTAAAACCTTACTTCTCGCCTACAGCGACGGTAATGTGACTGGTGCGCTTCAGGATGCGGTTCGCACGACCTTTAGCACGCGGCATAATGCGCTTCAACGTTGGACCTTGGTCGACAAACACACGCTTAACGCACAGTTCATCCACATCCGCACCTTCATTGTGTTCAGCGTTGGCAATCGCGGATTCCAAAACTTTCTTCATGATCGCCGCACCTTTTTTCGAGCTAAACGCCAGAATATTCAGTGCTTTATCAACGGGTAAGCCACGGATTTGGTCAGCGACTAAACGGCACTTTTGAGGCGAAATACGCGCAGAGCGCAAACGAGCTGCAACTTCCATCTCTACCTCTTACTTCGACTTCTTGTCGGCAACGTGACCACGGTAAGAACGACTTAATGCGAACTCACCTAGCTTGTGACCTACCATGTTTTCATTAACCAGCACCGGAACATGCTGTTTACCGTTATGCACCGCCAGCGTCAGCCCGATAAACTCAGGCAGAATCATGGAGCGGCGCGACCATGTTTTGATTGGACGACGGTCATTAGCTGCTTTTGCAGTTTCGACCTTCTTCATCAGGTGATGGTCAACGAAAGGACCTTTTTTTAGTGAACGTGGCACTGTTTAATCCTCTTACTTCTTGTTCCGGCGACGGACAATCATATTGTCAGTGCGTTTATTACTACGAGTCTTGTAACCCTTGGTCGGAACACCCCAAGGTGTAACTGGATGACGACCACCAGAGGTACGACCCTCACCACCACCGTGTGGATGGTCTACAGGGTTCATTACAACACCACGAACAGTCGGGCGAACACCACGCCAACGTTTTGCACCAGCTTTACCCAATTTAATCAGGCTGTGCTCAGAGTTACCAACCTCACCGATGGTTGCACGGCAATCGATTGGCACTTTACGCATCTCACCAGAGCGCAAACGGATCGTTGCATGAGCACCTTCACGCGCGATCAACTGCGCTGAAGCACCAGCAGAACGCGCCAACTGCGCACCTTTACCAGGCTTCATTTCGATACAGTGAATCACTGTACCAACAGGAATGTTGCGCATTGGCAAAGAGTTGCCAACAACGATTGGTGCATGTTGTCCTGAAATAACTTCAGCACCTGCACTCAAACCTTTTGGTGCGATGATGTAGCGACGTTCACCGTCTGCATACAACAACAATGCGATGTTTGCACTACGATTTGGATCGTATTCCAGACGTTCAACTTTCGCACCGATGTCATCTTTACGACGTTTGAAGTCGATGAGACGATAGTGCTGACGATGACCACCGCCAACATGGCGTGTAGTAATACGTCCTGTGTTGTTACGACCACCGCTTTTACGCTGGTTTTCTACCAGTGCTTTCCAGGGAGAGCCTTTGTGCAGCTCTTTATTTACGACTTTAACCTGAAAACGGCGACCGGGAGATGTTGGTTTTGCCTTAACGACTGCCATGATTCACCCTTACCTTATTCCGCTGCCGCATCCAGTGAGAAACCTTCAGCCAAGCTTACATAAGCTTTTTTCCAGTCGCTGCGTTGACCGCTGCGACGACCGAAGTTTTTCTGCTTGCCTTTTACGTTGATGGTACGCACTTTATCAACTTGGACTTCAAATAAAGTCTCGACAGCACTCTTGATTTCTTGCTTAGTTGCAGTTTTTGCAACCTTGAAAACGTACTGGTTTGCTTTTTCCGCTGCTGCAACAGTTTTTTCTGTTACACGAGGAGCAACCAATACATGATAGAGACGCTCAATGCTCATGCCAGCCACTCCTGAATTTTTTCAATGGCAGCGACGGTAACAACGACTTTCTCGTGACCGATCAAACTTACCGGATTTAAACCAGCAACAGTCGCAACTTCACAATAAGGGATGTTACGCGCTGATAACAGCACATTGACATCATCAATGTCTGAAACCAACAGTGCGTCGTTTGAACCGTATTCTTTCAGTTTTGCCAGCATGACTTTTGTTTTTGGTTCTGCGATATTAAAACCATCCACAATAATCAGGCGTTCTTGACGAACCAATTCAGAGAAAATGGAGCGCATTGCTGCACGATACATTTTCTTATTCAATTTTTGGGTAAAGTCACGCGGACGCGCTGCGAACGACTTACCACCCGTGCGCCACAATGGGCTACGAATAGTACCAGCACGCGCACGACCAGTGCCTTTTTGGCGGAATGGCTTCGAGCCACCGCCGCTAACGTCAGAGCGAGTCTTTTGTGCTTTTGTACCAGCACGACCAGCAGCCATATAGGCTACCACGGCTTGGTGCACTAGACCTTCGTTGAACTCACGCGCAAAAACGTTTTCGTTTACTGCAACAGAGCCGCCATTTGCAACTTGTAATTCCATTGTTGCCACCTTTATGCCTTAACCGACAGCTTGACAACCACATCGCCGTTTACAGCACCGGGAACGGAGCCTTTAACCAGCAACAGATTGCGCTCAGCGTCTACACGCACCACTTCCAAATTCTGAGCGGTACGCTGTGTAGCACCCAGATGTCCAGCCATTTTTTTACCAGGGAATACACGACCCGGAGACTGGTTTTGACCAATGGAACCTGGAGCACGGTGTGACAAAGAGTTACCGTGTGAGCGATCTTGACCAGCAAAATGATAACGCTTCAGAACGCCCGCAAAGCCTTTACCTTTGCTAGTTCCTGTTACATCAACCATTTGCCCAACTTCAAACATGCTTACTGCAAGCTCAGCACCCAGTTCGTACCCTGACGCATCTTCCACCCGCGACTCGCGAACAAAAGTACCCGCCGGCACGCCTGCTTTGGCAAAATGACCAGCTTCCGACTTGGAAACGCGGGAAGACTTTTTCTCACCTGTGGACAACTGAATGGCGTCATAACCATCCGTCTCCACCGTCTTGACTTGGGAAACGCGGTTTGCAGCAATCTCAAGCACAGTGACGGGGGTGGAACCACCATCTTCACCGTATATCCGGGTCATACCTACTTTGCGACCCAGCAGACCGATAGCCATTTGCATACCTCTTCGAATTACTCACACCGAGCAACTTTCATTCTGATTTCTAGGAAAAACTCGGCTCGACCTAGGTCGAGCCGTAGAAAGCCGCGCATTATAACAGAAAATTTCCTGTCGTTAAGTACTTTTTTACAAATCAGTTAAGCTTGATTTGTACATCAACGCCAGCTGCCAAATCCAGCTTCATTAAAGCGTCAACAGTTTTGTCAGTCGGATCAATAATATCCATCAGACGCTTGTAAGTACGGATTTCGTATTGATCACGCGCATCTTTATTAACATGCGGTGAAATCAACACTGTGTAACGCTCTGTGCGTGTCGGCAGCGGGATTGGCCCCTTTACACGCGCTCCAGTGCGCTTCGCCGTCTCGACGATCTCAGTCGCAGAACGATCAATCAAACGATGATCGAATGCTTTCAGGCGAATACGGATTCTTTGATCTGACATGACAAATTACTCAATAATTTTCGCAACAACACCAGCACCGACAGTACGACCGCCTTCACG
>CAZEQX010000140.1:0-6225 GCA_964514635.1 uncultured Thiothrix sp.
GCACGGGATTAACCCTGCTCGGCTACAGCCTGTTACGCAAAACTTAAAATAAAAAAGCCGCTTAGTTTCCCAAGCGGCTTTATGCGATTCCACCTAAAACGTGTTTTAGTTGGCGGGTGCTACGTCAATTTTAACGGTAGCTTGTTTGGTATTACCGTATTTGTCTTTCACAGTATAGGTGAATGTGTGGTCAGAACAATAACCGCTGCGTAAGGTATATTTGATGGATTTACCATCCGAGCTGATTTGTGCTGTGCCGTAACGCGGGGTGGAAACGCTGGTAATGGTCATTTCATCACCCGTATCATTCTCCAATACGCTCAAGGTTTTGGTTACGGTGTCATTCAAGTTCACCAGTAAGTAATCATCCGTCAGCACCAGTGAACTACAGCTTGAGCAAGTACCCACATCCAATTCCACGGTAGCCGTATCTTCACGACCGTCTTTGGTGGTGATTTTGTAGGTCAGCGTGTCTGTACCTGTGTAGCCAGTCGTTGGTGTGTATTGCAAATACGTTCCAGGGATGGTCACAGTACCGTGGCTAGGTTGCGTCACAATCGTAATAGTGACACCTTCGCTGGGGTAAATATCATTACCCAACACACCTAAAACGGTATCTTTGCTGTTCTGCACGATAGGGAAAGAATCATTCGCAGCGTCCAATTCGCCCGCCGCTGGAACAACGTGAATAGCGACCGATGCGGTTGCAGTATTGCCTTGACCATCCTCCACGGTGTAGGTGAAGGTTGTATCCCCCGTAAAGTCTTTATTCGGTGTGAAGACCAGTTTACGACCATCCAATGTCACTGTACCGCCGCTGGGTTGCGTAAAGCCGGAAATGCTTAACGTACCACCGTCTGGATCAGTGTCATTTGCTAACACATCGACGGTTACTGGCGTATTCGCGGTGGTTTGTGCAGCATCGTCTTTCAACACTGGCGCACCGTTTGCCCCAACCGTTACCGTAACATTCGCGGTGTCTTGATTACCACTAGCATCTTGGATGGTATAAGTAAAAGTATCTGTTCCCGTAAAGCCTGCATTAGGCGTGTAAACCAGTTGATTACCTGAAACTTCTACCTTGCCACTACCACCTTGAGTAAAGCTGGCGATAGTCAATGCATCTCCATTCGGATCATCATCATTTGCCAGCACACTGATCGCAACTGGAGTCGAAGCGGTAGTCGTCGCTGCATCGTCGTAAGCATTCGGTTTTGCGCCATTGCCTGCCGCACCTTTGGCGGTTTTATAGGTATCCACCGTTTCTTTGTGGTCTGCCACGTTATGCAATGCTTGGCGTACCCACAATGGCGGGGAAGGAATCAACTCTTTACGCCATACTACTTTCGGGTCGGTTTTGGTTGTACCGCCTTCCTCGATGACTTCATTCTTCACCTCGTTTTGATAGTTGACGTATTCAATATCAACACGGTGGTTTTTGTGACGTTCGGATTCGGTATTCGGGTATTTCGGTTGCGATTCACCCAAACCCTCGGCAATCAACTCATCCGCACTGAAGCCATTTTTCGCCATGAAATCACGCACGGCATTGGCACGACGTTGGGACAAGTCCAGATTATGTTTATCCGAACCCAAATCACAAGTATTACCCGTGATACGGATATTGCCTTCATGACCTGCGGCACGAATTTGCCCCACCACAGCCTGTAAACGCTCTTTCGCTTCAGGGGTGAGTTTAGCTTTATCCAGTTCAAAGAAGGTATCGGCTTCTAACTCCATCGTGTGTTTGACGAGTTTTTGTGCCATTTTCGGTTGCTGCTTGATTTCTTCGCCTGGAATTTCCACGCGCACCCGACGGTATTGCTGATCCGCCTGCCAAATACCCGCTTCGCTGGCAATGTCATAACGGTAGCTCACGCCGCCGCGTGTTTCGGTTTTTTGGTCTTCGGTTTCAGCACCACCGGATTTTTTATAGACTTCCAAATCCGCGCCAACGCTGTGTGGCGTACCCGGAATGAATTTTTCAACCCCACCGGATAACGTGGTTTGTGTCGCTTTTTTCTCACCCTCTGCGCGGTCTTTACCCCATTCGTAATCCAAACCGCCTTGTACGCGCATTTGTTGCTCAGGCAAGTAAGTACCAACACGCCCGCCAACGCCCATATCATAGGCTTTTTCTTTCAATCCAGAACCATCGCTGGCATCACGCGCATCGGATAAACCTTTGCTCACATGCCCCGACCAGAACAGATTCTCTTTTTCCTGCCCATAGCCTGCGGTAATTTTTTTATCTTTTTGCTCGTTTTGGTCATAAGCCCCGAACACTTTATTAACGTGCGAAACCTGACCATTTTCATCAGCGGAAGTCCAATGGTGGCTGACCTTTGCACCAACACCCGTCACGGTTTCTTCGTTTTTATCGGATTCGGCTTTAGGGTTCACACCCACATAACCTTGCCCAATCGTGGCACTGTTTTCGTTTTCTTGGATAACGTAACGGCCTTCGGCTTTGAGCTTGAGTTCGGAATCGATCCCCACGCCAACACGCCCTTTACCGCCAACATAACCCGTGTTGACGCTGGACGTTTCGGTGGAATCATCCACAAAACCATCACTTTCTTGGCCTAATTGCTGCACTTGGCGCATGGAATCCGGTGCGGTATCCGCCACGGGCATGACCTGACCTTGTGCATTAGGGTCATCTTCTAAGGTTAAAGTTTCTTGTTGAGCGGGAACATCAGTGTAGCCATCGCCGTCTCCAGTGTTGGCAGCCAACACCGCAGCGGAA
The DNA here is from genome assembly GCA_964514635.1 of uncultured Thiothrix sp. GTDB lineage: Bacteria > Pseudomonadota > Gammaproteobacteria > Thiotrichales > Thiotrichaceae > Thiothrix. The sequence continues at coordinate 2,750 of CAZEQX010000140.1, forward strand.
CAAAATAGCAGTGGAAGAACAGCCCATCGAGAAGAACGGAGTTTTTTATTATTCATGTTGAATCTCTCTGCAATTGTGCTTTTATTATCATTGGTATCGGATGCACTAGACTGCCACTATATTCCCTGTGGCGCAGACACCACAACATCTTCCGACAAACGTAGCCACGCCGGAACGTTCCCCCAACTTGTCACCAACAAGCTGAAATCATGCCCTTTTTGATTACGCCAACTGTCGGAAAGCCCTTTGTTTACAATTAATAGTTGTCTGTATACTCTAAGCGTATTTCAGTCTACCGCCAACCGCGCACAGACAAACGGTATCAAGCATGATTTCTGTTATTTTTCAGTTGGATGTGAGCGGTTAAACCCCCATTTGTAGCATCACGGAAAATCGAAAGGGAGCCCACACGACCATGTTTTTGCGTGTCATGCATTTGACACCCTTTTTTGGTGTCATACTACTCATCTATTGGCTGGCCGTACAAGTCAATCTCTTCCCCAAAGGCCTGAATTACGTCATGTTTTTGATTCCACTACCCTCTGGCGTAACGTGGCGACCTACTTGGGGTGATTTCTTAGTACTCTTAGGCGTTTTCTTCCTGTATATTGAATTATTCAAATCGACCCGCACATCGGAAACCACGATCTTCGACCACTTGCTATCCACGTTAGTTTTGATTTTGTACATGACCGCTTGGCTCACCTCGCCGTGGGCAGGCAATTCGGTGTTTCTCATCCTAACAGGCATGGCATTTTTGGACGTAGTGGCAGGGTTCACCATTACCATTTCAGCCGCGCGGCGGGATTTATCATTAGGAGGAAAATAGAGCTTGAGTCGTTACCAGCAACGCGCCAAAAAACGCTTCGGACAACACTTTTTACACGATCACAGCATTATTGAGCGCATGTTAAGCGCGTTATCGCTCAAAACCAGCGACCGTGTAGTGGAAATCGGTCCAGGTCCGGGTGCGCTGACATTCCCATTGCTCGAACGTTTACCACATTTGGATGTGGTGGAAATCGACCGCGACTTAATTGCGTGGTGGCAACAACAGCCGCAAGCCCAAGGCAAACTGCATATTCACGCACAAGACGCACTGCACTTAGACATTCCCGCCTTACGCGCGGATGGCGAACCGTTGCGAGTGGTCGGCAATTTGCCGTATAACATTTCCACCCCGCTGATTTTTCACCTACTGCACAACCGCGAACACATCCGCGACATGTTGTTTATGCTGCAAAAAGAAGTGGTAGACCGCATGACCGCCGCGCCCGATGAAGACCATTACGGCAGGCTATCGGTCATGGTGCAATATTACTGCGACACCGCTTATCTGATGTTCGTGCCACCAAGCGCGTTTGACCCACCGCCCAAGGTTGATTCGGCTGTGGTCTACCTCAAACCGCACGCCACACCGCCTATCGTCGCCAATAACGAATCGCATTTCGCCGACATCGTAGCGCAAGCTTTCTCCCAACGCCGTAAAACTTTGCGCAATACCTTGAAAGGTTTGATTACTGCTGAACAAATAGAAAGCGTGGGCATTAACCCACAGCAACGCGCTGAAACTTTATCCGTTGCGGATTTCGTCAACCTCAGTAATTTGTAAACGCATCCACTTAAGGCGTGAAAGCACGGTTCACGCCTTCGCAGCTAACCATTGCCACGTTGCCATACCCGCCAGCGTCATCAACAACGACCCCATCACATGCACACTGACCGTTGCCGATGCCCACAATAATCGCCCCTGCTGCAACAAATGCAGTACTTCCGCCGAAAATGTCGAAAACGTCGTCAACCCACCGCAAAATCCCGTAACAACCAACAACCGCCATTCGGGGGCAAGCTGCGGCGTTTGTGCGAAAAACGCAATCGCCACCCCAATAATGTAGCCCCCCACCACATTCGCGATCAGCGTCCCTGGCGGCAAAGTCGGAAACCAACTGTTAAATTTCATCCCCAATACCCAGCGCAATAACGCCCCTAATGCCGCGCCCAACGCCACGGCTACAACGGCTTTCCACATACATTCCCCCTATCAACATGCAAATATTCAGTCTAAAGCAAAGCGCGAACGCATGTCCTGCAATCGCTGCCAACAAGCACTCGCAAGCATGGGGAAACTCGGATCAGGTTGTGGCGTATCCATCACGCGCTGCCAAAATTGCTGTGCCAACGGTAACATTTCCTGCCAATACACCAAAGCTGGCGGTGTCGTCACGCGCAAGGCGGACACATCTTGCGGAATTAAACCTGATGCACGCGGCGCAAACTGCATCGGCAGCATGTCGTACACGGGTGCAAGACGTAACTGGCTAGTTTGTTCATGGAAAAACGCCAGATTACCCAAATGCATATCACTATTGGCAATCATGCACCCAAAAGCATACAAACGCTGCATTGTTGCCGCGTCTTCCGCACTAATCTGTTTCAAACGCTGTAAAGCTTGCGCCAATACCGCCCAATTCGCATCCGCCTGCCCAGTAAACGCATGGTCTACCGCCGCTAATGACACCAAACCAATGCGCCCACCCATTGAGGTACGGTCAAAACGTTGCACTTCGAGGAAAGATTGCCCCTCAATGTTGAAAAACTGCGAAGTAGCTGCCGCAAAACCTGCCGCTTGCAAGGTTTGTAAGGCTAAATGTTCCGCCAGCAATAAACTTGCCCAACGCCGCGTGACCGCATTATCTGCTGGCGCGGTGAACTTCACTAATACATGAATGGATTCTGCATCATTATTCGCCTGTTTAAGTGTAGCGGTGAATTTCGGCTGTTCACCACCTGCGGACGAACCAACACGTTCCTGCCCCAAGGCTTGCGCCGCTAAAACAGGGTATTGCTGCACGCGCTCGTCAGGCAATAATGCTTCGCTAACGGGCGGATTGAGCAAGCGCGATAATGCTGCGTCGCCGACAAGCCAATTTCCCGCGCAATCTTCCCCCAGTTGCGCCAAAGCAATCAGCACTTGATCATCACTCCACAAACTCAAATCCGCAGGCAAGCCCAAGCGCGGCGCGTATTGATGCACAAACGCCCGCCCCAAAAACCCTTGCGGACGCATATCCGCCAACCACCACGGCAAACCCGCCGTGTAGAAAGATTGCCCCGCCGCCAATGCGGTATCTGACCATTGCACCACATAACCGCAAGGCTGCACGGGTAATAAAATGCCCTGTTCTTGCACCTGCCCATCGCGGCTAATTTGATACAACGGAAATTGGCTCTGCCCCATCACCCGCCGCCGCGCCGCATAAGCAGACTGCCGCGCCCGCCCATAACGTACCACGTTTTCCCCCAATTCTGCCGCCCAACGCGACAAAGTAGGCTGGGTAATCGCAAGGCGTTGCAAAATCTCACGCGCAGGTAAAGGCAGTATTTGCAATACCTTCAAAAGATCAGTCGCCGTTGGCATAGCAATCATCCACCTTGGTATTTTGCATGAATAAGTCATGGATTCTGAATGGATACTC
>CAZEQX010000141.1:0-6067 GCA_964514635.1 uncultured Thiothrix sp.
TTCGCCAAGCAATTGCTGACACACAGGGTACACCGCCTGCAAATGCGCAGTGAGCACAGCATGAACACCGTGCTGATAAATACCCAAACGTTGTTCGGGATTCAATACAGCCGAAGATTGAATGTGGGCGGCAGCATCACCCGTAGCTTTACCCTGCCTAAATAATGCGCTTATCAACGAGTGCTGTATGGCGGAAAGAGAATGATCAATGCAGGACATGAGCCTGTACCTCATCCGCTTTAGCAGCTTCCTCCAACAAAGTTGCCAAAGGTGGAATATTTTGATCCCACTCAATTAATGTCGGCAATGCTCCAAAACGCTGAATCGCTTTAGCGTATAAACACCATACATCACCATTAATAGCACTACCATGCGTATCCAAAATGTGCGTACCACGATGTTCATGACCTGCTAAATGAACTTGCTTAACATGCTGCGAGTTAATTGCATTTAAATACACAGCGGCATCAAAGCCATGATTAAAAGCATTCACATGGATATTATTCACATCCAACAAAATCCCACAACCCGACTCATCAGCTATGGCATTAATAAATTCCCATTCAGTTAAATCGGAAGCTTGATACTGCAAATAGCTAGAAACATTCTCCACTACCAACTGTCGGCCTAAATAATCTTGCACCCGTTGAATCCGTTGCACGCTATGCAATAACGTGGATTCGTTATAAGGCATTGGTAATAAATCGTGTGAGTAAAAACCGTGAGCATGTGTCCAACACAAATGATCCGAAACATACACTGGATTCACTTGTTGGATTAAATACTGTAATTTTTGTAAGTAGTCGACATCCAAAGCTTCAAGCGAACCTAAAGACAAACCCACACCGTGTAATGTCACAGGGTAATATTCGGCAATCTCACACAAATACTCCTGCTGTACTCCATTGGTTTGTAAGTGGTTATCGGTTAATGCTTCCAACCATGCGATGGGGGGCTTTTCTGCAAGAATTTGGTCTACATGTTGAAAGCGTAAACCAATACCACAGCTTGATAATGTTTTAACACTCATGACAAAGCCTTTCGGTAAATGGAAAGTTGGTTAATGACAGGGTATTAAAACCACTGTCATTAACCATTAGCAAAAACCGCTTAGGTTATTTACCTTCTACCACCATACCACCCGTGACTTTTTCACAAGTACCTTTGGGTAGTTTAATCCACTCACCTTCTGCATTATCCATTTTTGCTTGCCCTGCACAAGAATGGCTGCTTGTAGCGCAATCATTCATGCCTGCTTTCACAATACCAGAGCACTTTTCGGTTTCCATTTTTTTATCTTCACCCGCAAAACTTACGCTGGACACTGCGGCTAAACCTAATGCTACGACTGCGGCTGCCATTAATGCTTTATTGGTTTGCATGGGATTATCTCCTTAATAAAAATGACTAACTTTTAGTATGAATCATCTGTGTTTCACTTCAGATACTGGCTTATACGCAGCGTGAGAAAGTTTGGATGCAGAAAACAGAAACTTTTTCGGATTATGCTAAAGATTACCGCTATTCAATTGATAAGCCAGCAAGGCGCGAACCCATCGCGCCCGTCCCTAGTACAGCAATACGCTGCTGAATCATGCCAATGCGTCCAAAATGGCTTGTGGCTCAACGCGCTCGCGGTAATCTCCACCTTTGGATTCGGCAAAAATAATCTTACCTTGCTGATCAATCACGAAGGTGGCGGGTACAGGTAGATTACCCGATTGGTTGTCATAAAACGCATAGAAGTCATAGCCTAAATCCGCCATTGCCTGTGTAGAAGTCTGTGGATTTTGGATAACGGTGGTGTATTGACTGGCGACAGCGGTATCCATATCGCTTAACACCGTAAAGGTCAATTCGTTTTGGCTTTGTGTTGCCGCTGAAAAATCAGGTTTCATGGCAGAAACTGCCACCACGGTTGCACCTGCTGCGTGAATTTGCGGCAAAATCGCTTGCAGATTGCGTAATTCTAAATTGCAGTACGGACACCACACACCACGGTAAAACGTCAAAACCACTTTGCCCTGTTGCAGCAAGTCCGCTAATGCCACAGCATTACCATTAGCATCTGGCAAACTAAACAATGGTGCGGTATCACCCACTTTCACGCGCAAGTCACGGCTAATATCCACGCCTTGTTGATCGGCATCCGCATTGAAAACCGCTAATTGTGGCGCGGGTAACATACCTACCAATTGCTCACGCAATGCTTTAACACCTTGTTGGTAGGAAGGAACGGCAGTGCTCATAGGATTCTCCTGTTGTCGTTGATTAAGTTTGCTTGAGAGTGATCGAATGAGGCGTAGCTTATGCTTGCGCTATGAGTGGTTAAACCACTGGAAGAGCAAATCAGTTTTGCGTAATCTGCAATAATGGACATAGAAACTTTAAAACTATTACGCGAAGTCATGCGTACCCGCAGCTTCACCGACGTAGCGAATGCACGCGGTGTTGCGCCATCATCCATTTCTCGTAGCATTGCCGCGCTGGAAGCCGAACTGGGTGTGCGTCTACTGCAACGCAGTACGCGCAAACTCGAACCCACTGAAGCCGGATTGCAATATGTCAAGCACATGAGTCGGGTGCTAGATGAGTTGGATAATGCCCGTCAAGTAGCATTGGATATGAGCGAAACGCCACAAGGCACGTTACGCATCAGTACAGCGGTCAATTTTGGGCAAGAAGTACTTGTGCCATTATTACCCACTTTTACGCAGCTTTACCCACAATTACGGGTGGAGGTGTTATTTTCGGACGTGTATGTGGATGTGATTGAAGAGCGCATCGATGTCGCATTACGAGTGGGTTCGATTCACGATTCCAACCTGATTGCACGCGAATTAATGCCGATGAATTTCTATATTTGCGCCTCACCCAGCTATTTAGCGCGATACGGCACGCCACGACAGCCGGATGATCTACGTCAGCATGATTGCCTATTGTTTCCACGCACAGGTTACAACTTTAACTGGCGATTCCGCACCCCCGATGGCAAGCTGCTTGAAATCCCGATCCAAGGTAAAGTACTGATTAATCAATCACTCGCTATTAAAAAGTGCTTATTAGCAGGCATGGGAATTTCATTAATACCTGATTGGTTAGTTAGTAACGAAGTACACAGCGGTCAGTTGATACGTCTTTTCAGTGACTACGCGGTAACAGCAACAGACTTTAATGGTGCGGTGTGGCTGCTATACCCATCGCGTGACTATTTACCGTTAAAAGTGAAAGTTTTCAATCAATTCATGCTAGAACAAATGCACCAAAATGGACTCAAACGAACTTAACACTTGCACTTTACCGACCAGTCAACTAAGATTCAACGCATGAACACACACGCTAACAACGACACTCGCCAACGCTTGATCGACAGTGCCAGCAGCTTGTTTTACGCACGCAGCTATGGGCACGTCGGTGTGAAAGAAATTTGTGACGTTGCAGGCGTGCAAAAAGGGAGTTTTTACCACTTTTTCCCATCGAAACAAGAACTCACGATAGCGGTATTGGATGCGTTCGCGGCGGATTTCAAAGCCAATGTATTGGATAAAGCCTTTCGTTCCAGCCAAGCACCTTTGCAACAATTGCTATCAATTGTCGAATATTTGTACCAACGACAACAGCAAATGCACGCACAAAACTGCAAGGTGTTGGGTTGTCCTTACGGCAATATCGCGTTGGAACTCGGCGCACAAGACGAGGCGATTCGCCAACACATTGACCAGAAATTCCAGTCGTTTGTCGCCACGATTCAAGCTCTGCTCGATGCAGCGGTGCGCAATGGCGAATTCGCGCCGTGTGACACGCACGCTACGGCAATGGCGATGTTTTCGTTTATCGAAGGCGTGTTATTAATGGCAAAAACCAGCAATAACCCCAAATTGATTCGCACAATGGGGCAAGCAATTGTCAATGTGCGTATTGAATCCACCACGAGCTAAATTTTTTTGGCTTTAAATTTTACCGACCAGTCAACTATTAACAAGGAACACTAGCATGAGTTATTTAACAACCCAAACCCCAGACAATGCCACAGGCGATGTAGCAGCGGTTTACCAAGAAATTACCAGCGCATTCGGCGGCGTACCGAGCATTCTGCAAGCATTAAGCACATCCCCTTTCCTGTTGCGCCACCAATGGGAGTTTATTAAATACAGCATCAAAAACCCGAACTTATCGGGCGCATTGCAGGCCTGTATTCGCATGACCGTTTCGCAACAAACCGCTTGCGCGTATTGCGTCGATATGAACGCGGGCATGTTGGTGAACATGTTCGGCTGGACCTTGGAACAAGTCGAAGCCACCAAAGCTGATCCGGCGCACGCCAATTTACCCGCGCGTGAAACCGCTTTATTATTGTTTGTCTTGAAAGCGGTGAAAGATTCGCACAGCACTACACAAGCCGATGTGGATGCGGTACGCGCTGTCGATTACAGCGACGAAGACATTTTCAATGCACTCGCCATCGGCGCACGCATGGTCGCGGGTGACATCATGGCAAACGCACTGCACGTCGAACGCGATTTCTAATCACTCACCAACACGCGCCAGTATGGTCTTGATTACGGCTGGCGCGATCCGAAAATCAGATTGGTGCAATACTTCAAATACTTGGCGTGCAGAAGCAATTAAGCCACTGCTTTTGGCTCTGCCAATAATGGCGGCTGTGCCAACAACTTGTAATCCCTTTTCGATGGCAACAGCACGCCCCGCACGTTCATCCATAATGAGCAAAACAGGTTCAGAGTGTTGCAAAGCGAGGCTAATGCAAGCGGTTTCGCCTTCATCTAAATCAATGCCTTGCAACGGCACGAATGCCTGATCCCAGACTTTTAACCAACCCGCGCTTAAAGCGGCTTGAATCTCTGCTTCACCACGCGCATGTTTTCCTGCCAATACTTCGCGGCATACGGCTGACGGAATCCACACTTCGCCAAATAATGCAGGCAACCATTCCAATCCCTTAACAATACTCAAGCCGATTAAGGGGCTACTGTCTGAAACTACGATGCGAGCCATTGATCCAAAGTATCCATGTCTTGTTCAACTTCAGTAGCTGTTTGATTAATCACAGGAATCCCTAAACGTGAGATATGCGCAATAAAATCCGCCAGTACCATGCGTGCTAGATTTGCAGAGCGTGCCAATGACAATTCTCCACTGCGAAACAAGGCCGTTGCTAATGCGGCACGCACCCCCGGCATATCCAACATCTGGGTTTGTTCTAAACCGACCATTAGTGCATCGGGTTTATCCCGATTCATCACTAGCACCAAATCATCACGCGCAAAGCGCAAGGCTTCGCTAGGGTTATTCTTTAGACTACTAACATTCACTATTTTCATGCCTATCCCTCCAAGGAAGGTATTATAGGAATAGTATACCGTATACTATTTTAAACGTGACAACTCATTGCCAACGGTAAACGCACTTGAGCTTGCAAGCCCCCACCTTGGCGGTTTTGCAGGTGCAAGCTGCCACCGCTGCGGTGCAAAATACGTTCGACAATGGTTAAGCCTAATCCTGACCCCGCCTTGTGTTGGGTATGGTCGCCGCGCACGAATGGCTGTTTAATGCGGGCTAATTCTGCTGCCGTCAGACCCTTTCCGCTGTCCAACACATCGACATAAACCCCAACGTTAGCGGCGTAAGTGTGGATTTCGCAAGCATCATCCGCGTATTTCAGTGCGTTTTCGATAAGGTTTTGCAGCACGCGGGCAATGGATTGCGGCGGGAAAGCGAAAATCGGTAATTCCCCCAATTGCAGGGTAATTTGGCTACCTTGTTCGCGTAACGGGGTAACGAGGTAATGCACTAATTCGTTCAAATCGGCATCGACAGCGGTTTCGGCAACATCGGCACGCGCAAAATCCATGAATTGCCCCAGTTGTTGGTTAATGGTTTCAATGTCACGAATCATGCGTTGTTGCAAGTCGGGGTCAGTCGTGGGCAACAGTTCCAACCCTAGACGCACCTTGGTTAAAGGGGTGCGCAAATCGTGCGAAACGCCCGCTAACATCACGTTTCGCGCCTGTTCCGCTTGTGCCAAACTGGTTTGCATGACATTGAA
>CAZEQX010000142.1:0-6011 GCA_964514635.1 uncultured Thiothrix sp.
GAATATCCAAATCCAAGGTTTGACGAATACGCGGTAAGGCAGAAGCAAAAGTCTGGGTAATCCGAATAGCGCGTGATTCCAGTGGGTTGTCAATAAGATGAGAAGGAACAGTCGGTGTATTTTCTATGTTTGCGTGCATATAGACACGGTAGGCTAGTTCTAAGCGCAGTTGTGCTAATAATGAACGTAGCGCAATATCCAGTTGTAAACCAACATAATAATCTTCAGATTCTTGGTGTAAATCACTGGGACCCAAGCGCAAAGGAAATAATACATTGCTGAGAGTCTTAACTAACTGTTGTAAGGCTTCAGATGACGGTAACGCACGCCCATTAAAATATTTCGGGCAGCCTTGATTATCTCGCCATTGCAAGCGTGTTCTACGCAGTTCAGTTACAATATCATCTAAATGCCACACGGGAATGTTATGTCCTAATGCTGGGTATAAGAATTTATCAATGCTACTCACATTGATGCTGTTTACAGATTTTTTCATAAGCCGACGACCATTTTTCTAATAATGAATACGGTTAAGCAGGATGTGCAATCGTTAATCTTTAGCTTTGTAACCAAGGTAATTGATAATAACGCCAACCACCCAAACGCCCACGTTGCCCATTATTATCCAAATTACCTTCAAACCCTTCTAATACATTAAATACTTGAGTGAATCCGGCTTTAGTAGCTACTTCGGCAGCTAGTGCGGAACGTCTACCACTGCGACAAAGTAATAAAATAACTTCAGTTTTACTTGCCTTTTTTTCTAATTCTTTAATGAAGCGTGGATTGCGGGTTAAAGCTGTACCTGTAGCCCAAGGAATGTGCAGTACGTTTGGTACACGTCCAACAAACGTTAGCTCTTCGTTAGTTCTAATATCAATTAATAATGCTTTTTGGTTGTAAAATAATGACCATGCAACGCGTGGAGTTACACTGCCTGCATAAGGGGTGTTTTCAGCCTCGGCTGTTGAGCGCGTTAGACGTAAAATATCGTCGAGCGAATGTAGCAGTACGTTTGCGTTTTTTTGCAGATGTTGTTGCTCTGAATCAGTGGCTAGTTCAATGTTCATTTTATTCCCCATCTATTCTCAGTAATATCGACGATATTGTGCAAAACAAGGCTGTATTGTTTGAATACGGCACAGCGTAACAGGCTTGCTGGCTCTGCCAAACAAACAAAAACTGCTTTGCTTATCATTTATTTCTTATAGTATTATTTTTGATTTATATATTTCTGATTACAATAAAGATGAAAAAGGCGAGCAATCGCTCGCCCTAACTATAGGGAATAAGTTATTTTATATTCTGGTCATGCCAGTAAGGTCACTAGATTTTGAACGGGAACAAAAAATTGATTAGCTACAACTATAAAAAGATTAATGGATTGCGTTTTGATTCATAAATAGAAGGTGACAGTTGGGTTAATCGTAAATATGGTTTCAATTCACGGTAGCCTTGTGGAAATCTACCAGCTAAATCGGATGGACTCTGTAAATTGGTATTGATCACAACCTCATCACCATAATGCCAATTAGCTGGTGTGGAAACATGGTAAGAGTCAGTTAGCTGTAATGAGTCCACCACTCGTATGATCTCATCAAAATTTCTGCCCGTATTAATAGGGTATGTCAGAATTAAACGTACTTTTTTAAATGGATCAATAATTAGTACGGATCGTACTGTTAAAGTATTCGTTGTGTGCTTTGAAATTAAGTTATACAGTTCGGATACTTTACGGTCTGAATCTGCAAGAATAGGGAAATTAACTTGCGTCTGTTGTGTTTCATTAATATCTTCAATCCAGCGCACATGAAACTCTAACGGGTCAACGGATAAAGCTAATACTTTGACATTGCGTTTAGTAAATTCATGTTTTATTTTAGCCAATAGGCCTAATTCTGTGGTGCAAACTGGAGTGAAATCTGCCGGATGAGAAAATAGTATTCCCCATGATGTACCCAGCCAGCGATGAAACTGAATTTCACCTTCTGTCGATTGTTGAGTGAAGTCTGGAGCAATATCGCCTAAAAAAATTGTCATTAGAAAACTCCTATTTTTTAACTAAGCCACTTTAGTTTCTGTTATTTCTTCTAATGGGCCACATAAAAAGTCACTTTCAGCTTGCCGTAATTGTTTAAAAATTTGTAATCCTTGAGGCCATGCACCGAAGCCGGATGCAACATTAATGTGTCCGGCTGCACCAATATTAATAAAGCGACTTTGCCAAGAATCTGCCCACAATTCAGCCTTTTCGACTTTCATCCACGGGTCATTACTACTACTAACAACAACACTGGGAAATCCTAATGGTTGCTTGGGTAAATAGGTACTTACGCTATCAATAGTGGTTATATAAGGTTCGCCTCGCACGAAACCTTTGCTATTAAAACTCGCGGGATCAGCCATTGCGACAAACATCGCACCTGCAATGCGCTCTGGGCGTTTGTTTGCAGCATAGACACTAGCAAGACAGCCGAAACTGTGTGCAATAATCCACACACGTCCAGATAATTGATCAATATAGTGCAATATTTGATTTGCCCAAACTGAAAGAATCGCATTGTCCCAATCTTCTTGTTCAACCCGAATGGTATTGGGTAATTTGTGTTCCATCCACGATTGCCAATGCTGTAATTCGCTGCCATATAAGCCAGGCACAATCAGAATATGATTCATCATATAGTCTCCTTATAATGATCAATAAAAAGTGCGGCTGCCATATCGGCATTGCGTATATGATGAGAAAACCACTTTGCGAACGCTCCATCAATGAAGTCTCGAAATGCCCAAATATTACGTTGACGTTTCCAATGACCAACGTATAGCGCAATATTCTCTAGTGCCCGTCGATGTTGTTGTCGGTGTAAAATGGTATAAGGATAATCCACTTTCTTCATGGCTTCTTCTTCATGTGAAAAGTGTCGGCTCAAATGTTCAAGCAATTGCTCTATTAATCCATCGATACTTATGATGCAGAGTCGTTCTGCATTAATAGCTTGGCTGAGTTTGTTATGTAAAATAGCAAGTTCGCAATGCTCATTATCCATGAATGCTAGTCGCACATTAGGGTAGTGAATGGTTTCATGCGGAGTTGCATGAGCGTTGATTAATGCAATGGCTGGGTTCATTATTTACCTCCATGCGCCACTAAAAATTGCATACTGGATATGGCTGTAGACTGTAAGTAAAAACCAGCAAGGATAAAACCAAAAAAAACTGCAATACTTATGACATCTTTAGGATAGGTAGAATCCTTTCATTAATTCAGCCAAACATTTCCTGGGTAATATTGCGATACCAACGGTGGGCATAATCCGCTTCATGTTGACGAAATTCGGCAGTTGCGTCTTTAGGTGAAACACCACCTGCATCTTTGACGGCGATAATCGAGGGTTTGCCTTCGTCGTTTTTACCAACGTTGAACACGCCAGCAATTGAAATGCCGTAATCATCACCAATTAAGCTGTAGCAAGTGTTTACAAAAGAGGCTTCTGGCAGTGGAATATCTTGCAAACTGGCAACAATTGCCGCTGCGCAAACTTTGGCTTGTGAATTGGCAGCATGTGCGGATTTGGGCATTGCACCCGCAATCGCGGCATCGCCAATCACATGCACATGCGGGTGTTGCAGTGATGCCATTGTATGGAAATCGACCGGACACCAACCCGAAGCGTTAGCCAATCCGTTGTCTAAGGCGAGTTTTCCTGCCGTTTGTGGTGGGATAATGTTCAAAACATCGGCTTTGATCGTGTCATCCATTTCAGTAGTGACGGTTTTACTAGCAGCATCAACCTTAATGACTGTGCCTTGATCTTGTTGCCCGCGCCATTCGATTAGGCTGTTTGCCGTGCCGTAACCGTACAATTTTTCCCAGCCTTGTGTGAACAGTTCTTGTTTAGAGAAGGTGGATTTGGCATCCAAAATCAAAATTTTGGACTTGGGTTTGTGACGTTGCAAATATTGCGCGATTAAACTGGCGCGTTCATACGGCCCGGGCGGGCAACGAAACGGATTCGCAGGTGCGGAAATCACTACCAAGCCGCCATCTTTCATATCACTTAATTGTTGGCGCAAAATACGAGTTTGTTCACCCGCTTTCCACGCATGGGGAATATCCTTCGCAACGGTTTCATTATAGCCTGCAAGCGCATTCCACTTTAAATCTGTGCCGGGCGAGACGACTAATTTATCGTAAAGGAATTTACTGTTTTGTGTTTTAACATTGCGTTTTTCAAAATCAATCTGCGTGACGGTATCAATCACCACATTAATGCCTTGTTTGCGCAAGCTATCGTAGCCGAAGGTAATATCGCTGAGTTCGCGCGTGCCTGCTAAGACTTCATTGCTACCGTAACAAGTAACGTATTGCGGATTGCGTTCGATCAGTGTGACATCCAGCGTTGGATCAAAGCGGCGCAAATAGCGTGCTGCAATTACACCACCACTGCCACCACCAATCACCACGACTTTTGCTGCCGCACCGAATGCCAAGTACGGTAAACCACCCAAACTGAGTGTGCTAATTCCTAAGGTATTTTTGAGAAATTGCCGTCTGTTAAGCATGATCCATCACCACTTTATTGACCTAAAAAATCAGCAATTAAACGCAAATCATCATCGCTATAACCCTTGGTTAAACGCCCCATGAGCGTCGATGGCGTTTGCCCTTGTTTGAATTGCAGTAATAATGCCGCGAGAGCGTCTTTTTTAAACGAATGCAAATCTGGCTGGTCAGCAGAATGACTATTGTGACAAGTCAGGCAGTTATTGCTCAAAATAGCCGCGCGGGTCAATGGTAATGCGCCAGATTCCGGCGTATCGGCAGCATAGACGGGGGAAAACAAACTGCTGGCAATCACCAACAGGCACAAGCAATCAGGCATGTGACACTTCCTCGTTTTTTTAGGCATAACGAGGAAGCATTATGGCATGTTTAAGCAGACACTGGATTAGGGATTCAGTAATTGATACAAGGTTTTATAACGTTCAACCACCTGTGCACCGAATAATGGGTCGGTGTGATCCAGTATATCACTTTCCACCAGCACCCAATGTTCGGTTTGTAACGTGCTATTGATCAGTGGGAATAATCCTGCTTCTTCGGTATTAATGTGCGCTTTTTCTAAAGCAATGAATTGTGCAATTTTATCCTGTAATTCTTGGCGGCTGATAATCGCATCGCCATTAATGACACCATCTAATAATTTCTGGAAATCCAAGGTCACATTAGGCAAGCTTTGATGCTCAATTAATAAAGCTTCTACCACGTCATTTGCTTCGGTGGAATGGCTGCGGAAAACTTTATACACCTCATCTTCTTTGGGGTGATGAATTTGATCCGAATAACGACGGATATAATCCGCAACATCATTAATTAGTAATAAATCAGCATCATCGCCCGCCGCAAGAATTGCGACTTGCTCATCTAGCAAAGTGAGTAAACGAGCCAAATTGATGTGATCTTGATGCAGTTCGGTCATGATCTTGTGCATAACGGTGCTCCTAAACAGGATGGGGGAGGGCGCAAGGCTGTGCTGCAATGCAACACCCATCATAAAGAATGCAGTACACACGAACGTCGACGCAGGTCAAGTTTTAGTGCGTTTTTTCGCCATAAAACTCAGCACCCCCGCTCAATAGGGCGCTTAGGATCACGAATCCATTCGCTCCACGAACCTGCGTAGAGTTTTGAGCCAGTGAGTCCGGCGATTTCCATTGCTAGTTGGTTGTGGCAAGCGGTTACACCAGAGCCGCAACTGTGTACTAGCGTGGTTAAGTCGTGTTCACCGATAATCGCTTGCCATTCGTGGCGCAATTGTGCGGGCGATTTGAACACGCCATTGTGTAGATTGTCGGTAAGTGGGCGGTTAATGGCATCGGGGATGCGCCCTGCAATCGGGTCGGTTGGTTCGACTTCGCCGCGATACCGTTCGGCAGCTCGTGCATCAATCACTTGTAACGCCGGATTGTTGAGTAAATCATCGGCTTCCACGGTGAAAGTGGTTTGTAAT
>CAZEQX010000143.1:0-5935 GCA_964514635.1 uncultured Thiothrix sp.
TCGTCATTCACGTTGATAGTGAGGTTTCCACTGATAGAGTCGTTGTCCGCATCTTTGACAGAGTAGTTGAGGGTAAAGGCTTGGTCATTTTCGTTGTTGCCTGATGTATGCCACAACGGTGCGTTTTGAGTGATGCTGTAAGTACCGCTGGTGCGATCAAGCGTGACGGTGATGACGATGACTTCAGTACCGTTTTGATTTTGGCTGATGCTGAGACTGCCATCGTCATTGAGTGTGTAGGTAAAGCCATCGGGTGCGCCATTGTCCAACCAAACGATGCTGCCCGCGCCATCGGCGCCATAGCTGTGGGCCAAGGTGTCGGTGAGGTTGGCGGTATCTGGGATGACATCACCTGTGCCACCAGTGTTACCCCCCATTAAGGCATCGTCGTCCAACTGCACGGCGAGGTTATCGCTTACGGTTGGCGTGTCGTCATCGACGTTTACGGTCAAGCTGCCATTGGCGGTGTCGTCGTCGGCATCGGTGATGCTGTAGTTGAGCGTGAATACGACGTTGTTTTCATCGCTGCCGTTTGTGTGGTGAATAGGCGCATTGTGTGTGATGCTGTATGCGCCTGTTTGTGGATTGAGCGTGACGGTGATGACGGTAACAATTTGATCTCCTTGAGCTTGTTTGATGAGAAGCTCTCCATTGTTACCTATTTGATAGGTGAATCCTGATGCGCCCACAGCTGTGTTTTGTGTTAGCCAGTGGATGGATCCGGCGCCGTCTGTTCCAAAGTTGTGACCGAGCGTTCCAGTTATGTTGGTTTGGTTTGGCTCATTGTCATTGACACCGCCAGCGTTGCCTTGGCTGAGTGCGTCGTCGTCAAGAGATGCTTCAGGGTTTGGGGTAACGATTGGTGTTCCATCAGGTTTGGCGGGTGGGTTTCCGCCTCCGCCGCCGATGAACCCGAGGCCACCTAAGAGCAGTAGTGGCCAGTACGAAGCTTGTTTGATTTCTCCTAAACTTTGGTAGGTGAAGTCATTGTCAGCAAGGTTCCATGCAAGTAGATCGGCGGTTCCTTCTTGAGGTAAGAAGTTGTAGTATTTGCCATTTTCTGCGACACCTATTGGTTTGACTCCGCTTTCGCCAAAGTAGTTTTCGATGACGAGGTCTGCTTTTTGGTTTAGATCGCTTTCGTCTCCTTCAGGATTGAGTAGCAGATGCAGGTCTTTTCCTTTTCGTATCATGAGTATTTGGTCAGGTGCTTTTCCTTTAGGATTGCGCAGTTCATAGGTTGAGTTTGCCTGAGCTTTGATGGTGACGGTTTGACCTGTTTTACCGCTATCTGCTTTGATAAGGACAACATCAGGTTCAGCGGTTTTTAAGGTTTTAGAGATGAGTTGAATATCGTTGTTCATGGTGTTGCTCCTGAATTTTTAACGGGTGTGCTCATTGAGAGCTTATGCCTGTGTTTTCTACGCTTTTGAGCGAACCCATCAGTTCAATACTGACGCGTCGATTGGGTTGAAGACAGGCAATTAATTTGGATAGTGCTTGTTTGTCATGACATTCAATAACAGGCTCTTTTTCCCCTCGGCCTTCGGTAATAATCGGAATTTGTATCCCTTGTTGCTTCATGAAGTTTGAAACGGCAATCGCTCGGTTGAGTGATAGTTTGTCGTTGTAGCTGTCGGTTCCTAAACGATCGGTATGCCCGATGATGCGGATTTGTTCAACTTGAACCCCCATTTTTAGGATTTCTTGAACTTGCTTAGCTACTTTGGCGCGACCTTGAGGCAGCATGATGGTTTGATCGAAAGCAAACAGCGCATCGGTCGATAGGTTTATTTTTTTCAATACCGTCAGGGCGCCGCCGCAAACGGGTTGGTGGCGGTTAACTACATGACTTTCGTCCAAATGACTTTTGAGCTCTTTCGCTTCATTTTCATTCATTTTTTGGATGAGGAATTTTTGGTTTTCTGAGTCCAAAACTTGGAAATAAGCGATTTCATCTGGGTTGATGTTGATTATGTCGCCGCTGCCTTTTTTAGGTTTTTTGGAGCGAATGTCTAAACGGATTTGTTGTTGACCAGAGCACACCCACGTTTCTGCGAAGCGCTCCGGAGGCAAGGAACCAACAAAGCGGTTATTGATAAAAATGGAAGGAATGTTGTTGTTCGACGATTGCTTGCGGATGAAAATCATTTGACCCAAATGCTCTTTCGAACGGTCATCCAACGAGACCCGAGTTTCATCTAAGTAGCGATCTGTTTTATTGGCATGATTGCTGCCTGATACGGCACATGCATTGAGGGTCAGTGCAATGGTTAGTACAGTAAGCGCATTTGCAATGTTTGCTAATTTTGAGTTCATTTTGACCTCCTCGGTTTTACTGCTATTCGATATCTAATGCAGAAGATTCATGGGGTAACAGCTTGAATCGGGAGTTACGCAAGCTTTTCATAAATCAAGAAATTCCTCGGATTAGATAGCGCTGTATTCGATGGATTCTGTCTCTTAAAAGATGCTGAAAACTCTTCCGCCATTGTTGGCTTCATTAAAATTTGGTTTTAGACAAACCAAATTAGGGGATTTTTAGCGCTTGAAATTGGTTGCCCAGCAAGCCACCCGCACCCCCTCTATGGTCATGGTATGTAAAACAGATAGATAGAACAATCACCAAAATTGGTGATTTTGTGTATATAATCTAATGTCTGGGTGTATATAAAATCAAATAATGGTTGATATCGTTATATGTAAACGATTGCTTTGGTTTTTTTATTTAAAAGTTTGTTTTAAACTGGGATTTGTCTCTATCGAAATTTGTATTTTTGGATTTACTCAAAGATTTTTACGTTGATCATCATCGGTATTTACTTATTTTGAGGATTATTTCCCTTAGTAAATGGGGGAGTGTCTGGAGTCATAAGCAAAATTTCTTATGAATCGTCGTGTCTGCTATGGTCTTCAAAGAGCATTTTTCAATCCTTCGATATTGTGAGGTTGAGTATGAGGGAAAAAATATTACTATCTCCTCGCCATGTGCTCACGGCCTCTTGGCTAATTGCGCTTGTACTTGGCGTAATAATGACTTATTTGGCTCTGCAATTACCACATCTGGAGCCTAAGGTTCGTCGTTATCAAGATCAGCAACTTCAAGTTTTGAATCAACAAGGGGAATGGCAAACCATTCAACAATTGCGCTGGTCTGGCAATGACATTCCGGCGGAGTCATATCTGGCCGTTGAGGAACCCGATCAAATACCGACGTACTCTCAATATAATCTTTTGATGGCGCAGTACACTCAGATGCTGCAAGCGGCGCATAATCATCAGTTGATTGCTGTAGCCAATGGCCAAGAGTTTACATTTAAGGTTGAGAAACGGCATTTACATAATTTGCCCGTACGTTATTGGTTTCAGTTGGGTTTTGGTTTAATTGCTATCGTCATTGCAGGCGCCATTTTTGCGTTTGGCGGTTATCAACCTGCTGTCACCGCATATTTGATTTGCGCGATTTTTTATTTTTTATATACTTCTTCGGCCAGTCTATACGGGACGCGTCAATTTCTAATGGATGGAGACACCTTTCGCTTATACAGTGTTATCAACCATTACAGCACTTTCTTTGGTGCCACCGCATTAGCCGTTTTGATTTGGCGTTCTCCACGTTCGATACATAAGCGTTCAATTGCACCCATTGCATATCTGGTTACATTTTCCCTCATCCTAGTTGATCAATTTCAACTGGTCGAGCAACAAGTAAATTATGTTTATGGTATATCACTGCTTAGCTATATTGTCTGCGTGTTGATCGGAATATATCAATGGAGTATTTTTCAGCATGATCCTGCTGATCGTGCGGCAATGCGGTGGATTTTTCTGTCTTACTTTATTGTTCTGATTGCATTTAGCGCAGGTTTGATGTTACCTATGCTGATTAATAAACAGGTTTCAGCAAGCCAAGGATGGATGTTTGGTGTACTTTTGTTGGTTAATGTCGGTCTTGGTTTGGGGGTGGTGCGTTACAAAATTTATGAATTAGAACGCTGGTGGTTTTCGATTTGGGCATGGTTTATCAGCGGTGTCAGTATTTTGCTCATTGATTTTATCCTCGCGGTTTTATTACCCATTTCCAGTGAAAAAAGTTTGTTTTTTGCAGTTGCCTTGGCTGGGTGGTTGTATTTTCCAATTCGGCAATGGGTATTGAATCAAATTAATCGTAAGTACGAATTGAATGCTGATTTTTGGTTACCGAAAATATTGCCGATTTTGCTCAACGAACGTTCAAATGTTTCCCATGAAAGCGCTATTCATCGCCAATGGCCGAATATATTGAAACAGGTTTTTTCACCGTTGCATGTGAGCCAGTCAAATGATCACATTCAAATATCCCGCATAGATGAATCTGGTCAGGTGCTGTTGGTTGTGCCATTGAATAACACGCATGCCTCATACCGTTTGCATCACGCCTCAAAAGGTAAAAGACTATTTACTAAAAATGATTTAAATAGCCTTGCGACTTTGGTTCACTTGACAGAGCTTTCTGTTGGTGTCGCGCATGCACGCGACTATGGTGCGAAGTTAGAACGTGAACGTTTGGCTCGTGATATTCATGATGATTTAAGTGCAAAACTATTGACCTTGCTGCATAAATGTCCTGAACATAATCGCCCGATTATTCAAGATACCTTAAATGATCTTAGAAACTTTCTAAATCAACTTGAGGTGGAAGAGATTTTGCTCGAAGACGCATTGTCTGAGTGGCGTCTTGAAAACAGTATGCGTTTTGAACCCTTTGATATTAATTTTAAGTGGCATTCAGATATTTCCCTTGCGCCAGATGTCTGTTTGGTTTCTAACGAATACAGTCACTTGCGACGAATTTTACGAGAGGTTGTGACCAATTCAATCAAATATATGGACATTGCTGTGTTTGATGTGGGCATCTATATCGACAATCATCGGCGATTGCATTTTGACATAACCAGTACAGGACAGTTTCTGCCAAGTTTACCCAGCGGTGGTCGCGGAATGCGAAATATCAAAAGTCGGCTGGAGATTATGCAGGGACAGCTCAAATGGGATAAACAACATGATCAATTCAGATTACAATTCTTTGTTAATCTGAGTAACCTGAATATATAGACTATTTGAAAAGTTGTTGGAGTATGAAAATCATGGAAAAACAACCCGATGTTTCATATGTGTGGATTGTGGATGATGACAAAAATTTCTGTCAGTTTCTGCAAAACACCCTCGAGCAACAACCCAGTTATAAAGTGCTTGGTACTTCTAATAGCTTATACGAAGCCAAACGGGATTTGTTCACACACACGGTGGATTTGATTACGGTTGATTTGTCGCTGCCAGACGGATCGGGAGTTGAGTTAATAGCTTGGTTGCAATTTCAAATGCCCAAAGCAAAAAAGATAATTGTTTCCTTTTGGGGCAAAGACGATCTGGTGTTTGATGCATTTAGACAGGGCGCCGATGGTTATCTGCAAAAAGATCAATTGCTCACTATGGAAATTCATAATGCCATTTATGCCATTGAGCAAGGCGGAACACCCATCAGCCCAAAAATTGCCAAAAAATTCCTGCAGTTCTTTGCGCAATCGTTAAATCAGAAAAACGCTGAGTCCACAAAAATCAGCACTGATCAATTACTGGAGGATACCGTTAATTTGAAGGATTATGAGCTCAGCGAACGGGAAATCGAAGTATTACAGCTGTTGACTAAAGGATACAACTATAAAGAAATTTCAAGGTTATTGAATATTTCTTTTAATACGGTTTGTACGCATATCAAGCACGTTTATCGCAAAATCAAAGTTACGTCTAAAACCGAAGCACTCATAGAGGCACAAAAAAACCACTGGTTTAATAACTAGTGGTTATGAAAAAGGAAAAGGCTTAGCAGTAATGCTAAGCCTTTAATTTTGGTAGGTCGTACAAGATTCGAACTTGTGACCAACGGATTAAAAGT
>CAZEQX010000144.1:0-5709 GCA_964514635.1 uncultured Thiothrix sp.
CGCAGGCGGTGCGCCAAATGTGGGATGAGGCCGAAGCGGCGGAAATCAATTATTCCAAGTATTTGCTGCCCACGCCGATTTTGGGCTATTCCGCGCAAGATCATCAGGAACAGTTCCGTTTCATTGCCAACCGTCGCGCCCGGCAGTTAGGTTTGGATGAGCCATTCCCAGGGGCGCAAAACGCGCTGCCGTGGTTGGATGAGCAATCCAATATGCGCAAAGAGAAAAATTTCTTTGAAACCCGCGTGACTGAGTACCAAACAGGTGGTGCATTGAAGTGGGATTAATCCACTTTCTCGTTCTCAAGACTAAGAAGCCCGATTAATTCGGGCTTTTTCATTAGTGAGGCTTGTCACCGAAATCCTATAAGTTAATTTCTATACTATATTCAACAATAGTTTTTTTTATTTGGCTTTGCTGAGTGTCTTTTCTAAGTCGTTGAGTTTATGTATATGATTTTAAAATCTCTGGTGTTGGGTATGGTCGGCCTAAACCTGTATCGGGTATGGGTTAGGTGTGTCGGTTTTGGTGCATTAATCGGAATGCTTTTTATGAACCCCGCAATGGGGGCTGATCCGTATCGTCTTACGGTGGTGAAATCGGGTAATGGGAGTGTGATGAGTGTGCCTGCGGGCATTACTTGTGGTGATGATTGTTTCCATTTATACCCCAGCGGTACAAGTGTGACCCTAACGGCTGTGCCAACGACAGGAGAGGGATTTTTTCGGTGGTCTGGCTGTACGAGCGCGGTTGGCAATGTTTGTACGGTTACTGTGGATGCGGCAAAAAGGGTGTTGGCTGTTTTTAAGCCCTTATTGGATTTAACCATCAGTAAAGTAGGGACAGGTACTGGTACGGTGGTGAGTACGCCTGCGGGGATTCACTGCGGCTTGACGTGCAATGCAACGTATTTTCAAGACAGTTATGTCACGTTAAGAGCAACGCCAGCGTCTACTTCGCGTTTTATTGGTTGGTATGGTAGCGGTGCGGAAGCTTGTGGTACGGCGACGACATGCCGTGTGCAGATGAGCGTTGCCCGCCAAATAGCAGCGCAGTTTGATCTGGTGCTCGTAGTGGGGCACAACGGTAATGGCAAAGTGATAAGCCGTGATGAAGGGATCAATTGTGGCAGTGACTGTGGGCAGTCATACGAACAGGATAAATTGGTTGAACTCACCGCTATGCCCGATACAGGTTATGGTATTGCGGCATGGTCAGGCTGTACCAATGCGCAAGGGGCTACTTGTTTGGTGAGAATGAATGCAAGCAAAAATGTTACGGCAACGTTTAAACCCCTAGTCAGCTTGAGCGTGACGAAACAAGGTTCGGCGAATGGGTTAATACGCAGTACGGTGGCGGGTATCGCTTGTGGTACGACTTGTTCCACGAATGTGGTGGCGGATACGGTCATGACGCTGAAAGTTACCCCAGCAACGGATGCGGTATTTTTGGGTTGGATGGGGGCTTGCGAAGGAAAAGGGGATTGCGTTGTCACCATGAGTACCGCCAAACAAGTAACAGCAGTATTTGGGCGTTTGGCAAGGCAAGGCAAGTATTGGGTGACGGGTTATTTGCCTGGTTATTCGCAGAATTGGGATGGTGGGATTCCGTATTTGCGTGCGATTGATTGGAATACCATGACACACGTTATTCACCATTCGGCATTGCCTAACGCGGATGGTAGTTTGGACCTTGATACGAACGGTATTACCAGTGTGCGTCGCCAAGTAGCAATTACGGCAGCTCATCAACGTGGCGTACCGATTGTGTTGGGTTTAAGCGGTTGGGATACACGCTATCGCACGGTGTTGGCGGATGCGGCGTTGCGGGAAAAGTTCTTGAACCAAGTGTTGACGCTGTTAGATGAAGGTTATGATGGCATTGATGTGGATTTTGAACCCATTGTGCGCTGGGGGGAGGAAGAAAATCCAGATTACGAAGCCTTCATTAACGAACTGTATACGGCTTTGCAAAGTCGCACATCTGCCTTGTTGAAACGTGCGCCGTTGCTCACGGTGTCGGCGATTTACCGCGAACACAAATTATTAGCACGATTGCAGAGTAAGTTTGACCAAATCAATATCATGGCGTATGACCAGTCTGGTACGATGCAGGGCATTACTTGGCATGATTCTGCATTGTACAGTGCGGGTTATGCTTATCCCAGTACGGGTCAGCCAGTCGTTTCAGTAAATTCCTATATCAATACCTGTTTAGCCGCAGGGATTCCGGCAGCAAAGCTGGGGTTGGGAATTAGTCTGGAAACACGTTTGTGGATCGGGGGCGAAGGCACACCGACAGGTGGTGCGACATTACCTTATCAGACATGGACAACAATGCCGCGTCATTTCATGAGCGACGGTTCGGTATTGAAAGAAAGTTACGCGACGTTATTGGATAAATATTACGACCCAGCCCATGCGTATTGGGATGAGGGGGCAAAAGTGCCGTATTTAAGTTTTGACCGCGATGGTTCGGCTGAAGATATGTTTATTTCCTATAACGATGAGCGTTCAGTGCGAGAAAAGCTGAAATACATGCAAGCGAGAGGTTTGGGCGGGGCAATGTTATGGACTTTGCACTATGATTATCGTCCCGCATTTGTGGGTGATGATCAGCACCCGATTATTAGTACCATTCGCGATACCTTGTATTAAGCCAATACCGTTTATCGAGAAAATTTATGTTTGGTAGGGTTTAATCGGCAATCCCGTCTCAGGCTGACTATGTTTGTAGTGGGGCGTGCTAAATCATGCATTAGTACGTTATGTAATTAAGAAAAACATAAGTCAGCAGGTGATACAAATTGATGAATATTAAACAACTTAACCATGACCATGCGATAGACGATGGTGACAATAAACTTTTCTTTGAAAAACAAAATGGTGGGTTTCCGAATCTAGTGATTCGGACTCACTTGGCAGAGGCGGTCGTTAGCCTCTACGGCGGTCAGATTTTATCTTATAAATCAAACAAAAATGCGCAGGATTTATTATTTCTGAGTCCTGATGCGTTTTATCAAAAAGGTAAAGCCATTCGTGGCGGTATTCCCATTTGCGCTCCGTGGTTTGGGATCGACCCAGCCCAATCAGGGCGACCATCTCACGGTTTTGCGCGTTTAAATGACTGGTCAGTGATAGCGACTTCTATTTCACGGGAGGGGGAAGCACAAGTCGTTCTCTGCTGTGCCAGTAATCCTGAAACCTATGAGTTATGGCCGAATACCTTGCGTTGGGAGCTGCGTATTACCGTGGGAAAAACCCTGCGTTTGGCCTTAACAACGCACAATACCGGAGCGCGTGACTTCACCCTTAGCCAAGCGTTTCATACCTATTTCGCGGTTGGCGAGGCAGCACAAACCTATATTCTGGGGTTTGATCGTCTGAATTACTTCGATAATGCCCAAGCCGGACAAGGCGCATTGAAACAGCAATCCGGCACGATTGGGATTCATGAGGAAGTGGATCGCGTATACACTGCGTCTCCTCCTGAAATCAGTCTGTTAGACGCTGTGTGGAAACGGCGTATTCGCATTAGTGCCAGCGGCAGCCATAGTACCGTAGTGTGGAATCCGTGGGAGACGATTGCCGCAAACATGGCAGATTTGCCAAATCAGGCGTATCGCCACTTTGTTTGCATTGAAACCAGCAACGCAGGTTTGGATACCATCACGCTCGCAGCGGGCGAAGCACACACGCTGGCAGTTGAATACTCGTGTGAAACATTGGACATCTAGCAATGGCTTAGGGTCTTTACCTGACTTTTCTCTTTCAAGAAAAGCATTCAACCGGATGCTTTTCTGACACAAGTGTGGAAGAATACAAGGCGAATAACTCTAAAACGACAATACATTCTGCGTCACAGGTATAGCACGCAAGTCGTGCTAAAAATAAAAAATCAGCAATAGAACCGCTAATAGCTAGTACTGTTTTTTTAAACAAAAGGAGGAGAATACATGGGACGCATCGCACTCGTGACTGGAGGCACTCGTGGCATTGGTGAGGCAATTTGTGTTGCACTCAAAGATGCAGGCTACACTGTCGTTGCTAACTACGGTGGCAATGATGATGCAGCCAAAGAGTTTACCCAACGCACTGGCATCCCTGCTGTCAAATTTGACGTTTCTGATTTTAACGCTTGCCAAGAAGCCATTGCAGGCATTGAAAAGGAATACGGTCCTGTCGATGTTTTGGTGAATAATGCAGGCATTACCCGTGATGGCACAATGCACCGCATGGACTTCGCGCAATGGGATAAAGTCATCCAAACCAACTTAGCGTCTTGCTTTAATACTTGCCGTGCGGTGATCGACGGAATGCGTGCGCGTAGTTTCGGGCGTATCGTGAATATCGGTTCGGTGAATGGTCAAGCAGGTCAGTACGGTCAGGTCAACTACGCAGCGGCAAAATCCGGTATCCACGGTTTTACCAAAGCATTGGCGAAAGAAAGCGCGGCGAAAGGCATTACCGTGAATGCGATTGCCCCCGGCTATGTCGAAACCGACATGGTTCGCGCTGTACCGCAAAACGTTTTGGACAAAATCATCCAAACCATTCCTGTCGGACGTTTAGGCATTCCAGAAGACATTGCGCGTAGCGTCATGTTCTTGATTGCCGACGAAGCCAGCTTCATTACTGGTTCAACCTTGTCCATCAACGGTGGTCAACACATGTACTAAACCGTATTCGGTTTAATGCGCTTAACATGATGCAGCCTACGGGCTGCATTGTGTTTTTGGGGTTTGAAATAGGCGTGGTTACTTGCATTCCGCGCTTTGAGCCTTGAGAATGCCCACTTTTCCAGTCAGTATTCGACATTCCCATGAGCAAAAAGCGTGATATTCCCATTTTTAAGCACCCCATTATCGAAACTCACTGCCATCTGGACTATCTGGAAGAGGAAGTCTTAGAAACAGCGTTGCAAGCCGCGCGAGCCGTGAATGTCGAACGCATTATTACCATCGGTGTATCACCGGATAACTTGCAGAAAGTCATGGCATTGGCGGATAAATACCCGCAGGTCTGGGGCACGCAAGGCATTCACCCTCACGATGCGAACGATTACACTGCCGAAGTCGAAGCCCAAATCCGTACCAATGCGTTACACACGAAAATGGTCGCTATTGGTGAAATCGGCTTGGATTACTACTACGACCATTCAGACCGCGCCAAACAACGCGCCGCTTTTGAAAGCCAGCTACAGATTGCGATTGACCTGAATTTACCCGTTGTTATTCACACCCGCGAAGCCGATGACGACATGGCGGCAATTTTGCGTCAGTTCGTTGGGCAATTACCCAAACGCGGCGTGATTCACAGCTTTACTTCAGGCAAAGCGTTGGCAGAATATTGTTTGAGTGAAGGTTTCTGCTTAGGTTTTAACGGTATTAGCACCTTCAAAGCGGCAGACAACGTGCGCGAGATTATGGAGCTAACCCCTGTTGAACAAATCCTATTTGAAACCGACGCACCGTATTTAACACCGATACCCTATCGTGGACAGAAAAACGAACCCAAATACCTCCCCTTTATTGCCGAACAAGTGGCTAACGTCAAAGGTATTGGCATGGATGAATTACTACCGCAAGTTTGGCAAAACAGCATCCGCACGTTTTGGGAAATTTAATGCCGTGGTAAAGGATACACATCAATCGTTAAATACCCTGTTGCTGTAACCACATTTCCAGCAGTGCCATGTGCCAGAGTTTGC
>CAZEQX010000145.1:0-5677 GCA_964514635.1 uncultured Thiothrix sp.
CTTTGAGAACAAAACGGTTCGGCGGGACAACTTTGCCCACCCCGTTCATGGTGTAAATGTATTGTGCCATCCAGTGCTCCTGAGTGCGGAAAATCCTGCTAATGTAAAATTAATAACTGCCTTTACGCAACAATACTGTGACGAGTGTTTTCGTTAGAATGATTAAATCCAGCTCCAACGACCAGTTGCGTACATACCAGACATCCAATTGGATGCGTTCGGCATAACTTAATTCATTCCGCCCACTGACTTGCCATAAACCCGTAATACCAGGGCGTACTAATTGGTAATAATCAAGGTATTCACCATAAGCAGGGATTTCATCCTCAATAATCGGGCGTGGTCCTACCAATGACATTTGACCGCGTAAGACATTAATCAACTGGGGTAGCTCGTCTAATGAGGTGCGCCGCAGAAAATGTCCAATAGGCGTGATACGCGGGTCATTTTTTAATTTATGGTCACGTTCCCATTCTTCACGCGCTTCTGGGTCATTGCGCAAGATTTTTTCTAGCTGTTGTGCTGCATCTAAACGCATGGTACGAAATTTATAAATCTTAAAAACTCTACCATCTTGTCCAACCCGTTTTTGTTTAAAAATAGGGTTGCCATTGCAAGAAATCCAAATCCACGCATACAAACCTAATAAGAATGGCAGAAACACGAATGTTAAAATTAAAGCTAGAGTGAAATCAGTAATTTGCTTAACCGCACGGTCACTATCATTTAAAAGGTTGTTGCGGAAAAAAAACATTAAACCTTTTTGATTCGGAGCATTAAAGACTTCGGCATTAAAGGTTGGCATGGAAAGCATGTGTGGCAATAAAAGAATTCGTTTAACTTTATGTTGAATATGATCCATTAAATTAAACGTGCGATCAATATCCGTATCTTCCAGCATAATAATGGTTGCGTAGAAATGATCTACAGCAAGCACCTTAGTTATTTCTGCATCTAAATCCAGTGGTGTATGCTGATTAATATTGATGGTGTAACCAATATCAAATCCAAAAGGGTTATTAGGAGCTAACCAACTTTGAGCGTCTTCTGCTGTTTTGTTATCACAGAGAATCAAAACTCGTTCGCGTAGAAAAACATGACTCAAAAAATATTGCTTGAGGTAGTGAATCCAAATGGGAAGTAGAAGATTCAAGCCAAAAAATGTGAGAATGATAGAGCGGGAAAAATGATCAGATTGCTTTAGTAGCGATAAAAGCGCGAAATTAATGATAAGCCCAATAAGGTTGCCTTTGATTAGCAACCAGCTTTCTGATGTTGTTACCATCCGTCTTGTTAGTAAACGAAGGTAAAAAAAGATTAGCAAATAGACTGGTATTTGCCAGATATATTTATTCGTTGGGTGATAGTAATAATCTGTTATGAGTGTTTCAGATAAGGTAACGGCTAAAAATAAATTGATGAACAGTAATGCGGTGTATAGTGTGAATTTAAAAATGCCATATTTCATTGGCACATTTCCATAAGCTGTTTAAGGTGATTGGCTATGTTTGAACGAAACTGTTGTGTGGAAAATTGCTGTGCGAATTGTTGAATGAAATAAGGGTCAAAGCTGTCTTGTTGTTGTTCAAACACAGCAATAGCATTTTTAATTGAGGCTACTGTTTGTTCTGCAAAATGAACCCCTGTTTGACCCGATAATACTGTTTCGGCTGTTCCACCTTGATTGAGGCAAATAACAGGTGTTCCACAGGCTTGAGCTTCAACCGGAATGATACCAAAATCTTCCAGCGCGGCAAAAACTAGTGCTTTTGCATTTTGCATTAATTGAATAATGACACCATCTTTCTGATACCCTAAAAAATCGATGTTAGCAGTAGCTAGGGTTTTGAGCCTGTCTAATTCAGGTCCATTACCAACGACGATAAGCTTATGTCGCGTATTAGCAAAAGCTTGTACAATTAAATCGATACGTTTATAGGGAACGAGTCGAGAGAAAGCTAAGTAATAATTATCTTTCTGGGTTTGCAACTGAAAGGCAGTCGTATTAACTGGTGGGTAAATGACAGTAGCATCACGATTGTATACTTTTTTAATGCGTTTTTTAATGTAGTGCGAATTTGCAATGAAATGATCCACTCGCGAGCTACTTAAAACATCCCACTGGCGTAGTCGATGCAAAGTGTATCGTATCAACCATGATTTAATACCTTTCTCCAATTTTGCATCGTGTAAATACTGGTGATACATATCCCAAGCATAACGCATGGGAGTATGGCAATAACACACATGTAATTGTTCGTGATGTGTGATAACACCTTTAGCCACAGCATGAGAAGAAGAAAGAACTAATTGGTAATCGGTTAAATCAAACTGTTCAATCGCAAAAGCAAATAATGGCAGATAGTGTCGAAACTTCTTTTCTGAAAATGGCAGGTGCTGAATAAAGCTGGTATGTACAGATTTACCATCTAAGACTTGGGCGCGTTGTTCATTGTTTAACCAGTCCACCAATGCAAAAACATCCGCTTGTGGATAAAGTGTATTAAACTCAGCAACGCATTTTTCTGAGCCTGCGACTTCGCTAAACCATTCGTGAATTAAGGCTACTTTCATATCAGCGATATTCTATTTAGTTAGTAATCACAAATAGCCTGTTGATAAACTGCAAGCGTTTTTTGTGCGCAATTTTGCCATGTTAATTGTTTGGCGCGGGTTAATGCTTCACTTTGCAGTTTTTCACGGAGTTGGATGTGTTCCGTGAGGCATTGCATGGCTTGGGTAAGGCCATCAATATCATGAGGGTCAACGCTCAAACCACCTTGTGTTACCACTTCTGGTAAGGAAGAAACATTCGATACGATTGGCGGAACACCACAAGCCATTGCTTCTAGTGGGGGTAATCCAAAACCTTCGTAAATTGATGGGTATACTAACGTTAATGCACCAGCGGTAATTGTTGCTAAATCGGTTCTTGAAATATAACCTAACAACCTGACTTCATTATTTTTTACTAATGAACCTAGTTCGTGATCTATTTCTTGAGTTTGCCAACCTTTGATTCCCGCTAATACTAAGGGGTAATGCTTTCTTATGGATACGGGAAGTTTTCGATAGGCAGCAAAGACTAATTTTAAATTCTTGCGTGGCTCTAAAGTACCCACTGCTAAGAAATAAGAACCATGACGTAAATCATATTGTGTTAGTATCGCGGCAGACTCTTCAACAGTTTTCGGTTGGAAGTCATGACTTACACCTAAAGGAATAGCATGAATCTTCTCTGGCTGAATTGCGAAAGTATCTATAATTTCTTGCCGGATGAACTCAGAATCGGTAATAATGCGTTGGCTACAACGTAAACTCGACTCAATGTGTTTATTCATGGCTTTTACCCGCTCTTTAGGATGCGTTTCGGGGTAAGTTATCCACGATAAATCATGCACAGTCAGAACAGTTGGGCCTTGAAATGGCATGAGGAGGTAATTTGGTTCGTGGTAGACATCAAATTTTTGCTTTTTTGCATAAAACCGAAACCGTTGTGTTTGAACCAAACGTCGCAACTCATAAGAAAAAGGTAGATAGTTTCGTGCAAAACTAAATGCTTTTCCTGCTTGTTGTGATGAAAATGCCTTGAGTTGTTTGCTCCATGCAACCCCGTAAAAATACTCAATGTCGAGGTCAGGGGCTTTTGCTAACTCTTGGGCTAAATGCAGTATGTATTGGCCAATACCTGTCAGTGGTGATAGTAAAGGCGTTGTGTTTAAAGCGAGTTTCATCAGGCTATCGGTTTTCTAACATCCAGCTTAGGGTTTCTTGTAAACTGCGATGCTGGATTGTACCAATCACTTTTTCCAGTTTAGTCGGAGAACCACTGAGTCGTTGAATTTCATTTGGTCGAACAAATGCTGGATTCACCTCAACAGTGATAGAATGTCCAGTTATTGCTATGAGTGTATTAATCACATCACGGAGTTTAATTGGTTGACCGGAACACACATTATAACGTTCGCCAATTTCACCCATTTCTAACAATTTTAGGTAAATATCACACACAGTACGAACATCATTAAACTCGCGTTCGACATCAATGTTGCCTAGTTCAATCGTATGAGCTTGTTGTGCAAAATGACGGATAATTTTCGGAATGACAAAACGTTCATCATGCCCCACACCTGTGTAATTAAAGGGGCGTGTAAAAACAATTGGAAGCTCCTTGCAATAAGTGCTTGCCATGTGTTCCATCGCTAATTTGCTCATTGCATAGTGATTAACTGGAGCAGGACAAATATCCTCACTAATAGGGTCTATTTCGGTGTTTCCGTAAATATTAGCACTGCTCGCTAAAATGATTTTTTCGGGTTTTTGGGGTAAAGTGCGTAATGCATCAAGCAAATGTAATGTACCAAGCACATTAACATGATAGGTTTCCAGTTGATCAGCGTGTGTAACTGCACTAATAGCAGCTAAATGAATAACATGGGTTGGTACAATGGTTGAAATTTCATTGTGGATGGCTGGTGCGTCGGTTAAATTACTGGTCAATGCATGACATTCATAACCTGCGGTCGAAGCAGCATGAATAACATGCTGCCCCGTAAAACCATCTGCACCTGTAATGAGCAGTTTTTTCATGGTTTAATGATCTACATGATTAGAATGACATACCAGTTTGAACGCGACGTAAATCCGCTTCAACCATCATTTGGCATAGCTCTTCTAACGTTGTTTTTGGTTCCCAACCCAGTTTTTCTTTAGCATGGGCTGGATTACCAATTAATAAATCCACTTCCGCCGGACGGTAGAATTTGGGATTAACTTGAACGACTTTTTGACCCGTTGCAGTATTAATACCGATTTCAGTTTCATCACGGCCTTGCCATTCAATACTTGTACCAACTGCTTTAAATGCCATCGTGACAAAATCACGCACGGTTTCGGTACGGTTGGTTGCTAACACAAAAGTATCTGGTTCATCGGCTTGCAACATACGCCACATACCATCAACATAATCTTTGGCAAAACCCCAATCGCGTTTTGCATCCATATTACCCAGTTCTAGAATATTTTGTTTACCCAAGTGAATACGCGCGACAGCATCAGTGATTTTACGCGTAACAAATTCTAAACCGCGTAATGGCGATTCGTGGTTAAATAAGATGCCGCTAGTACCAAAAATATCATAACTTTCACGGTAGTTAATGGTCATCCAGTGCGCGTATAATTTAGCAACCCCATAGGGGCTACGCGGATAAAATGGTGTATCTTCACATTGTGGAATGGCTTGTACTTTACCAAACATTTCTGAAGTGCTGGCTTGATAAAAACGGATTTTAGGATTCACAATCCGTATGGCTTCTAACAGATTTAATGGACCTAAGCCAGTAATTTGTGCCGTTGTTGCTGGCTGATCAAACGAAACACCAACAAAGCTTTGGGCTGCTAAGTTATAAACTTCGGTTGCTTCTGTTTGCTGCAATAGGCGAATACTTGCACCCAAATCAGTAAGATCGTATTCGACTAAATGCAGATTAGGGTTTTGACGAATACCCAATTCTTCAATGCGCCAGAAGTTGGTTGACGCAGTACGGCGGTAAGTGCCGTAAACTTTGTAGTCTTTATCTAATAACAATTGTGCTAAATAAGCACCGTCTTGACCGGTAATACCAGTAATAATTGCAGTTTTAGATGTCATATCGTAATAGTTGGGGTTAAGTGAATT
>CAZEQX010000146.1:0-5632 GCA_964514635.1 uncultured Thiothrix sp.
ATTCATGCGATTGCTCAATACATCCACGTTTGTGCAGGATTAGACTGATAGCATTCCAAGGTGAAATGAGTACACCGCTATGCGTCATTACCTGAGTAAAACGGACTTTCCCGCGCTTTTGGCATTGTTACAGGCGTTGGATTACACCTGTATTGCCCCGCAAATTCGCCACGGTGCGATAATGTTTGCCCCCCTCACTGACATCACGCAATTGCCACAAGGCTTTCAAGACGAACAAGCCCCCGCGCATTACCGTTTGCGACAAACCGATTCACCGTATTGGTTTGACTGGGCAAATGGTGCAGCGGCGATTAAACCTCATACCTTCGCGCCGCAGGAAACGTTGTGGAAAGTAATGCGTGATGAATCCGGTCGTCTGCATTTTAAAACGGTCTTACCCAAGCCTGATAAAGTAGCGATTTTAGGCGTGCGTGCCTGTGATTTAGCGGCATTAGCCGTGCAAGATCAGCACTTTTTGCACGGTGAATACCCCGACCCGTATTACCAACAACGCCGTGAGCATTTGTTGTTAATTGGGGTGAATTGCACCCACGCCGCCGCGACTTGTTTTTGTGTATCGACGGGCGATGGTCCGGCGATTCACACGGGTTACGATTTATTACTCAGTGAATTAGCGGACGGTTTTGTGGTGGAAATGGGTTCAGAACGCGGGCAATTACTGGCGGAAAACTTACCGTTACGCCCTGCGACTGCCGATGAAATCTTCACCGCACAACAGCGGATGCAAACCGCCACCCAACAAACGCGCCAACTGCCAGCCAAGCCGTTACTGTACGAACGTTTAAACCACCCGCATTGGCAAACCTTGGGTGAACAGTGTTTGGCGTGTGGTAATTGCACGGCGGTTTGCCCCACCTGTTTTTGCCATCAAACAGTCGAACAGCCGGAATTGGATACCAGCCACAGTAGCCACGAACGTTGGTGGGATTCGTGTTTCAACCAAGGGCACAGTTACGTTCATGGTTGGCAAGTACGCAGTACGCCAGCGGAGTATTACCGCCAATGGTTGACGCATAAACTCACGGGTTGGCAGGAACAATTCGGGCGTAGTGGTTGTACGGGTTGTGGACGCTGCATAACGTGGTGTCCGGCGGGGATTGATTTAACCGCAGCGGTGGAGGCTTTGTATGAAAACGCATCACAATAATGCCTATTTGCCTCACGAAGCAGTGATTGTGGAACGCATTCAGGAAGCAGCGGATATTTTCACCCTGCGTTTGCAATTCACCGACCCCGTGCAGCAGGCGCGTTACAGCTTTACGCCGGGGCAATTCAATATGCTGTATTTGCATGGCGTGGGCGAAGTGCCGATTTCGATTGTGTCCGACCCTGATAATGCCAATCTGTACGACCACACCATTCGCGTGGTAGGGCGCGTGACCCAAGCCATGACAGCGTTAACCACGGGTGATTACCTTGGCGTGCGCGGTGCATTTGGGCGCGGTTGGCCGATGTTAGAAGCCGAAAACCGTGACGTGATTTTGGTAACGGGCGGTTTAGGTTGCGCCCCTGTGGTGTCGGTGATTCATTATGTATTGCAACGTCGCGCACGGTTTGGGCGTTTAATCATTCTGCAAGGGGTGAAACATTCCCACGATTTAATCTGGCGCAAACAGTACGACGCTTGGGCGCAAGAACCCGCCACACAAGTGTTACTGACAGCGGATCAAGCCGGACAAGGTTGGCCATTTAGCACAGGTTTAGTCACGACTTTGGTGGAACAAGCCGCGTTCGACCCGAATAACGCTATCGCTATGTTGTGCGGCCCCGAAGGCATGATGCGAGCGGCAGCAGCGACCTTGCAAACACGCGGTTTGGATGCCAATGACATTTGGTTGAGCATGGAACGTAACATGCACTGCGCGGTGGGGCATTGCGGGCATTGCCAATTCGGGGCGCAATTCATCTGCAAAGATGGCCCAGTCTTCCCATTACCTGCCATTAGTCACCTGCTTGGTGTGAAGGGGTTTTAACATGGAACGACGTAAACCCAGCGTTGCGGTACACAAATTTTCCTCGTGCGATGGTTGCCAACTCGCGTTACTCAACGCGGGTGACAGTTTGTTACAACTGGCGGAACAGGTCGAGATTGTGCATTTTGCTGAAGCGGGTCTGTTGAATGAAGACGCACCTGTCGACATTGCTTTTGTGGAAGGCAGTTTGAACACCGCGCACGATTTACAGCGGATTCAGCGGATTCGTGACACCAGCCATTGGGTGATCAGCATTGGCGCGTGCGCTACCGCAGGCGGGATTCAAGCCTTACGCAATTTGCAGGATGGTGATGGTTGGCATCAAGCGATTTACGCCACGCCCGCTTACTTGGATAGCCTCAATACCGCTAAACCGATTGCCTCTGCGATTAAAGTCGATGCGGAAATCTGGGGTTGTCCGGTGAATACGCGGCACATGTTGCAGGCGATTGCTACTTTATTGCACGGGGCGAAACCGTCGTTTCCGGCGGATAAAGTGTGTGCTGAATGCAAACGGCATGGCAATGTGTGCATTGTTGTGAGTGCAGGTAAAACTTGTTTAGGGCACGCCACGCACAGCGGTTGTGGCGCGATTTGCCCAAGTTTTGGGCGTGGTTGTTACGGGTGTTACGGCCCGCAAGGAGTGATCTATGCAGGAACAGCGTAAAGTCAGCATTCGCGTGCCTGTGTTAGCGCGGGTGGAAGGCGAGGGCGCGTTAGCCCTTGATATTGAAGGCGATAAGATTACCCATTTGCAGTTCAGCATTTTTGAGCCACCGCGCTTGTTTGAAAAATTGCTGGAAGGGCGTGATCATCAGGCCGTACCCGATATAGTGGCGCGGATTTGTGGGATTTGCCCCGTTGCTTACCAAATGAGCGCGATTCATGCCGCTGAACATGCTTTCGGCGTGACGATTTCGCCGTGGGTCAGGAACATGCGGCGCGTGTTGTATTGCGGGGAATGGATTCAAAGCCACGCTTTGCACATTCATTTACTCGCCGCACCGGACTTTTTGGGGTTCGATTCGGCATTAAGCATGGCAAAAACCTACCCGCAAATCGTGCAACGCGGGCTAAAACTGCAAGGTTTGGGCAATCGCATTATGCGCGTATTGGGCGGGCGTTCGGTGCATCCGGTGAACAGTTGTGTGGGTGGTTTGTATGGCGCACCGTCGATGGCGGACATTGAAGACCTGCGCGAAACACTGAAAGCCAGTTTGGATGAAGCTTACGAATTGATCTATTGGGTATCGCACATTCCATTACCTACAGCGGAACAGGATTTTATTTCGGTAGCCATGCAGCATCCGCACGAATACCCGATGAACGAAGGGCGCATTATTAGCAGTAATGGTTTGAACATCGACATTGCCGACTTTGCGCAACATTTCCACGAGCATCAAGTGGCGTATTCCACCGCTTTGCACGCGCACTTGAACGGCAAACCGTATTTGGTCGGACCATTGGCGCGGTTGAATTTGTTGCATTCGCAATTTCCGGCGCATTTGCTTGCCTTGTTAAAAGGTAGCACGGTGCGTTTTCCCAGTCGCAATATGTTCCATAGCATGACGGCGCGAGCCTTGGAAATCGCTTACGCGCTGGAAGAGGCTGTACGTTTATTGCGCGATTATAGCATTCCCAAACAGACCACTGTGCCTGTCACGCCGAAAGCGGCGGTGGGGTTTGGTTGTACCGAAGCCCCACGCGGTTTGTTGTGGCATCGTTATGCGTTTAATGCGGATGGCACGGTGGCGAATGCGCGGATTGTGCCGCCAACCAGCCAAAATCAGGCACGCATGGAAGCGGATTTGTATCAGTCGCTGCACGCATTTGGCTTACAGCATGATGATGATGAACTACGTTTGCACGCCGAACAGGTGATTCGCAATTACGACCCGTGCATTTCTTGCGCGACGCATTTCCTTAAACTCAAGGTTCGACGCGATTAATATGGCAAAAAAATCCGCACCAAAAGACGATGAAATCCTGTTCTATGATGCGGATGAGCCGCCGATTCCCGAACCAACGTTTGAAATTACGCTGATTTTGGGGGTTGGTTCGCCGTTTGGCAGTGATCAAGCGGGGTGGAAAGCGATTGACCAATTACTGCTGCGTCCCGAAGTCAAAATCGCGGTGGAAAACGGTACATGGGTGGTGCAAAAGCTCGACCGCCCTGGTATGGCGTTATTGGAAATCATGCAGGGGTTTAGTCATGTGATTGTGATTGATGCGGTGATGAGCGATGACTATCCCGCTGGTGCGTGGTTGACGTTGGCGCGTGAGGAATTGGCGTTACTCGCATCCCCCGCATCCACGCATGGTATTGGTGTTGCGGAAGCCTTAGCAATGGGGGAGGCGCTGGATGTGCTTCCCCAACAGTTGGAGGTGTGGGGCGTGGTGGTCAACTCGCCACCCTAACAGCGAATACACTTACAGAAATGGTTTTAATATCCCGCCGTTTACAAAATTATTACAATAAAAATCAGGCTGAATAAAAAATGCACGAAAGGAGTCTTTATGCCTATACTCAGCGAATCTGCAACTCGCAGTAAACAAGTCATTGGTCTTTACCACCCTAAAACGTGGAAAGAAAAAGGTTTATGGTGGACTCTGGGGTTATTTATAGTAACCTATTTATTAGTGGTTATCACGCTTGGTATTTATTGGAGCAGCACGCCTGCCATGTTTGATGTCAAGGAAAATGCCGAAACCAAAGCAACAGCATTAAACACAAACGTGGTGACAGGTTTTACCACCACGGCAACGCTGGTGCATGTTGCAGAAACTTTATTGGATAAACACGGTGGCTATTTAACGAATGATAAAACTCCGCCAGGAATTTATTTAGACGATATGCCCGAATGGGAGTTTGGGGTATTGGTGCAGGTGCGTGATATGGCGCGTGCTTTTCGTAATGATTTCAGCCGTTCACAATCACAATCCACGGAAGATAAAGATTTAATTGTTGCCGAACCGCGTTTTAACTTTGATTCTAACTCGTGGTTATTCCCCGCGACTGAAAGCGAATACCGCACAGGCATCAAAGCATTAAACAGTTATTTGGTGCGTTTAAGTGATAATAACCAAGCTGATGCGCAATTCTATGCGCGGGCAGATAATTTGCGTGATTGGTTATCACAGGTAGAAAAACGTTTGGGTTCATTATCCCAGCGTTTAAGTGCGAGTGTGGGGCAGCAACTGATTAATACCAGTTTAGCAGGCGATAAAAATGCTCAGCAATCCACACCAACACCGGAACAATCTTATACCAAAACCGATTGGGCGGAAGTCGATAATATTTTCTATGAAACCCGTGGACAAGCATGGGCTTTATTGCACTTTCTAAAAGCGGTGGAACAAGATTTTGGCCCTGTGTTAGATAATAAAAATGCGCGAATCAGTTTGCAACAAATCGTGCGTGAATTGGAAGCAACACAACAAACGGTTTGGAGTCCGATTATTTTAAACGGCAATGGCTTTGGTTTTGTAACAAACCATTCATTAATCATGGCTTCGTACTTATCGCGTGCGAATGCAGCAGTTATTGATTTACGCCGTTTATTAGAACAAGGTTAAAATGCCCGATTTTCATTGTTTTGGCTTAGCCGCAGTTCAACTGCGGCTTTTTTTTGGTAGTG
>CAZEQX010000147.1:0-5559 GCA_964514635.1 uncultured Thiothrix sp.
TGAATTTGGCACAAGCCTTGATGTGCCGTTCTGATCTATTGTTGCTCGACGAACCCACCAACCATTTGGATTTGGATGCAGTAATTTGGCTGCAAGATTGGCTGAAAAGTTACCGTGGCACGCTATTATTGATTTCGCATGACCGTGAATTTTTGGACGCAATTTGCACCCACATTGCGCACATTGAACATTCGCGCATGACTTTGTACACGGGTAATTATTCGACTTTTGAACTCACTCGTGCCGAAAAACTCGCGCAACAACAAGCGGCTTACGAAAAGCAAAAGCGCGAACGTGAGCACATGCAAAAGTATGTGGATCGGTTTCGAGCGCAAGCCACCAAAGCGCGTCAGGCACAAAGCCGTTTGAAAGCCTTGGAGCGCATGGAGGTGATTTCCGCCGCGCACGTTGATTCGCCATTCAGTTTTAGTTTTAAAGACCCTGAAAAACTGCCAGATCGTTTACTGCATGTATTAAAAGTACGTTTGGGTTATGGCGAAAAAACCATTGTCGATCAGGTCGAATTGCAAATCTTACCCGGCGAACGCCTTGGTTTGATTGGTCCAAATGGTGCGGGTAAATCGACGCTGATTAAGTTTCTGGCGGGTAAGTTAGCTCCACAAGCTGGCGAAAGTTGGCAAGCGCAAGATTTAAAGATTGGTTATTTCGCACAACATCAGTTGGAACAGTTAAAAGTTGATCAGTCGCCTTTGCAGCATTTGCGCGAGTTGGATAAACAAGCCCGCGAACAGGATTTGCGCAACTACCTCGGTGGTTTTGCGTTCCAAGGGGCGCGGGTGGATGAAGCGGTTGCACCGTTTTCGGGGGGCGAAAAAGCGCGGCTGGCTTTGGCATTGTTAATTTACCAACGCCCGAATTTACTGCTGCTTGACGAACCTACCAATCACCTTGACCTCGACATGCGCCTTGCGTTGAGCATGGCGTTGCAAGAATTCACGGGGGCGATGGTGATTGTTTCGCATGACCGCCACATGCTGAAAACCGTGACCGATAAACTGATTTTGGTCGATAGCGGCAAAGCCACGGAGTTTGAAGGCGATTTAGACGATTACGCGGTGTGGTTACAAAACCGTTTTCGTGCCGAAGAAGCCGCCAGCCAATCCGCCGACGAACCCGCTGCCGCGCACAGTGCCGCCGGACGCAAAGACCAGCGTCGTGAATCCGCCGAAAAGCGCAAACGCTTACAACCGTTAAAGCAAAAAGTCGACAAGCTCGAAAAGGAAATGGACAAGCTCAACCAGCGCAAAACCGTATTGGAAGCGCAATTGTCCGAACCCGACATTTACAGCGAAGCCAACAAAAACAAACTCAAGCAATTATTGCTGGATAAAAGCACGGTTGATGCACAGTTAGAAGAAATCGAGATGGCATGGATGGAAGCCAGCGAAACCTACGAAACTGCAATAGCGGGGGATTAGTGCCCAAACTTATCTCATGTTGTCAGTCATGGCAGCAGATGATGGAAAAGTCGATTGATGGCAAAAATCCGCCGCGATGTAGAAGAGCCAAATACTCACCTGACAAATGCTGGCATATGCGCTAGCATAAAGGTATTGAAATCGTAGCGAGTCAGCCATTTGAAAGTCGTTGTTGATACTAATGTCATGGTCGCTGCCCTGCTGGGAAAAGAGGCGGCTACTGCCAGACAGGTGATAGAGCTTGCCTTGCAGGACAAAATTACACCCTTGATGGCGGATACTCTTTTTAACGAATATTTGGACGTTATCAGCCGCGACGAAGTGATGCAGAAATGCCCTTTTGATGAGGATGAACGCATGGAGTTTCTGTCGGCTTTTCTCGCCTGCTGCCAATGGTGCAAGATTTATTTCGGTTGGCGACCCAACCTGCAAGATGAGGGCGACAACCATCTGATTGAACTCGCTGTCGCAGGTGGAGCCAAATACATCGTTACCACGAATGTTCGTGATTTCAAAAATGGGGAGTTGCTGTTCGATGGGCTTAACATCGTCACTCCCCAACAATTCATCAAGGAGGCGTTATGGGCGTAATCACCGTCAGATTGCCAGAAGATACCCACCAACGGGTCAAAACGCTGGCGACATCCCGCAATATCAGCATCAACAAGCTGTACGAAGAATTCACCATCATGGCGCTAACCCAGTTTGATGCTGAAAACCGCTTCAAGGCACTTGCCAGCCGTGGCAACAAACAGCGTGGTCTGGAGTTGCTGAAAAAACTGCAAAACCATTACGGGGATGCGGGCTGAATTTACTTGTGCCTCAGCGGCAGGTTGGAATGGGGGGAATAGCTGCGAGGCGGCTGACCTTACGAACCATGTCGCCGCCGCCAAACTGATCAATGCAACTGGTTATCACCGCCGTGATGCGGAGTTAGCGGAGTTGCAGCAGGTGCTGAATAAGCCGTGACTTACACCCCCTTCCACAGTTGGTATTGCTGTGCGGTGAGTTGCAGTTGTTCGCACAGTTCCTGCAAGCGTGGTAAGTCTTTGTTGCCGCGTTGTATGTCCAGCGGGATTTCCGGCACATTGCAGTGAATTTCGGTGAGTTGGCGTGCTAAGCGGATGGTGTCTTGATGCTGTTGAATTAAGCCTTGTAAACGTTTTGCGCCTGCGGTTTTCATTTGCCCGATTTCGGGAATGCGTGAGAGTAGAATTTCCACGGTGCTGAATTTTTGCAGTAGTTTTGCTGCCGTTGCCATGCCAATGCCAGGGACTCCGGGGATGTTGTCGGCGGTATCGCCCGCGATGGCGAGTTGTTCAGCGATTTGTGCAGGCCACACACCAAATTCACGTTTGATTCCCCCCATTGGTAAGGCGGCGCGTTTGCCGTAATCCCACCACAGATCGTCTTTTGCCACCAATTGCGCTAAGTCTTTGTCACCACTAATAATGCGGCAAGCAAAACCTTGTTGGTGGTAATGCCGTGCCCATGTGCCGATAATGTCGTCGGCTTCGTACTGCAAACTAGCGGCTTCCACCAACCCTAATGCTTGTAAAAACTCACGACACAATTGGAATTGGTATTTCAGTTCGTCGGGGGCGGCAGGGCGGTTCGCTTTGTAAGCGGGGTAAATCTGTTTGCGCACCGAGGTTAAACGGCTGGTATCAAACGCAAAGGCAATGTGTTGCGGTTGTTCGGTACGCAGTAATGGGTAGACAAAGCGCAAAAAGCCGAGCACGGCGTTAATCGGGTTTCCCGCTGCATCCAGCGGTAGCGGTTGGCGCACGAACCACGGGCGGAATACATAAATGCTGGCATCAATCAACCAAACAGGCGTTGTAGACATGGTTATATTACGGTAAAGCAAAGGATTCTGGACTATAAATCAGTAAGACATAAAAATGCACGCTTTGCGATTTTGTGTCAGAATTTCGGCAAATTGCTGGAGGTAAGGAGTGGTTATGCGGAATTTGTGTGCGATTACCCAATTACTACCGATAATCGCGAGCGTTACATTAGCAGCCTGTCAGGACGATGCGCCGCAAGTTCCGCCCATTGCGGTCAAACCGTTGGAAATGTTGTCGATTGGTGGGGTGGGGCCATTAAATGCACAAACATCCTTTAATTTGCACGATATTACCGCCGTCTTTCCCAATTTGAATGTCACGCAACAAACCAATTTCACCGAAGGTCAGCCTTACCCCATTATTACGGTGAGTAAAGACTTGAAGCTATTATTAACCATTAATCCAGAGTCAAAACACGAAAAGATTTTTTCGGTCATGGTGCATGATAACCTGATCGGCAATCAGCTCGGCGTGGCTATTGGTATGCCATTTCGTGATGTATACAGTTATGGGCATACCGAAGAATGCGCGGCGGCGACCGAGGAATTAGCGGGAAAAGTACTGTGTTACGCACCCAGAGTCGGCAATATTTTGTATTTATTCAGTGGGAAGTGGAACGGGCCGACCAATGCTATTCCACCGCAAGAGGTGTTAGGTGATTGGAAAATCGAAGCGATTATCTGGAAGCCACCCGCTAAACGTGCAGCAAGTGGCAAATAGGCTCACAGCACGATGGCTCAAGCGGGCTTGAAATTGTCGATTTGGCTTGCACCTTCGCCAAAGAAGAACTTTTCCATTTCTTGTTCAAGAAACTTGCGGTCTTTTGGGTTGATGGGGCTTAAACGGTATTCATTAATCAACATGGTTTGTTGGCGCATCCATTGTTGCCATGCTTCTTTGGAAACGCTTTCGTAAATCTTAATGCCGATTGCGCCTGGGTACATTGGGCGGTCTAAACCTTCGGCTT
This sequence comes from uncultured Thiothrix sp., assembly GCA_964514635.1. Taxonomy (GTDB): domain Bacteria; phylum Pseudomonadota; class Gammaproteobacteria; order Thiotrichales; family Thiotrichaceae; genus Thiothrix. The sequence goes on from CAZEQX010000147.1 coordinate 4,257, forward strand.
CGCGTCCTAAAATTACGCAGTTGACCATGCGAGTCATTGTGTTCTCCTCAAATCGAATCGTGTGTTTTGGCTAAAAATTGGCGCACAGCAGCGGAAAGCCCACCATCCATGCGAGTGCCTGCTTTATACCAGAGCAAGTTAGAGCCTTCCATTACCCGTGACGGGCTGAAGTCTTGGACAGTTGCTCCGTATAACAGCAAGTTTAACGTGTAATGTGAGAATGTGTGTGTTTGGTTGGTAAGCAGTGTTGTGGTTAAGGCGGTATCGCATTGTTCGGCTAACCATGTTTGCAAGGCGTGGTAATCCGCAAATTCGGGGAAACTCCACAATCCACCCCAAATACCTGTTGGTGGGCGTTGTGTGAGCAGGATTTCGCCTTGTTGATTGCGCAGTAACAAACCCACACGCGTTTTTTCGGGATTGGTTTTGCTGGGTTTTTTTACAGGGTAGGTGGTGGGATTACCTTGCTTAAACGCTTGGCAACCGTTTTGAATCGGACATAACAAACAGGCAGGTTTGCTGCGGGTACATAGGGTTGCACCCATGTCCATCATCGCTTGGGTGTAATCATTGTAACGTTCGTTGGGTAAATGCTGTTCGGCGTAATCCCACAATTGCTTGAGCGTGCGCGGTTCATTGGTGGGCGTGGCAACAGCATGGTAACGCGCCAACACGCGCTTCACATTGCCGTCCAAAATCGCGTGGCGTTGGTTGTGGCTCAAGGACAAAATCGCCCCAGCGGTGGAACGCCCGATCCCACTCAAGGCTTCGACTTGTGCGATTTCAGTTGGGAAATGTCCTGCGTAATGATCCCGCACGGATTGCGCCGTTTTGTGCAGATTGCGGGCGCGGGTGTAATAGCCTAAGCCTTCCCAGTGTTTGAGTACGTCATCCAATGGCGCATCGGCAAGGCTGAGTAAATCAGGGAAACGCTGCATAAAGCGTTCATAATAGGGGATAACTGTGCTGACTTGCGTTTGCTGCAACATGATTTCCGATACCCAAACCCGATACGCGGTCGGGTTGGTTTGCCACGGCAAATCTTTGCGGCCATGTAGGTCAAACCAAGCCAGCACTTTGTCAGCAAAAGAAGGTTCTGTTGCGATTAAATTCATGATTGTCGTCCGTGGCAAAACGCTCTAGAATAGTCGACCTACAACGTTATCCCATTGCGCGGGTGTAGTTCAATGGTAGAACGGCAGCTTCCCAAGCTGCATACGAGGGTTCGATTCCCTTCACCCGCTCCACTCCCCTGTTTTGCCTGATTCCTTTTGATTCCCAATACTCCCTAAATTCCCATTAA
>CAZEQX010000148.1:0-5545 GCA_964514635.1 uncultured Thiothrix sp.
ATGTTCGCCTGTGCAGCGAACTCAGCAGGAACCGGATAAAGTTTAACATCGGACATTATTGTAGACTCCTCATCTAGTCGGTAACTCTCTCAAATCTACAGAATACGGTAACGGTGTGTGGCATATCTTTTGCTTATGCCTGCTTGTTTGTTGTGAGACCGTATCTTTATACAATATCCCGCCACTGTCTAGCCGATGAACGGAAAAAACCTAAAATTACTAAGGCTAGGTATTTTCCAGACCATCCCGAATCAGTGGTTGCATTGCCGTTAGCAAGCTCTTGAACATATTAGGGTTTTGTTGTTCTTCTCCCGCTAATAACTGTTTCATGTGCCAGCGTTGCGTCGGCATATCAAAACACATTGGGCAGGTTTCTGGAATCACAGGGAGTTCCGCTGCCTTTGCAAAATCAGCCGTTTGTCGTTCGCGCGTGGTGACTAAGGGGCGAATGACACGCAAATCGCCTGCATCAATCCGATAATGCGCTTTCATGGTTTTTAGTTTGCCGCCGTGGAAGGCGGACATCAAGAAGCTTTCCGCTAAGTCATCCAAGTGTTGTGCTAATGCCAGCACGTTATACCCGTGTTCGCGAGCGGTGCGATACATCAAACCCCGTTTCATTCGCGAACAGAAAGCACAGTAGGAATCATTATCCATGTGCTTTTCAGCTAAATCTACTATTGGTTCGGGTACGAAGTAGTAGGGTATACCCAAGGTTTCCATATACGGGATCAGGGGTTTGGGGTCAAAACCATCAGAGTTTGGGTCAATGGTGACTGCGCCAAATTCAAAATCAATCGGCGCGTGGCGTTGGAAGTGGTGCAAAATATGCAGCAGCGACAACGAATCCTTCCCGCCAGATAGGCCTAGCAGAATACGGTCGCCTTCCTTGATCATTTTGTATTCGACAATTGCCTTGCCGACCTGCCGTAGCAGGCTTTTGGGTGGTTTTACAAATGCAGTCATGGGGCTGAAACATAAACGATTAAACGGAAATATGCTACAGTAGTCGCTCATTCAGGCAAGACTAAAAAATTTACACACGATGTTTTCCGCCACGCATAATTGTCCACAATGCGGAAGTGCGCTACCGCAACAGTTTCGCCACAGCAAACTGACGGTGTGTGAGCACTGCCATTCCACGATTTTCCTTGAAGATGAAGCCGTGCGTCTGGCGGGGAAAGCATCCGTATTAGCCGACATGCCGAGCCTGTTGCAAATGGGTGTGCCTTTTACTTACCAACAGCAAACTTATACGCCTGTGGGTTTGGTGCGTTACCGCTACCAGGGCGGATTTTGGGACGAATGGTGGGTGATGGATAATGCGGGTGAAGGGCGTTGGGTTAGCGTGGATGAAGGCGATTTTGCGTTTGAAATCCCCATGCAATGGCAAGCCCCATTCCCTGATATTCGTGAGATTCAAGTCGGCAAACCGTTGCGCCGTCTCACGCAATACTGGCAGGTGACGGAAAAAAATCTGTGCCAATGCGTAGGGGTACGCGGTGAACTACCAGAGGCGATTTTACCCAATGAACGCATGGGATATGTGCATTTATCCGGCGAACATGGCGCATTAGTCACGATGGAATACCCTTTGCAAGGTGAACCACGCGCTTATCAAGGGCGTTGGATTGACCCGTTTGAGATCAAGGTGGCGGTATGAATGACAGCCTTCCCACTGAAAAAATCAGCAGTATTCGTTGTACCGCTTGTGGTGCGCCGCTAACCCTGCATGGCGGTGGGCATAAAATTCAAACCCTAAACTGCGCGTATTGCGGTGCGGTGATGGACGCACGGCATGACTTTGCGGTTTTGGCGCAATTTGCGAATCAGCATCGCCCCGAATGCCCGCTGGAATTGGGAATGCAGGGTAAACTCAAAGGTGTGGATTTCACCATTATCGGCATGATTGCGTGGTTTGCAGAGGGTGAATGGGTGGATTTATTGCTGTATTCACCCACGCATGGTTACGCTTGGCTGAGTTACGAACAAGGGCATTTCAGTTTTTCGCGCCGCATTCGGGAATTAATGCCCGCGAATATGTGGGAACAAACGACAAAGTCACCGATTTATTTTCGGGATCAACGTTTTTTGTATTGGGAGCGTTATCAGGCGGAAATCACTTATGTCGCGGGCGAATTAACATGGCTGGCAAAAGTTGGTGATACGGTTTGGCAAGCAGAAGCCATTAACCCACCTTTGTTATTATCCGCTGAGAAGAATAATGACGAAGCGGAGTTGTATTTAAGCGAGTATTTATCGGTAGCGGATATTAAAACCGCTTTTCAGTTAAAAGACAGTTTGCCAGAGCCTGTGAATGTGCATCCAGCACAACCTTATGATGCAACAACAGCGCAAGCCGTGAGTCGCGTGGGGTTGATTTTTGCTGGTATTGCTGCTGTTGCAGTTTTGATTATTTGGTTGTTGTTTAGTGGTAAAGTGATTTTTCAAGAAACCTTGCCATTAGGCGCAAAGCAAACACAACAAACACACGAATTTACCATTACACAACCACAGCATTTAGTGCGTTTGGACATGAGCACCTCAATTAATAATGCGTGGCTGTATGCGGAGCTAACATTGCAGCATAATGGCAAAGCGATTTATGCTTTGGGCAAAGAAGTTTCGTATTATGAAGGTTATGAAGACGGTGAAAGTTGGTCTGAAGGTAGCCGTTTTGCCACAGCCTTATTTAAAGTGCCAGAAGCAGGACGTTATACCTTGGCTTTAGCAACTCCTGAGGGTGGAATTGGTGAGGACAGTGCTAATACAACATTGCCAACGGGGGTTATGACCCTGACGCTTCGTGAAGGTTTTATGGGAAAACGCTATTTTCTGTGGTTATTGCTGATCGCTGGTATAGCGAGTTTGTGGTATCCCATCGCACGGTGGTATTTTGAATACCGACGCTGGCAGCCACAAATGGAGGATGAAGCATAATGGCGCGTTTGATAACTGTCATCTTCATTATGCTCACTGTTATTGCAGCGTATTTGACGTATCGCAACATCGGTATGGAAGAAACGTATTTCGACGAAAATGATACCAGTGTCCGTTCAGGAAGTTATGGCGGTGGTTTTAATTCGGGTGGTTATGATGCTGGGAAATAACCATGATTCTGTTGTTAGGTTGAGGGTGAAAAATGGCTGAGTTGACTTTTGAACACATTATTTCCAGTCTGGTGTATGGCCTGATTGGTATGGGGTTGTTTATTTTAACCATTTTTATTTTGGAGTGGATACGTCCTTTTCCATTAGAAAAGAAAATTGTCGAAGAAAACAATACGGCGGTTGCGATTGTCGTTGCAGCGGTCATTATTGCACTAGGCATGATTTACGCGGCAGCGATTGGCTAAGGTGTCAGGTTCGCGAGATAGGAGGAATTGCCATGCTTTGTTTGTTAGGTCTATCATATACATCCATTGTTTTTGATAAAGCATTATGTTGCAGGTAGCATCTTTTTTCGCCGGAATTGGCGGGTTTGACTTAGGGCTGGAACGCGCTGGAATGCAAGTGGTTTTCCAATGTGAGGTGAACTCATTTTGTCAGCAAATATTAAAAAAACACTGGCCAAATGTTCCGCTTTATGGTGATATAAACGCTATTCAAGTTCATGACATTCCGGTCGAAGCACAAGTGTGGTGTGGGGGATTTCCTTGCCAAGATTTGTCTTCTGCCAACCAAGGTAAACGTAAAGGATTAGCAGGTGAACGCAGTGGATTGTTCTTCCAATATGCAGCACTTATTGCCGCTCGCAAGCCCCGTTGGGTCATTATCGAAAACGTCCCCGGTTTGCTTAACAGCCATGAAGGCAAAGATTTCCGCATTCTCCTCGAAAAGTTGGATGAATTCGGGTACGGCGTTTCGTGGCGAGTATTCGATGCAAAATATTTTGGAACACCCCAACGCCGTCGCCGTGTGTACCTTGTCGCAAGTCTTGGCAACCTCCGCTCCGCTGAAGTACTTTTTGAGCGTGAACCACTTGCAATCGCTCATCGAGCGGGCATCGGACAGGAAAAAACCCTTGCCAGAAAGCTTGGAGCAGGCGATCAAGAGTCAAATTGTTACGTTATCCAGCACGCTAGTATTGGCAGAAAATCCAGCGCAGGTCCTCAAGCCAAAGGCTACCGCAATGATGGAGAATCCTTCACCCTTGATAGCCGAGGCAGTGCCGATGCTGTCTGTCAGACGCTTAATGCCTTCCGAGTGCGAGATACTACAGGGATTTCCGGTGGGGTGGACAGCCACCGATACCGTGCCGTAGGCAATGCAGTGTGTGTGCATGTCGTTGAATGGATTGGACGACGTTTGTTAGCGGTGGATGCTGAGTGGCAAACTTCACTCCAACGTGATGTAGGGTTCAGCAAACAAACTGTTACAGGGTGAACCCTGATTCGTGATAGCTTGCACGAACGAGGCATAGTTGGTGAATAAAGAGCGTTGCATATCAATTGTTAAGGCTAAAGAATGAGGGGCGCATTCAGGGCGATTGGTTTTGTCCGGTGCTTCTACAAAAGTGAGCAAAGCTAGTGTCCAATTGCTTTGACGTAAATCGCGGAATTGTATGCTTTCTCGCAAACGTGGCATTAAGTAACGTTCAATCATAGAACCGATACAAAACACCATTCGCCCTCCTGTCATCATGGCAACATTGCCCTTAACCAAAAACTGTTCTTGTTGTCTGCGCCACGCATTGGTTACGAGTGGGGCAGTTTTCTTAACTGGTTGCGTGAGTATTTCAAGGCTGGGTGTTGGTAATTTTTCCCATTGATCAATGTGACGGGTTAATTCCCCTGTCGCTGTTGTTTCGCCGCCACCTTGCATTTCTAAAATAATGGGGCGGTCGGGTGCATCCAGTGTGAGGACTTTTGGATCTTTGCGCCACATAACGTAGTCAGCAGAATAGCTACTGTCATCGGTGACAGGAATAGGTGTTTCACGCTTAACCAGTACATCTTGTCGAGGAATAGCTGGTGAAAAAATAGTTTGTGCGACCAAATGCAAGATGGTTTTTTGATGTTCGTTTAATGGTTGGTCTTTAGGGGAGGTAGCGCAAAGACGGTGCGAACACACAATCCAGAGTTCGTGAGTATCCGCATCCCAGACCGAGCAGACGGGTTTATTACCGCGAGCTACTTTGTCACAGTGGGCGTTTCGGAAAGGGCAGGGGATTTTGGCACGGGTCAGTGCATCCACTGGCGTGATAGGAATGCCGAGATCGGTTCGGACACCTAGATATTCTGCAACAATGACGGTCATTACGCTCACTCGCTATCCATTATCGCGGTGGATTATTGCACTGTTGATCTGGCCTTAGCAAATCCATGAGGTTTGTGTGATCAACCACTATTTTGTGCTGCCGACTCGCTCTACAATGCGTGACATGAACACCATGAGCACCACCATGACTCCGACTAGCGATAATAACCATTTTTTACTTCCGCAGCGTCAACAGCAATTAGCCTTATTAGCGGCGGCGTTTGTGATTGCTATTTGCGGGCTGATTTATGAATTGCTGGCGGGAACATTATCCAGCTATTTGTTGG
>CAZEQX010000149.1:0-5536 GCA_964514635.1 uncultured Thiothrix sp.
CCCCCCCCCCCCCCACCCCCCCCCCCCCCCCCACCCCCCCCCCCCGCCCCCCCCCCGCCCCCCCCCCGCGGGGCCGGTCGTAAGGCTTGAGGTGTGTTTCAACGCTGGCAGGTATTGTCAAGGCGGTGTTAGCAGTAATAGAGTGGGATTCTGGTGCAATGCGGCGGGTGTGTTGGGCGTAGGGTGCTTGTGGTGTATTTGCTAGGTCGGTGGTACGTTCCATTGAAAATTGTTCGTACCCTTCCTGAAAATACAGTTCACCATCGACTGAAGGATTCAGTTCGGCTGTAAATTCAATATGGCGTAACTGTCGCAATACGTTAGCATCTACTTTGCCTAATGCTTCCCAATGGTAAAGGGGGATGTATGGTTGGGAAAATTGTTCTGGGCATAAATCCCACATAAGGTATTGTGCAATCCAATCACGAATGTAAGGGAATGCGGCAAAAGCCGTCGCGCATTCGAGAATGTAAAAATCGCCATTGCTTTCTGCAATATCACACGCCCAAAATTCGGCTTGTGCGGCGCGGCTGGCAGCAATTGCTAAGCTTAAAGCAGCTTGTGGAACACCGCTATAATTCATGTGTCCGCCTTGGCTGGTATTGGTAATCCACTGATCTTTACCCGCAACTCGCCAAAAAGCACAAACAGGTTGATGCCCAATTAACATGACGCGAATATCTGCTGTGAGCGGGATACAGTCCTGAATGTACATTGGCATGTATTGCTTTTTCTGAAATAAAGCCATTGCTTCTGCTTGGTTATCAACTTTGTGTACAAAGTAACCGCCGTAATTCGATGGTCCGTAACTGCGCTTAATAATTTTAGGATAAGAGCAACTATTTAAATAATCATACCCTTGTGCTTCATCGTAGAAAATGGCAGTGTGTGGAATGGGTAATTGATGCTGTTGGCAAAATAAAGTGACATTTTCTTTGGATTTGTTCGCGAACTGTGAGTTTAATGATGGGATAAAACGGACATGTGGTAATGCAGCAGCAATTTCACGAAAGACTTCATAGGCAGTAGCAGGTATATTGCCAATTAAAACATCGATTTCCTTTGTCAGCACTTCCTGAATAAAGCGCTCTTTATCATTTTGCCAATGGTAAGTAACCGTTTCGATAGGATCAGGCCAATGCTTAAAATTACAAGCTGTAAAAAAACGCCAAACATGGTCTAAATAAATGAATCCTAGCTTAGGCAGCTTGGTCATAGTGTATGGCCTCCGCTAGTTTGCGTTGCATGAGTTGTACGATCATATCCAACTTACGCTCGTTAAAATTCAAACCCAACGCTTCTTGATCAGGTGTAGCGAATGCAGGTATTCCGTTTACTTCTAGAACAATAAATTGCTCATGCGTTCGATCATAAATCAAATCAACGCCCGCAATTTCCAGCCCTGTTACATTTGCAGCAGTTTGGGCAAGTCGAACAACCTCATCATTGGGTTCGCGCAAGAAAACGCTACCGCCATTGGTGACATTAGTGCGCCATTCACCTTTCGATGCTCGACGACCATAACAACCAACAAATTCACCATCGACAATATCGATACGATAATCTGTGCCATCATAATCCACGAAACGTTCGACATATAAAAAAGGATGCTGGGCTTTTTGTTTTTCCACTGTAATTAATTGTTCAAGTTCTTCAGGTGATTCTACTTTGACTAAACCGCGTCCGCCCCACCCATTAACAGGTTTGTAAACCAATTTGCCCCCCCATTTTTGCAGTGTGTTATGTAAAATATCGGCTTCCTGTAGTGCAATAAGTTGGAAGTCCGTGGTGGGGATGCCACAATGATTTAATAATGTAATAGTGCGGAATTTATCTTCGGTTAAAGCAAAAGCGGGGAAGTTATTGAGAATGGGAATGTAGTGATCCAATGTTTCATACAAATACATTTGATAAGGCGTTTGTTGCCCTGCATTGTAACTGAAAAATAAGGCCAGTTCGTTCATATTAACCCCATTGCACATAATGCCATGAGGACTTGCATGGGCTTGGCGTAAATCCAAATGGCAAACAGTAGGGTAGCCAGCATCGTGCAATTTTTGGATGAGTTTAGTTTGTAAAACATCGCCGCCACTGTTTTGGTATAACCATATACCAATCGTATTATCCTTCACCATTGTGTTTCCTCTCTCTATTTAAGATTCTCTCGGAGTGTTAAATGGGATATAACCACCCATGCTGGCGGTGGTAATGCAAAATCTGAGTGCATAATGTTATGCGCTCCTCAAAACTGCTTTTTAAAGCGCGTTCGTCAAGGGTGTGGTCGCCATCACCAAACGGGCCAAAACCGTCCAATGTTGCAACCCCCGCCGCAGCGATAGTGTTGGCATCGCTAACGCCCCCACGAAATTCGGTTGCTAGAGGTTTACCGTGGAGTGTTTGAATGGTGTGCAGCAATTGTTGTTGAATTGGTGTGTTCGCCATAACATCTCTCTGGATTTGACCGCTGAGGATGCTGTGTGTGCCCTCCACAAAAGATGTGCGCACAATCTGTTCTAACTCGTTCATTAAACGGTCGCGTTCGTTTTGTTGGGTATAACGCATTTCGATCAATAAGGACGCGTCGGGGGAAATGGTATTTGCGCCCACGCCTCCTTGGATTTTGCCCACATTGACGGTTGTACCTAGATTTAAGTCCGTAAGCTTGGTCAAGGCCACCAGCTTATGGGCAGCTTCTAAGTTAGCGTTAATACCTTCACTGTAGCGTACCCCTGCATGAGCAGCTTTACCTTTGATGTCAATGCGAAATGTCCCAACACCTTTGCGACCAGTGACAACTTCCATATTTTGTCCGGCGGCTTCTAGTACCAAACAGGCGTGATAGTGCGTGGCTAATTGGGTGGTGAGTGCGCGGGAATCGTCGCTGCCAGTTTCTTCATCGGATACCAGTAAAAAGTCGACATCGCTAAGCGGGGCTTGTGCTGCTGCGTGGCGTAGTGCTGTGAGTGCCACGACCAGCCCTCCTTTCATATCGCAAACGCCAGGGCCGTATACCCACTGTTCATCGTCGTGGAATGTTTCAAAACGTCCCTGTGCAAAAACAGTATCAGAATGACCTAAAAACAATAGTTTGGGTTTGCCACCATCCGCAGAACGATACAGCACATGGTCGCCGATTTGTTGTCGTGGGAAGTATTCAGCGGTAAAACCGATGGCTTCCATCCACTCGGTGAACAAATCGTTGACCTGATCTACACCCGATTTATTAAAAGTGTGTGAATTAATGCCTACTAACTGGCGCAGGCAGTCCATCCACATTGCTGGTTCTGTACTCATGATGGGTTTGTTCCTATCGAGAAACGAAAGTCAGTGACAAAGGCTGTCAAATAGCATAGAGAGTGTGATTGTGTGCTTGTGTGAATTTTGGGTTATGGTTGGGTATCTAACGGATCAGGAGGGGTGGTTCATGTGGATATTGTGGATCAATACGGTTGTCAGTGTGCTGGGTATTTTGCTGGGCGTTTTTATCGCTTCAGGTAGCACAATCAGCATCGCTAATATGCAGGTAAGATGGGCGGTTGGATTGTTGCTAATGGCTTGGGGGATTCCCGTGATATTTGGGGTTTCTGGTGTTGGTGCATGGGTGATGTACGCATTAGCCATGCACCAACTGGTGCTCTATTGGGTGGTGTTGCCGTGGGTGTATTTGGCCTTGTTTGTGATTGCCATGCTGATCACGTTTCGCTTGCTGGCATAAATGGGATGGTATCTGGCGCAAACGCGAGAATATCCCCTGGTTGGCAATCCAGTACTTCACAAATTTTCTGCAAAGTGTCAAAGCGGATGCCTTTAACCTTGCCAGATTTGAGCAAGGAAACATTCTGTTCGGTAATGCCAATGCGTTCCGCTAATTCTTTGGAGCGCATTTTACGTCTGGCGAGCATGACATCGAGATTTACAATAATCGGCATGAATACTTCGTTGTGTTAAATGATTTGGCGGTTATCGTCGGCAATCGCAGCGGCCTCTTGCAAGACATAGCCCAACATCATCAGCAATACGCCAACAAGGCTGATCACAATGTCATTGGCAGAAATACCGATCACTAACAGTTTTTGTCCGGCGGGATTTTCAAACGTCACCGCCATTACCAGCAAGCTGCGAAACAGCGGGCTAGTCAAACCAAACCACAGTAACGCCCTGCCAAAACCGTGAACTTGCGTACCGACTTGCGGATGCCACGGCTCATTGTTTGCCAAGCAACGGAACACCTTCGCCATTGCGCATAAGCCACTACCGAGTAACACCATTTGCAAGGTCGATATTAACCAAGCCAATGCTACCGCGAGTGTGGTTAGCGCGATGGGTTCGTGGGTTAAACCCGTCAGATTGCGTGCTACGAACTCTGCCCCGCCGGGAATCAGCCATAATAGCGTGTTGCCCAACACCAATAATAGCGCGATGCCTTGTGTGATCGGAGCGAGCCAACGCCCCGTGCGTGTTGCAACCAGATTCATTTTTGTTCATCCCATTCGGTTTACAGGTGAAAATATTAATGTTATACAATAATTATTTCAAGTAAAACGGTACTTTTAAGATGAAACAACGCTGGCTTCTAGTGGCGGCACTGTGTCTCAGTGCGTGTACGGCGATCCCTGTCAAAACCTTGTACAAACTCGCAACCGCAGACCCCATGACGCTTGACCCAACCGTATTGCGCGTGGCGGCGCAAATGCCGGATTGGGTTGCGCCGCGCCCTGATGGTGTTAAGTTGGCATTGGGAATGCAGCGCGATGGTGAAACGCCTGTTACGGAACAATTCATTCTGCAAGCCGTGCCCACAGCGTTGGAAGGTAAAACGCTGAACGATGCTGCTAAAGCGGGTTATCAGTTGTATGCGTATCGGCTTGCGCCTGCGGATATTCCACGCTTGCAACAGTTCCGCGACACCCTGAAAGCGAAAAAGCTGGATGGTGGTAAAAAGCCAGCCAGCACGATGGGCGTGAGTGTGGATGCCTGTCGTAAAACGGCATTACCAGCGGGGGCGATTCCGATGACGACTTTCCTGAAATTGGATACGGAGTCGGGTTATCTGCCTCTGCTGGTGGATTACGATCTTAAGCAAAAGGTGGAAGGTAAAGATTTAGCGGCCTTGATTCCACCCTGCTAACGCCGCTAATAGGCGTTCGACATCCGCAACGGTATGGGCGGCGGAAAGTGTAACGCGCAAGCGTGCGGTATGCTGCGGTACGGTTGGTGGGCGAATCGCCGCCACCCAAATGCCTTGCGCTTCGAGTTGGCGGCTTAAAGCCACGGCTTGTTCGCTGCTACCGATCAGAATGGGTTGAATCGCGGTGGCGGAATCCATCAGCGGCAAGCCTAACTGCATCGCCCCCTCACGGAACTGCCGGATTAAAGCGTGCAAATGCGCCCGCCGTTCGGGTTCGTTTTGCACGATTTGTAAACTCGCCAAGGTTGCGGCGGCAACGGCTGGTGGTTGCGCGGTGGTGAAAATCCAAGTGCGGGCGGTTTGGATTAAATACTCGATCAAATCGTGACTACCCGCCACGAATGCCCC